>NZ_JBIRUL010000029.1:0-88921 GCF_044335095.1 Streptomyces sp. NPDC020597 | reverse complement strand
AGGTAGTTGAGGGAGGCGACGGGGGCACGCCACGGCAGTTCCCTCGATGTCTTCAGCCACTTGATGTGCTGGTTGACCATCGAGTCGACGATGTGCGCGAACGCCTCGTAGCAGGAGAACAGTCCGTGCCGGCCGGTCAGCAGATAGCCCTCCAGCCAGCCCTGGCAAGTGTGTTCGGAGAGGATCTCCATCACCCGGCCGTGCCGGTCGAGGTGCTCGTCCACCTGGAGGGTCTGCGCCTGCCAGGCCTTGCCGGTGGCGCGGTAGACGGCCTGGAGCCGGTTGGAGGCGGTCTCGTCCGGGCCGACGAGCCGGAAGTCACGCCGGTCCGCGGTCGAGCGCATCACGTCCTCGAGCAGGTCGCCGAGGACGGCGGTCGGTTCGTGCAGGCCGGTGCCCGGCTTGTCCACGGGAACGGCGTACGCCTCCAGGTCGCGCAACGGGAGTTCGCGCAACAGCAGGCCGCCGTTGGCGTGCGGGGTGGCGCCGAGCCGGCGGTCCCCCTCGGGGATCCACGCCTGCACGTCGAGACGCGGCGCGCCGCGTTCGTCGAAGAGCTCCTGCGGCCGGTAGGAGCGCAGCCACGCCTCCAGCTGCCGCAGGTGTTCGGGGTTGTCGCGGACGGCGGACAGCGGGACCTGGTGGGCGCGCCAGGTCCCCTCGACCGGGACGCGGTCGACGTGGGCGGGGCCGGTCCAGCCCTTCGGGGTGCGCAGCACGATCACCGGCCAGCGAGGGCGCTCGCCGGAGCCCTCCTCGCGGGCTGCCCGCTGGAGAACGGCGATGCGGTCCAGCGCGGTGTCCATGGCCTGGGCCATCGCGCGGTGGACGGCGTTCGGCTCGTCGCCGGTGACGTGGATCGGGTCGTGGCCGTAGCCGCGCAGGAGGGCGTCGAGCTCGGACTCGGGAAGACGGGCGAGCACCGTCGGGTTGGCGATCTTGTAGCCGTTGAGGTGCAGGATCGGCAGCACCGCCCCGTCGTGCACCGGGTCGAGGAACTTGTCGGAATGCCACGAGGCCGCCAGCGGCCCCGTCTCCGCCTCCCCGTCCCCGATCACACACGCCACCAGCAGATCGGGGTTGTCGAAGGCGGCGCCGTACGCGTGGGAGAGCGAGTACCCGAGCTCACCGCCCTCGTGGATCGAGCCAGGCGTCTCCGGAGCCACATGGCTGGGCACCCCGCCCGGGAAGGAGAACTGTCTGAACAGCCGGGCCATGCCGGCCTCGTCCCGGCTGACGTCCGGATAGATCTCCGAGTAGGAGCCCTCCAGCCAGGAGTTCGCCACCACCGCGGGCCCGCCGTGACCGGGTCCCCAGACGCACAGGGCACGCAGATCACGGGTGCTGATGACACGGTTGAGGTGGGTGTAGACGAGGTTCAGCCCCGGCGACGTGCCCCAGTGGCCCAGCAGCCGCGGCTTGACGTGCTCCGGTCGCAGCGGCTCGGTGAGCAGCGGGTTGGCCATGAGGTAGATCTGGCCGACGGCCAGGTAGTTCGCGGCGCGCCAGTGGGCGTGCAGCGTCCGGAGCTCGTCGTCGGTGAGCCGGGCGGACGTCGCTTGCGGGTCGACGGGCATCTCGGGTTCCCTTCCCGATCGGGTTCGCTCGCAGGGGCGTGGCGGTCCGTACCTGCCCACCCTCCCCGCCGGCCGGGTACCCCTCACGGCCGAGCGACCCATACGGAGCAGCGGAGCCGTCCGTAAGGGGGCGCGGGCCCTACGGGCCCGAGTGCGCCCCGCCCGCGCCGAAGCCGTCAGATGCGGGGACGGGACCACGGGTGGCGTCCGACGCACCCGACGTGGGTGACGCACCACCCGACGTGGGTGACGCACCGGACCCGGGTGCCGCACCCGGCCCGCGTGACGTGCCGGCCGCGCCTGACACGCCTGCCGGACGTGACTCACCCGACGCACGGGGCGGCGCGCCACCCGACGCGTCGAGCGCGGCGACGTGCGCGAGGTTCTGCCGGTCCTCGGCGTCCTGGGCGGCCTCGGCGGCGAACCAGGCGTCCAGGATCTCCTTGAGCAGCGGCTCGGAGGTCAGACGCAGGCTGAGCGCGAGGACGTTGGCGTCGTTCCAGCGCCGTGCGCCCTCGGCCGTGCCCGCGTCGGTGCACAGGGCGGCCCGGACGCCGGCGATCTTGTTCGCCGCGATGGACGCGCCGGTGCCGGTCCAGCAGCACACGACCGCCTGCTCGGACGTCCCGTCGGCCACGTCCCGCGCCGCCGCGGCTGAGCAGATCGCCCACCGGGGGTCGTCGCCGGAGCGCAGCGCGCCGTGCGGCACGACGTCGTGCCCGCGGCCGCGCAGCTCCGCGACGAGGGCGCGGGCCACTGGTTCGTCCATGTCCGAGGAGACGGAGATCCGCATGCCCGCGAGCCTACTGACGGCAGGCCCGCCCTGTCGCCCGGAACGTCTCACCGAAGCGCCGCCGGGTGGTGGACGGCGGCGTCGCCCTGACCTAGGGTGGCGGAGAAAGCGCTTTCTAGCATGGTCATGCCACTGTCTAGCCGGGAGCGTGGATGTCGCCCACCGCATCGCAGGACCCCTCGCAGCCATGGAGCCGAAAGGCGTTTCTGCGGGGCATGACGGCCGTCGGAGTCGCCCCGCTGCTGCCGGCGGCGCTGCCCTCGGCGGCCCGGGCCGCCGCGGCCGACCCGGTCTTCGCCGGGCCCGACTTCGACCTGGTGCGGGACGGCGTCGCCGTCGACGTGTTCGTGGACGCGGCCGCGGACCCCGCCGTGCTCCGCGCGGCCGGCGACCTGCGGGCCGACGTGGAGCGGGTCACCGGAGTCCGGCCGGCCCTGCGGCGCACCCTGCCGGAACGGGCCGAGGCGCTGATCGTGGTCGGCACGCTCGGCGCGAGCCCGGTCGTGGACCGTCTCGTCGCGCGCGAGCGGCTCCGCGTGCGGCGGGTGGCGGGGCGCTGGGAGGCCTCCGTGACCCAGGTGGTCGAGCGTCCGGCGCCCGGGGTGGACCGCGCCCTGGTGATCGCGGGCAGCGACCCGCGCGGAACGGTCTACGGGATCTACGACACCTCGGAGCGCATCGGGGTCTCGCCCTGGTACTGGTGGGCCGACGTGCCCGTCGAGCGGCGGGCGGCGCTCAGCGTCCCCGCGGGGCCCTTCGTGCGCCGCGAACCGTCGGTCCGCTACCGGGGCGTCTTCATCAACGACGAGCAGAACCTGACCACTTGGTCGCACCGCACGCAGGAGACGGACAAGAACATCGGTCCGCGGACGTACGAGCGGCTCTTCGAGCTGCTGCTCCGGCTGAAGGCCAACTACCTGTGGCCGGCCATGCATCCGTACTCCGACTTCTTCAACAAGTACCGGGAGAACCCCGAACTGGCCGACCGGTACGGCATCGTGGTGGGCTCCAGCCATCCCGAGGCGCTGCTGCGCAACGGCGTCCACGAGTGGGCTCCGTGGGCCGAGGACCACCGGGGCGCGGACGGCACGCTGCCGGTCTACGACTACACGGTGAACCCGGCGGTCGTCTCCGACTACTGGCGGGCCCGGGCCCGGGAGAACGCGGCGTACGAGAGCAGCTGGACGCTCGGCATGCGCGGTCTGCACGACAGCGCGCTGGAGACGAGGAACGCCACCACGATCCCGGAGAAGGTGGCGGTGATGAACGACATCATCGCCGACCAGCGCCGGATCCTCGCGGAGGAGGTCGGGGCGGGGGCCGAGCCGCAGATCTTCATCCCGTACAAGGAGGTGCTGGAGCTGTACAACGCGGGCGTCCGGGTGCCCGACGACGTCACGCTGATCTGGCCGGACGACAACCACGGCAACATGCGCCAGCTGCCCACCGAGGCGGAGCGCGCGCGACCGGGCGGCAACGGCATCTACTACCACCTGTCCTACTGGGGCCGTCCGCGCAGCTATCTCTGGCTGGACACCACGCAACTGGCCAAGGTCTGGCAGGAGTTGCGCAGGGTGTACGAGCACCGGGCCGACCGGATGTGGATCTTCAACGTCGGCGACCTGAAGTCGATCGAGACGGGGCTGTCGTTCTCCATGGACATGGCCTGGGACGTGGACCGGTGGACGGCGGAGGACGTCGGGGGCTTCCTCGCGGAGTGGTACGGCCGGCAGTTCGGGCTGCGGCACGGCCGGGAGATCACCTCGATCCGCACCGAGTACTACCGCCTCGCGGCGGAGCGGCGGCCGGAGTTCATCGACCGCGGCGTCTTCTCCGTGGTCCACCACGGGGACGAGGCGGGACGCCGCATGGCCGCCTACGACCGCCTGCTGCGGCGGACCGCGGCGCTCGGCGACGCACTCCCGGCGGCCATGCGGGACGCCTACTTCGAACTCGTCGGCTATCCGGTGCACGGTGCGTATCTGATGAACCTGAAGTACTACTGGGCGGACCGCAACGCCCTGGCGGCACGGCAGGGGCGCGGCGCCGGGACCAACCGCTTCGCGGACCTCGCTGAGGCGGCGCACGCCGAGGAGGCCGCGCTGACCCAGCGGTACAACACCGAGGTGGCGGGCGGGAAGTGGAACGGCTACGTAGATCCGTACCCCTCGCAGATCCCGAAGGCGCCGGGCCGTCCGTCGCTCACCCGGGTCACCCGGCGGGAGACGTCCGGGCTCGGGATCGCCGCCGAGGGCAACGAGATCGGCGCCGCCCGGCCGCTGTCCTTCTCCTCCGCCTCCCGGGACCGGCGTTTCGTGGACGTTTTCAACACCGGTTTCCTCGCGGTTTCCTGGGTCGCCGAGGCGGACCGGCCCTGGGTCCGGCTGAGCGCGGCGGGCGGCTCGCTCCGTGAGCAGACGCGGGTGTGGGTCGAGATCGACTGGTCCGCCGCGCCGGAGGGCACGCACGCCGTCACGGTCGCGTTCACCGGCGGCGACCGGCGTTTCGAGGTGCCGCTGACGGTCGTCAACGAGGGTGAGCGGGCGCGTCGGCGGGCGCGCGGCTTCGTCGAGGCGAACGGCTGGGTGTCGATCGACGCCGTGCACACCGAGCGCCGGGTGGCGCGCGGCGGAGCGCGCTGGCGGACCGTGCGCGGGCTCGGCCGCGGTGCGGCCGCGGTGGAGGCCGTGCCGTCGACGGCGACCCCGGTGACCGCCGACCTCGCCGCTCGTGCGCCGGAGTTGCGCTACCGGGTCCGTTTCACCGGCGCCGGGACGTTCCCGGTCACCGTCTTCCGGCTGCCCTCGCTGGACGAGCGGGGCGCTCGGCGGCTCGCCGTCGCGCTGGACGACCAGACACCCGCCGTCCTGTCGGGGCAGGCCGTGGCCACCGGCAACCGCGGGGACGCCTGGGCGCGCAACGTCGAGGAGGGGGTGGAGAAGCTGACCGCGTCCGTGACCGTCGCCGAGCCCGGCGAGCACGTCCTGAGGATCTTCATGGTCGACCCGGGTATCGCCGTGGACCAGATCGTCATCGACACCGGGGGTCTGCCCGCTTCCTACCTCGCGCCGCCGGAGAGCTACCACCCGGTGTTCAACCCCGACCCGGACACGTCGCCGGGACTGGACGCGCCGAGCCGGTAGCCGCCCGCCGAGACGTCGGGGCCGCCACGCCGCCGGCCGGATCAGGCGGTGGTGAACTCGGCGGCGTGGTCGGCCGCCCAGACGGCGAAGGGGCGGGCGGGGTGACCGGTGAGCTCCTCGACGGTGGAGGTGAGGGCGACGGGCTTGCCGTCGTTCGACTCCCACCAGTTCAGAAGGGCGTCGGCGTACACGCCGGGGATGTAGTCCGCCATCTCGCGCTTCCACTCCTCCCGGGTGACCCGCTCCGCCCTGACAGGACGGCCGATGACGGCCGCGAGCTGGTCGATCTGCTGGGTGAAGGTCAGCGACCGGGGACCGCTGAGGGTGAAGCGGCCCCCGTGATGGCGAGGATCGACGAGGACCGCGTGGGCGGCTTCGGCGAGGTCCGCCTCGTGGACCGGGTCGGTGTGCGCGTCGGGGAAGGGCAGGCTGATCGGCCGTCCCGCCTTCACGGGCCAGGCCCAGGCCGAGGCGTTGGAGGCGAAGGAGCCCGGTCGCAGGATCGTGGTGGTGATCGGCGAGGCGAGCAGGGCCTTCTCGACGTCGAGGTGGGACCTGGCGAGCGGGTCGTTCTCGGCGTCGGGTCCGAGCACACCGGCGGAGGACAGCAGCACGACGTGTTCGACCCCGGCCCGGTGGGCGTGGTCGACGAAGTCGGCGATGCGTTCGGAACTGGCGTAGAGGAACACGGACGTGACGCCGGCCAGCGCGGCCGGGAAGCAGCCCGGATCGGTGAGGTCCAGTCTGACGGTGGGCACGCCCGCGGGGAGCGAGAGGTCCTCGGGGCGGGCGGAGCCGACCCTGACCGACAGGCCGGCGTCGTGCAGCAGCGCGGTGAGGCGGGTGGCGACGGCACCGCGGCCGCCGGTGATCAGAATCATGATGACGTGGGTCTTTCTGCTGGTCAGAGGTGCGAGCCACCGAAACGTCGGAGACGGTCCGGAACTGGCCGCGAATATTGTTCGTGACGAACACCGTTCGCCGACTGCCGTCACGGTAGGCAACGAACAATGTTCGTGTCAAACGGTGTTCGTACCAAACGACGTTCGCCCGGGGCTACGCTCTCCCCATGAGCTCGCAGCCGATCAGCCGCCGCACGCGGCCCGCCAAGGCCCCCCTCAGCCGCGACGCCGTCGTGCGGACCGGTCTGCGGATCCTCGACCGCGACGGGCTGGACGCCCTGACCATGCGTCGCGTCGCCAAGGAGCTGGACACCGGCCCGGCCTCGCTCTACGTCTACGTGGCCAACCGCGACGATCTGATGGCCGCCATGCTCGACGCGGCCCTCGCCCAGGTCCCCCTCACCCCGGACTGCGCCCCCGGGGCTTCCTGGCAGGAACGGCTGCGGGCCCTGGCCACCGCCACGATCGAGGCCATGAGCCGTCACGAGGGCCTGGCCGCCGTCGCCCTCGGCGCGATCCCGACCGGTGACCACGCCCTGCTGGTCCTGGACCGCATGCTCGCGCTGCTCAAGGAGGGCGGCCTCGACGACGTCACCGCCGCCTGGGCCGTCGACCTGCTCTATCTGCACATCGCCGCGGCCGCCGCCGAGCAGAGCGTCCACAACGCCCAGGCCACGGGTGAGGAGAGCGTCGTCGCCGCGGCCGACCGCCGATACGCCTCCCTGCCCGCGGACCGCTATCCGATGGTCACCTCGCTGCGCGAGGCGCTGCTCTCGCCCGGCGACCGCGACGCCTGGGGCCTGAACGTCCTCATCAACGGCCTCCTCCACACTCCCGCCGGCTGACGCCGGGCCGCCCCGCACCGGCCCCGGTCGGCCAAGCTCCGGGAGCCCCTGCGCCAGGGCTCCCGGCAGGGCGCTCCCGCACGCGGCGGACGGCCGGCAGCATGCCCGCCGCGGTCGTCGTGTGGCCGATGCCACGTCCCCGGAGGTGTCCTGCGCCATGTCCTCCCACGGGAGCGGCAGGCTACGGTTTCCGCAGCTCTTCGCCTCCCGCCGCAGACCCCGGACGGCCGCCCGTGCTCGCAGACCTCTCCCCGCTCATCGCCGCCACCGCCGAATGGCTGACCCGCGCCTATCCGGCGTCCGGGGGCGCGTTCGCCTCCGCCCTGTGCGAGGCCCAGGCCCGCCAGGCCGCGACGGTCGCGGCGTGGCTGCGGTACCCGACGGCGACGGACGCCGCGCTGGTCGGCATGGCGGGTGCGGGCGGCTCGGCCCGCCTCGACGGGATCAGCGGCGCGGACGCCGCCGACGGGACCGACGAGGCGTGGCGCAGCTGGGTGGACGAGGTCGTGGCGAGCTGGGCGGCCGCTCTGCTCGCCGATCCCGCACTCGCGGCGGACGCGGTGGCCGCGCTCGCCGGGGGCGACCACACGCGGGGGACGACGCCGGACTTCAGACGGTTGCTGGCCCCCGACGAGCGCGACGGGCGGGCGGCGGCGCTGCTGCGCCACCCCGACCTCCTCGCACCGGTGGCCCGGCTCCACCGTGCTCAGCTCCTCGACCGGCTCGGACGCGGCCGGGCCCTCGTCGCCTGACGCGCTCCGCGAAGACCGGGTCCGTCCGTCCCACTGGGGCCCGTGCCCGGTTCCGGCCCGTGCCGGGTCCGGCCGCCTGCCCGTAGCCTCGCCTCCCCGTCCTCCCGTCGGTCGGGTGAACTGCCGGACCGGCCCGCCGTGCGGACGAACGGCCGTTGAGGCGGAGTGTCCGTGCATCCGGGCCCGCCGACAGGTCCCTTCCCGTCCGTCGGTCAGTCCGGCTTGCCGCGGCCCGTCAGGGCGTCCCGCAGCCGGTCGACGAGTCCGGCGCCCGGGTTCAGCATCTTGTTGGCAGGAGGCTTGTCCGGGGCGGCGGGGTGCGGACGCGTCGGGGCGGTCTTCTTCGCCCTGCGGACCTTGTCGCCCAGCTCGTCCAGGGTCTCCGCCGAGCACGCCGCGCGCAGCCGGGGGAACAGGTTCTGCTCCTCGTCGGCCACATGGGCGCGGATCTCGCTCATCAGCATGCCGACCAGCCGGTCGAACTCGGGGTCGTCCGGCCGGCGGCCCTCCAGGTCCTTCATCAGCTGCTCGGCCTGCGCGTGGTCCTGCAGTTCCTTGTCGGCGAGGGCGTCGCCGCCGGGGACGTGCTCGCGCACGGCCGGGTAGAGGTACATCTCCTCGGCCACCGAATGCCGGACCAGCTCCATCGTGGCCTGGTCCGCGTAGAGCCTGCGGTCCTTCGCGCCGGCCGGCAGCGCCTCGATCCGGCCGAAGAACTCCTCGACCTCGCGGTGATCGGTCACCAGCTCGTCGATGACGTTCCCACCATGGCCCATGTCCTCCACCTCCTGTCTCGACATGACGGCCCCAGGAGGGGCCCGCCACGGCCCGAGTGCCCCGCGCCGAGGCGCCGACACGGGATGCTTCCGGCACCGGGACCGGAAAACGCCCGGCGGGCCGGCGCTGTTCGCCGTGACATCGGCCCGACGCGGGTCCGACCGGCAGAATGGAAGCAGGGACTCACCTGCTAGCCCACCTGGAGGTATCCATGCGGATGCTGATCAACGTTGCGGAGACCGTGGTCGCGGACGCGCTGCGCGGTATGGCGGCCGCCCATCCCGAGCTGACGGTCGACGTCGAGAACCGGGTGATCGTGCGACGGGACGCGCCGGTGGCCGGGAGGGTCGCGCTGGTGTCGGGCGGCGGGTCCGGGCACGAGCCCCTGCACGGCGGGTTCGTCGGCCCCGGAATGCTCTCGGCGGCCTGCCCGGGCGAGGTGTTCACCTCGCCGGTTCCCGACCAGATGCTGCGCGCGGCCGCGGCCGTGGACAGCGGGGCCGGCGTGCTGTTCATCGTGAAGAACTACACCGGCGACGTGCTGAACTTCGACATGGCCGCCGAGCTCGCCGAGGACGAGGGCATCCGGATCGCGAAGGTGCTGATCGACGACGACGTGGCGGTGACCGACAGTCTCTACACGGCCGGGCGCCGCGGCACGGGCGCGACGCTCTTCGTGGAGAAGATCGCGGGCGCCGCCGCCGAGGAGGGCCGGCCGCTGGAGCAGGTCGAGGCGCTCGCCCGGCAGGTCAACGAGAACTCGCGCAGTTTCGGCGTGGCGCTCAGCGCCTGCACGACGCCGGCCAAGGGCAGCCCGACCTTCGAGCTGCCGCCCGGCGAGCTGGAGCTGGGCGTGGGCATCCACGGCGAGCCTGGCCGGGAGCGGCGGGCGATGATGACGTCCGGTGAGATCGCCGACTTCGCCGTGCACGCGATCCTGGACGACTTCACGCCCCGAAATCCCGTCCTGCTGCTGGTCAACGGCATGGGCGCGACGCCGCTGCTGGAGCTGTACGGCTTCAACGCCGAGGTGCAGCGTGTGCTGTCCCAGCGCGGGGTGCCGGTCGCCCGCACGCTCGTCGGCAACTACGTGACGTCCCTCGACATGGCCGGCGCGTCGGTCACCCTGTGCCAGGTAGACGAGGAACTGCTGCAACTGTGGGACGCCCCGGTCAGGACCCCGGGGTTGCGCTGGGGCGTGTGAGGCGCGGAGCGCACACGGCAGTCCGGAACGTACCGACCACGCAAGGAGATCCAGTGCTCGACGCCGACTTCTTCCGCCGCTGGATGACGGCGACCGCCGCGTCCGTCGACCGCGAGGCGGACCGGCTCACCGCCCTCGACTCGCCGATCGGGGACGCCGACCACGGCAACAATCTGCGGCGCGGCTTCACCGCCGTCACCGCGACGCTGGAGAAAGAGGAGCCCGGGACGCCGGGCGCCGTCCTGGTCCTCGCGGGACGGCAGCTGATCTCGACGGTCGGCGGCGCCTCCGGCCCCCTGTACGGCACCCTGCTGCGCCGTACCGGCAAGGCTCTCGGGGACGCCGCCGAGGTCGACGAGCAGCGGTTCGCCGAGGCGCTGCGGGCGGGCGTCGACGCCGTGATGCAGCTCGGCGGCGCCGCGCCCGGCGACAAGACCATGATCGACGCGCTGGTCCCGGCCGTCGACGCCCTCGCCGAGGGCTTCGCGGCCGCCCGCGCGGCCGCCGGTCAGGGGGCCGAGGCGACGACGCCGCTGCAGGCGCGAAAGGGCCGGGCCAGCTATCTGGGCGAGCGCAGCATCGGCCATCAGGATCCGGGGGCGACCTCGGCGGCACTGCTCGTCGCCGCCCTCTGCACGGCCGGCGGGGAGTGAGGCGACGGTGAGCGAGGACAGGATCGTGGGCGTCGTACTGGTCTCGCACAGCGCGGCGGTGGCCTCGGCCGTGGCCGACCTGGCGCGCGGGCTCACGGGCGGCGGCGCGGCCGTCCCGGTGGCCGCGGCGGGCGGCACGGAGGGGGGAGGGCTGGGCACCAGCGCCGAACTGGTCAGCGCCGCGGCGGCCTCGGTCGACCGGGGCGCCGGAGTCGCCGTCCTGGCCGACCTCGGCAGCGCCGTCCTCACGGTCAAGGCGCTGCTCGCCGAGGGCGACGAGCTGCCGGACTCGGCGCGCCTGGTGGACGCCCCCTTCGTCGAGGGCGCGGTGGCCGCGGTCGTCACGGCGGCGGCGGGCGGCGACCTCGACGCGGTGGAGGCGGCGGCCGCCGACGCGTACACGTACCGCAAGGTGTGAGACGGGCGGGTCGAGCGGGACCGGGGCGGGCCGGCGGCGCGCCCCGGCCGCTCACCCGCCCTCCCCCGCCCGGCCGCTCACCCGCTCACTCGGCCTCCCCGCCCTCGCCGCCTCCCTTGCCGGTCGGGGCGGTGGGGCCGTTCGGGCCGGTCGGGGCTTCTCGGCCCCGCCGCGCCCCCGGGGCGTTCCGCTCCGGGGGCGTCCCGGAGACACCGGTCGCGTCCGGGCCCTCGGCGGCGTCCGACGGACCCCAGTCCTCCTCCCAGCCCGGCGGCCTGACGTCCGCCGTGCCGTCCGCCTCGTCCTCGCCGTCCCGCACCGGGGGCAGCGACGATCCGCCCGGGTCCACGTCAGGCACCTGTGCGAACTGCCGGGCCAGTCGCTCCCCGACCGCCACGGCGGACGCGTGGCTCTCGATGGGGGTCGCCCTGGAGTTCTTGAACACGATGTACGTGACGCCGGACGGCGCGCCGCCCCCGCGCGGGTCGGGGCGGATGCCGAGCGCCTCGGCGGTGGCGTACGAGGCCTCACCGATGATCCCGCGCGGTCCGGTGTCTCCGACCACGGCGTACGCCACCCGGTCCCGGTAGACGACCGCGGCGACGGATCCGCCGCGCACCCCGTGGTCACGGTGGTCCCAGACCTCGCTCGCGCCCGGTACCACGATGTAGGGCAGGGCCTCGGCGCTGAGATAGCGGCCGTCGGACTGCTGGAAGGCCGTGGCCGCGGAGAACAGCGGGTCGGTGCCGCTGTTGCACCGCGGGCCCGGGCGGCCGTCGCAGTCGATGTCCATGTCGGCCGTCCAGAAGACCGCGTCTTCGGTGCCGCAGACCGGGATCGTGGCGGGCGCGCCGTCGTCCGTGCGATAGCGGCCCCGGGAGACGGGAGCGCAGTCGCGGACCCGGGACAGCAGGTCGGCGGCGCGGACGGAACCCTCATGGTGCGGCGCCGGGGCCCCGGGAGCGCCCGCGGTCGGCCGCACGGCGGCGGGCGAAGTGGTCGGGGCCAGCAGGGCGAGGCCTGCCACGGCCAGTGTCAGCGACTGGACGCGCACGGTTCGGGACCCTCTCTTGGAGGCTTGGACGGACGCGGTTCGACGGGCACTCGGAACAATCTGGTGGGGGCCGGAGCGCCCGGCCACTCCGAGAGGGCCGTACGGGGGCCGCTGCTGACGGACCGGCAGTGCGTCGGCGGCCGGGGGGCCGTGGCCCCGTGGGGCGGTTCCGGGCCCCCGGACCACTGCGCCGGCGCGGGAACAGCGACGACTGCGGTCGGCGCCTCGGCGTGAACTCGTCCCATGGGAAGGGGAGTTCGACCGGGACGTGCTTCAGCGTACGTAGCTCCCGCCAGCGGTCGTCGGGGCGGCGCGCCGGCCGGCCGTCGGCTCCCGCCCTCTTGATGTGCCCGCATCACCGCGCCATATTGGTCCGGACCAATGCCGCCGTGCCGGGGCCGGGAGGCGACGCCGTGCGACGTGTTGTGCTGTGGGTGTCGGGGTGCGTGCTGGTGTCCGCCCTGTCGAGCGGGTGCGGCGTCGGCACGGCCGACGACGACGGCCGGGGGCCCGGCGCCCCGACCGGCGTGACCGCCGCGGCCGGCAGCGCGACGAGCGTCCACGTCATGTGGAACGCGGTCGCGGCGGATCGCGGAATCAGCGCGTACGAGGTGTACCTGGGCGAGCAGAAGGCCGGTGAGGCGCCCGGCACCGCGCACATGCTGGACGTCGTGCGGCTCGCCCCGTCCACCGCGTACGTCTTCACCGTGCGGGCCCGTGACGTGCAGGGCCGGCTCGGGCCGCCCGGCAGGGAGGCGCGGGCCACCACTGCGGCGGCCGGGGCGGCGGACCGCTCGGCGCCGACCGCGCCGGGCGGGCTGACCGGACGGGCCGCCGGGAGCCGGGCCGTCCAGTTGTCCTGGTCGGCCTCCGCCGACGACCGGAAGGTGGTCTCCTACGAGGTCTACCGGGGCGACGCGAAGATCCACAGCGTCGGGGCGGCTCAGACGGCGACGGTCGTCACGGGGTTGCGGCCGGGCACGGCCTACGCGTTCACGGTCCGGGCGCGGGACGCCGCCGACAACCTCTCGCCCGCGGGCCGGGCGGTGCGGATCACCACGGCGAAGGGGGACGACGAGGGGACGGACACGGCGCCCGCGGATTTCCGGGCGGCCTCTCACCGGGGCGCCGACGGCGGCTACTACATCGACCTGTCCTGGACGCCGCCCCGGGTGGACGGCGTCGTCACCGAGTACCGGATCCAGCTCGACGGGCAGCCCGCCACCTCCCTGGTGTGGGGCGGGAACCCGCCGCGCGGGACGGCTGCGTACAGCTTCTACGCGGGCGGGAAGGCCGGGGTCGCACACCGGGTGCGGGTGCGGGCCCGACTGCCGGACGGCGGCTGGGGCGCGTTCTCGGCGGAGCGGTCGGTGACGACGGGCCCCGGACCGTGAGACGCGCCGGGCCCGAGCCGTGACTGGTCCGTCCGGTGGAGTCCCTCACCTGCTCGGCGGCGGTCCGCGTGCGGGGCGCCGCAGGGGGGCGTTGGCTGCGTCTGAGGCAGCACGGACGAACCCGATCCTCGGCGGCGCAAGGGATGTACCGCCAACCGTGCCGCCGCCGGAGGACATCCCATGCGCAATTCCCGTCCGTTCCTCAGCTCAGGACTGGGCGTGGCGGTCGCCGCCGCGCTGCCGCTCGCCCTGGCCGCCGGGCCCGCCGCCGCCCGGGCGTCGGGGATCTCGGTCAGCACCACCGGCTCCACGGTGTCGGTGGTGACCAGCGCCTGCACCCAGATCAACGGCAGTTGGGGCACCGCCGCCCTGCTCACCAGCGGCCAGGGGAGCTTCGCCCAGGGGCGCCAGGTGGCCCTGTCCGGGACGGCCGCGAGCCAGTCGGCCGCGTGGTCGGCGGTCTCCCCGGGCACCTACACCGTCGTGGTCATGTGCTCCAACGGCAGCACCGCGGGCACCCAGTCGGTGATCGTCTCGACGCCGTCCACCCCGGCACCCACCCCGACGACCTCGCCCTCGCGCGGCGTCATGGGCGGCCTCGGCGGTGCGGCCCGCGACTACGGCGCCGTCACCATGGCGGTGGGCGGTGCGCTGGTGGGGGCGGGCGTCATCGCGACGGCCTGGTTCCTGCGCCGGCGCTCGAAGCCCTACCGGCTGTGAGCCCTGCCGGCACCAGGCTCTGGCCTTCGGCGCCCGGGGCGCTCAGCCGGGCTCGCCCTCCACGACGGGCAGGTTCGCCAGGGCCTCGCTGAGCCACTGCGTCCAGAAGGTCTCCAGCTCGATGCCCGCGCGCAGGACCAGGTGCTGCAGCCTGGCCTGCGCGCTGTCGTCGGCGACCGGGAAGTCCCGCTGCTCGATCTCCCGGTACTCGGCCAACTGCCGCCGATGCAGCTCGAGATGACGGCGCAGGTCCGCGTCGAGACCGGCGGTGCCGACGACGGCCGCGGCCCGCAGCCGCAGCAGCAGGGCGTCGCGGTGCGGCTTCGGGTCCTGCGCGGCGGCCGTCCACCGGGCGAGTTCGGCACGGCCGGCGGGCAGGACCTCGTAGGCCTTCTTCTGCCCGCGGACCGGCTGCTCCGCGGGCAGGGCCCGGATCTGCCCCTCGGCCTCCAGCCGTCCCAGCTCGCGATAGATCTGCTGGTGCGTGGCCGACCAGAAGTAACCGATCGACTTGTCGAACCGGCGGGTCAGATCCAGCCCCGACGAGGCGGGCCGCTCGAGGAGGGCGGTGAGGATCGCGTGCGGGAGTGACATGCGGTCATCCTAGGGACGGTCCGGGGCGGCTCCGTGCGGTCGGCCTACAGTGCCGCCGCCAGCTCGGTGCCCTGCTGGACGGCGCGCTTGGCGTCCAGTTCGGCGGCCACGTCCGCGCCGCCGATGAGGTGCACGCTGCGGCCGGCGGCGATCAGCGCGTCGTAGAGGTCGCGGCGCGGGTCCTGGCCGGTGCACAGCACGACGGTGTCGACCTCCAGGACCGTGCTCTGCTCGCCGACGGTGACGTGCAGCCCGGCGTCGTCGATCCGGTCGTAGCGCACGCCCGGGACCATGGTGACGCCCCGGTGCTTGAGCTCGGTGCGGTGGATCCAGCCCGTGGTCTTGCCGAGGCCCGCGCCGACCTTGCTGGTCTTGCGCTGGAGCAGGTGGACGGTGCGCGGCGGGACGGGACGCTCGGGGGCGGCGAGACCACCGGGCCCCTGGTAGTCCATGTCCACGCCCCACTGGCGGAAGTAGGCCGCGGGGTCCTCGCTCGTCTTGTCGCCGCCGTCGGTGAGGAACTCGGCGACGTCGAAGCCGATGCCGCCCGCTCCGAGGATCGCGACGCGGTCGCCGACGGGCGCGCCGTCGCGCAGCACGTCGAGGTAGCCGACGACGCTCGGGTGGTCGACGCCCGGGATGTCGGGGGTGCGCGGGCTGACGCCGGTGGCGACGACGACCTCGTCGTAGCCGGTCACGTCCTCGGCGGCGACGAACGTGTCCAGGCGTACGTCGACGCCGTGCGCGTCGAGCTGGTGGCGGAAGTAGCGCAGCGTCTCGTCGAACTCCTGCTTGCCGGGGACCCTGCGGGCCACGTTCAGCTGGCCGCCGATCTCGCTCGCGGCGTCGAAGAGGGTGACGGCGTGGCCGCGTTCGGCCGCGCTCACCGCGCACGCCAGACCGGCCGGACCCGCGCCCACCACCGCGACCCGCTTGCGCAGCCGGGTCGGGGCGAGGACCAGCTCGGTCTCGTGGCAGGCGCGCGGGTTGACCAGGCAGGAGGTGATCTTCCCGCTGAAGGTGTGGTCCAGGCAGGCCTGGTTGCAGCCGATACAGGTGTTGATCGCCTCCGGCGTGCCCGCCGCGGCCTTGTTGACGAAGTCGGGGTCGGCGAGCATCGGGCGGGCCATCGAGACCATGTCCGCACAGCCGTCGGCGAGCAACTGCTCCGCCACTTCGGGGGTGTTGATGCGGTTGGTGGTGACGAGGGGCACGGAGACCGCGCCCATCAGCTTCTTCGTCACCCAGGTGTAGGCGCCGCGCGGCACGGAGGTGGCGATCGTGGGGATGCGCGCCTCGTGCCAGCCGATGCCGGTGTTGATGATGGTCGCTCCGGCGGCTTCGACGGCCTTGGCGAGGGTGACGACCTCGTCGAGGGTCGATCCGCCGGGCACCAGGTCCAGCATGGACAGCCGGTAGACGACGATGAAGTCCTCGCCGACCGCCTCGCGCACGCGCCGGACGATCTCGACCGGGAAGCGCATCCGGTTCTCGTAAGCGCCGCCCCAGCGGTCGGTGCGGTGGTTGGTCTGCGCCGCGATGAACTCGTTGATGAGGTAGCCCTCGGAGCCCATGATCTCGACGCCGTCGTAGCCGGCCTGCCGGGCCAGACGGGCGGTGCGGGCGTAGTCGTCGATGGTCCGCTCGACGTCGGCGTCGGTCAGCTCGCGGGGCACGAAGGGGCTGATGGGCGCCTGGAGCGGGCTGGGGGCGACCAGGTCCCGGTGGTAGGCGTAGCGGCCGAAGTGCAGGATCTGCATCGCGATCCGGCCGCCCTCGCGGTGCACGGCGTCGGTGACGATCCGGTGCTGTTCGGCCTCCGCCTCGGTGGTGAGCTTGGCGCCGCCCTCGCCCGGCCGTCCTTCGTCGTTGGGGGCGATGCCGCCCGTGACGATGAGGCCCACTCCCCCGCGCGCCCGGGCCGCGTAGAACGCGGCCATGCGCGCGAAGCCGTTCTCGGCCTCTTCCAGGCCGATGTGCATCGAGCCCATCAGGACGCGGTTGGGCAGCGTGGTGAAGCCCAGGTCGAGGGGGCTCAGCAGGTGGGGGTATCGGCTCATGGCAGGCCTCCGTGCGCGGCGGTAGTCCCTCAGTTCTAGAGGACTGCGCACGGGTTGTGCAACTAGTTGCACAATCAGGCCGGGGTGATGTGCCGCAGGTCACCGGCGACGCGGTCGCGGGGGGCCTGCGGCCGGTCCGCCCCTCAGCGGCTCTCGAGCAGGACGTGCAGTTCGCGCTCCTGGTCCCCGGAGGCCGAGGAGAGGTCGCGCACCGAGAACACCGAGTCCAACGTGGAGCGCAGCCGTTCGATGGCCCAGTAGCTGCCCTGCGCGTCGGCCTCGACCGAGGACGACAGCCGGGCCGGCTCGGCGCATTCGCGCGCCTCGGTCACCTCGAAGGTGCCCAGCCAGACCATCGGCCGGCTCTCGTGGAGCTGCTGCGGATCCTCGCCGCTGCCGCGGTCCGACTCGAAGCAGGCGTTCAACGCGTCGAACACGATCCGGGCGTCCTCCTTGCTGCATCCGCTGATCTCGACGGAGACGGATTCCTCGTGCGATCGCTCGCGATCCATCGTGATCGCTCCTCTCGTGGCGGTGGCGCGGCTGTGCGGGTTCCCCGCGAACCGCGCCACATCCCCAGAAAAGCATCACTTTCCGAGCGGGACCAGCGACGGGAGCGGTCGCCGGCCCCCACGCTCAGCCTCGGGTGAAGCGGTAGGTCTTGCTGTCGGTGAGCACGCAGAAGCCCGGCGAGACGACGATCACCCGCAGGGTGCCGGTCCTGCGGTCGTAGTCGATCCCCTCGGCCTCGAAGGACCCGGAGCACGAGCTGCGCAGCGGCAGCTGGCGCAGGGCCGTGACGTGACCGGTGACGTCCGAGGCGCCGTTCGGCGCGGCGGACAGATCGATCTGCAGGAGCGGCTTGGTGATCCCGAAGAGCGTCCCCGCGGGGTCGTCGGAGGCGCACAGCAGGGTGGTGGGGCCGGTGAAGTCGCACCCCTGGACGTCCCGCACGGCATGGTCGAGACGGACCGTCGACGCCAGCGGCAGATCGGCGGAGGGCGACGTGGCGGCGTTGGCGCCGGGGGTCGGGAACACGAGGAAGCGGGTCATGGTGCCCCACTCGCCCGACAGCATCCACTGGCTGTCCGCGGTGATCGCGACCCAGGAGTTGTTCAGCGCCTCACCCGGGCCGAGCGCGTGGACGTACTCCGACCACGCCCCGCCCGGCGCCTGCACGCGGAACATCTTCGAGCCGGACGAATCGCTCTGGTAGGGCTCGACGTAATAGCCGCCGTAGGTCGCGTCGGGGTCGCCGACGTGGTTCCAGCCCCGCACCGACAGGGCGAAGGGGATGGTGCCGATGCCGGTGTAGCGGTTGGCACTGTTCGCCGGCGCCTCGACGGAGGCGAGTCCCTGGCTCTCGGTCAGCGGGTCGGCGCGGTCGGAGCCGACCTCGGTCCAGATGTCGGCGGCCGCGGCGGGCGGGGCCGCCGAGAAGGCGGCGACCGCCGCGACGGCCAGCGCGAGAGCGGCGGCGCGGGCGGCGCGGGCGGAGCCGGCCAGGGGGCTTCGGCGGCGGGCAGGGCGCAGGGGCATATGTCTCCTCGTCAAGGGGGGTGGGCGCGCTCGGCGCACAGTCTGGCCCGGCCGCGATGGGCATGTACAGACCAAACTCATGGCCGGGTTCGGGCTCTGAGGAGAACAGCGCGCGAAGCCGTACTGGAGGAGCATGGAGAAGGGCCGCCGAAGGCGTGGGAGAAATGGGTTGAGCGCGGTAGAACAGGGGGAGTCGGCACGGGGGACGGCGTGCCGCATCGACGTGCGGAGGCGGTGCGTGGCATGAGCGGAGCCGGATCGTCCGCAGCCGACGGCGGCCCGAGCGGGCCCAGCGGACTGCTGGACATCCTGAACGTGGCCTCGGTGGTCCTCGACGCCGAGGGCCGTATCGCGCTGTGGAGCCCTCAGGCGGAGGAGCTGTTCGGCTACTCGGCGCAGGAGGCGCTCGGGCGCTTCGCGGCCCGGGTGATGGTCCACGAACGGCACGTGGACCTCGTCGTGAAACTGTTCGCGGACGTGATGGCCACCGGCCAGAGCTGGGCGGGCGCGTTCCCCATCCGGCGCAAGGACGGCACCACCCGGCTCGTGGAGTTCCGCAACATGCGGCTGATGGACGACCGGGGCCGCGTCTACGCCCTGGGCCTCGCCGCCGACCAGACGACGGTGCGGCGGCTGGAGCGGGACGTCGCCCTGTCCACCCGCATGGTCGCGCAGTCCCCCAACGGTCTCGCCGTCCTCGACACCGACCTGCGGTACGTCTCCGTCAACCCGGCCCTGGAGCGCATCAACGGGCTGCCGGCCGAGGAGCACATCGGCCGGACCGTCCGCGAGGTGCTGCCCCGACTCGACGCGGACGCCCTGGAGGCCGCGGCGCGTCAGGTCCTTCGGACCGGGGAACCGCTCGTCGACCGGTCCACCACCGGCCGCACCCCGGCGGACCCGGACCAGGAGCACGCCTGGTCGCTCTCCCTGTACCGGCTGGAGGACGTCCGCGGCACGGTGCTGGGAGTGGCCGTCTCGGTCCGGGACGTCACCGACCGGCACCGGGCCGCCGTGGAGGCCGAGGCGGCCCGCCGCCGACTGGCGCTGATCGCCGACGCCTCCACCCGCATCGGCACCACCCTGGACCTCGAGCGCACGGCGCGCGAACTGGCCGAGGTGGCCGTCCCGGAGCTGGCGGACGTGGCCGCCGTGGATCTGCTCGACGCGGTGGTGACGGGCCGGCGCACCAGCCTCGGGCCCGCCGAGTCGGCGGTGATCCGCGCCCTCGCGGTACAGGCCGTCGACGAGCCGGACGCGCTGCGGGCGGCCGACCAGCCCGGGCAGGTGGCCCGTTACGCGCCCGACCGCCTCATCACCGAGTGCGTGCGCTCCGGCCGGCCGGTCATGGTGGCGCACGTCAAGGACGACGACCTCGGGCACATCGCCCGCTCCCCGGACGCGGTCGGCCTGCTGGCCCGCGCCGGCGTGCACTCCTATCTCGCCGTTCCGCTCATCGCCCGGGGCGAGGTACTGGGCGCCCTGGACCTCAAACGCACCCGCAATCCGCTGCCGTTCAGCCGCGACGACCTGTTGCTCGCCCGCGAGCTGGCCGCCCGCGCGGCCGTCCAGATCGACAACGCCCGCTGGTACCAGAACGCCCGCACCACCGCGCTCACACTGCAGCGCAGCCTGCTGCCGAGCCATGCGCCGGTCACGGGCGGCCTCGAGGTCGCCTCCCGCTACCAGCCCGCGGACGCCACCACCGAGGTCGGCGGCGACTGGTTCGACGTCATCCCGCTGCCGGACGGCAAGACGGCGCTCGTCGTCGGCGACGTGATGGGCAGCGGCATCGACGCCGCCGCCGCGATGGGCCGGCTGCGCACGGCGACGACGACGCTGGCCTCGCTGGCCCTCGACCCGGCGGTGCTCCTGGAACATCTGGACCGGATCACCCAGGGCCTCGACCACTCCATCGCCACCTGCGTGTACGCCGTGCACGACCCCCGGCTCGGGAGATGCCGGATCGCCAACGCCGGGCATCTGCCGCCGGCGTGGGTGCGCCCGGGGCGTCCGCCGGAGCTGCTCGACCTGCCGACCGGCGCGCCGCTGGGCGTGGGCGGCGTGGCGTTCTCCACGACCGACGTCGACTTCGCCCCCGGCGACCAGCTCGTGCTGTACACCGACGGCCTCGTGGAGACCCGCACCCACTCCCTGGACGAGCGGCTGGAGGCGCTCCTGGCGCTGCTCGACGATCCCGCGCGGCCTCTGGAGGAGGTCTGCGACCTGCTGCTCAGCGCGTTGCACCACCCCGACAACCACGACGACGTGGCCCTGCTGGTGGCGCGGGCCCTGCCTCGGCAGTGAGAGAGCTCCGGGCAGCGAGATCCGGCTCGGCGGCAGCGCCAGCCGCGGCCGTGCCCGGTTCACAGCTCTTCGTTACGGGCTCCTTACCCGTCCCCACGGACAATCACAGGCAGGCGTGTCAGTGACGATGCCGTCGTGGCCGAGGAGCGTGAGCCGTGATGCAGCAGCCCGACGAGCCGGACCGCACCGAGGTGCTCGGGGGGCCGGGTGGCGCCGAGGAACACCACCACTTCGGCCTGCGCACACCGTGGCGGCGCCGGTCGCCCCGCGGACGGGCCGTGATCGCGGCGACGACCGTCGCGGTCCTGGCCCTCGGCGGCACCGTCGCGTACGCGGCCGCCTCCGACGGCTCCGGCGGCCCGCCCTCCGCGTCGCCTTCCGCCTCCTCCTCGCACGGGCCCGGAGAGCGGCACGGCCACGGCGGCCCGTGGTCCGGCTTCGCCGACGCGGCCCACGGCGAGGCGACCGTGAAGGACCCCGCCACCGGCGACTGGGTGGTCCGCGTCTGGCAGCGGGGCACGGTGCAGAAGGCGGACGGCGACCGGATCACCGTACGGAGCGACGACGGCGCCTCGTGGACCTGGAAGCTCGGTCCCGACGCCACCGCGTCCGACCGCGGTTCCTCCGGCGCCCACGCGCCGAAGAAGGGCGACACGGTGTCCGTCGTCGGGACCCGCTCCGGCGACGCCTACACGGCCGACCGTGTGCTGTCCGGCTCCCGCGACGAGCACCGCCGGGACGACCGGCACGGCGGCTTCCCCGGTCACGGTCCGTGGGGCCGCGGGGGCGGCGACCGCTCCGCGGGCCCCACGGACGGCGGAGCGGCTACCTGACCCGGGTCCCGACCACGACATGGGCGTACAGGTCCTCGTCGCGCGCCACCCGCACCGTCAGACCGCCGAGGACGAACGCCTCGACCGCGGCCGTCGCCTGACGCTCGCTGGTCTCCACGAGCAGGCAGCCGCCGGGGGCCAGCCAGCAGCGCGCCTCGGCGGCGACCCGGCGCAGCACGTCCAGTCCGTCGCCGCCGCCGTCGAGGGCGGCGAGCGGTTCGTGCTCGCGGGCCTCGGGCGGCAGCAGCGGGACCTCGCCGGTGGGCACGTACGGCACGTTGGCGGCCAGGATGTCGACCCGGCCGCGCAGCCGGTCCGGCAGCGCCGTGAACAGGTCCCCCGTGTGCACGTGTCCGCCGTGACCGGCGATGTTGCCGCGGGCGCAGCGCACGGCCACCGGATCGACGTCCGCGGCGTGCAGCTCGATCTGCCCGAGTGAGGCGGCGAGCGCGGCGCCGACCGCGCCGGAACCGCAGCACAGGTCGACGACGACGGACGCGTGCGGCGCCGCGGCGAGCGCCTGGTCGACGAGGAACTCGGTGCGACGGCGGGGCACGAAGACGCCCGGCTCGACGCGGACGCGCAGACCGTGGAACTCGGCCCATCCGACGACGTGTTCCAGGGGCAGACCTGCCGCGCGCCGCCGCGCCATGGCGGCGGCCTCGTCGGGGGTCCGGGCGGCGGCGAGGATCAACTCCGCCTCCTCCTCGGCGAAGACGCATCCGCCTGCCCGCAGCACCGCGACGAGGGCGTCGCGGGAGAGGACGGGAGAGGAGGAGCGCGGTGAGGCGTCCGCGTCGGGTGGGAAGGGCGAAGACATGGAAGGCGTGGAAGGCATGGAGCGGGGAGCCTTTCGGGATCCGAAGGGCGCTCCCTGGACCGCCTAGGAACGGCGGCTGACGCCGTCACGAGAGAGGAGCACCCGACCTGACACTGCGGTAATGGGTCTCACCCCCTCAACTTCGCGCGACTGGGGACCTCCGCAGCCGGCGGCCACCCTACCGCAAGCACGGGCCGCTCTCCGGAGCGCTCGCCCCCGTCCGAGTTGTACTGTGCAACCAGACGGGTGAGGGAGCGTGGGGAGTGGCCATGCAGGAAGCCGAGGCCGTGGAGACCATCCAGCGCGAGATGACGGTCTTCGCGCGGCGGGCGCGGGCCTCGGCGGGCCGGCTGCACCCCGAACTGTCACTGGTGTCGTACACCCTGCTCGGCCATCTCGAGGAGAGCGGCGGCTGCCGGGCGACCGACCTCGCCGCGCACTACGCGCTGGACAAGTCCACGGTCAGCCGCCAGGTCACCGCCCTGGAGCGGGCCGACCTGATCGAACGCCGTCAGGATCCGGAGGACCACCGCGTCCAGGTGCTCCACCTCACGGACGCCGGCCGCCGCATCCTCGCCCAGGTCACCGAGAGCCGCCGCGCGGCCTTCCGCCAACGCCTCGCCGAGTGGCCGCCGGAGGACCTGGAACGGTTCGCGCGCTACCTGGAGCGGTACAACGGCTGGACGGCCCCCTGAGTCGTCGTGACCGGCGGTCCCTGCGTGAGTCCGAGCGCCCCCGCGTGGGCCCGGCCGGGCGGGGCTCCGTCGGCGAGCCGTCGTGAACGATGCGTGAAACCATGTACTCCAGACGGGGTAGTACGCCCATGGGGGCACCCGTCCGCGTGACGGCGAGGAGGTCGACATGCGAACCCGGGTGCGTGGCTGGCGCTGGCGGCACAATCCGCTGCGGCGGCGTTCGGACGTCGTGGAGGCGTGGGCGACGCTCGTCGTCGCCGTGCTGCTGCTCGTCGCCGCGCCCCTGGCCGGAGCGCTGGCCGGCCAGTGGGCCCACGACGACGCACGGGCGGTCGCGGCCCGGCAGCAGGCCGACCGCCACCGGGTGCGGGCCGAGGTCGTCGGCCGCGTGCCGCAGACGATGCCGTCGGTGGAGGGCGGGCGGCATCAGACGGTCCGGGCGACCGTGCGCTGGACGCCGCCGGGCGAGCCGGCCCGCACGGCCCCCGCACGGGTGCCGGCGGGCACGCGTCAGGGGCAGACGGTGGACGTGTGGTTCGACGCGCACGGCCGCGACGTCGCGCCGCCGCCGAACGACACGATGGTGTGGCAGCAGACCCTCACCATGGGCGTGTGCGTGGCCGGGGGCGCGGCCGCCACGGTCCTGCTCGGGCACGCCGTGGTCCGCCGGCTGGCGATGCGGCGCCGGCTCGGCGAATGGGAGCGGGAATGGGCGCTCACGGAACCGCAGTGGAGCCGGCGCAGGCCCGCCTGAGGCTCCCCGCCGGAGGCTGGCGGGCCTTCCCGCCGTCGCCGTACGGTGTGATCATTCGTACGGGCACTTAACAAAAGGCGGTCCTTCATGCCCCTGTTCGACCTGTCGCTCGAAGAGCTCCGCACGTATCGCAGCGCCTCCCCGGAGCCGGAGGATTTCGACGCGTTCTGGTCCAAGACCCTGCAGGAAGCCCGCGAGCACGACCTGGACGCCCGCTTCGAGCCGGTCGACACGGGTCTGACCACGGTGCAGGTGTACGACGTCACGTTCGCCGGGTTCGGCGGCCACCCGGTCAAGGGCTGGCTGACGCTGCCCGCCGGCACGGCTCGACCGCTGCCGCTGGTCGTGGAGTTCGTCGGCTACGGCGGCGGGCGCGGACTGCCGCACGAACACCTGCTGTGGGCGTCGAGCGGCCGCGCGCACTTCGTCATGGACACTCGCGGCCAGGGCAGCGCCTGGGGCGGCGGGGGCGGCACCGCGGACCCGGTGGGCGGCGGGCCGTCGTACCCCGGATTCATGACCCGGGGTATCGAAGACCCGGAGAACTACTACTACCGCCGGGTGTTCACGGACGCGGTGCGCGCGATCGAGGCGGCCCGCTCACACCCGCTGACCGACGCCTCGCGGACCGTGGCGGTCGGCGGGAGCCAGGGCGGCGGCATCACGATAGCGGTGGGCGCTCTGGTGCCCGACCTCGCGGGCGTCGCGCCGGACGTGCCGTTCCTGTGCGACTTCCCGCGCGCCGCCACCCTGACGGACCGTCACCCCTACCGCGAGATCGGCCTGTTCCTCAAGACGCACCGCGGCCGCACGCAGGACGCACTGCGCACCCTGTCGTACTTCGACGGCGTGCACTTCGCCGCCCGCGGCACGGCGCCCGCGCTGTTCTCGGCGGCCCTCGAGGACCAGACGTGCCCGCCGTCGACCGTGTTCGCCGCCTTCAACGCGTGGGCCCACGACGACAAGGCGATCGAGGTGTACGACTTCAACGACCACGAGGGCGGCGGCCCCTTCCAGCAGGCGGTCAAGCTGCGCTGGCTGCGCGCGTACGCCTGAGCGGGCCGGGCGACGGCGGGGAGCGGCTTCCTCCCGGGAGGGGCGGGGAGGTAGTCGCTCCGGCCCGCTTCCCTCCAGTCCGACCAGTCGGTATGTTCGGTGGATCCGGGCCGCACCGTCGCGGTCCGGGGTTCCGGCGGACCACGGAGGATCCATGTCCGAGCACGTGCCCCAGGTTCACGGCCACTGCGATCCGCGGTTCGCCGCGCTGCGCACCGCCTTCGAGGAGAACTTCCGGGAGCGCGGCGAACTGGGCGCCGCGGTGAGCGTCACGCTCGACGGGGTGACGGTGGCCGACCTGTGGGGCGGCTGGGCCGACGCCGCCCGCACCCGCGCCTGGGAGCGGGACACCCTGGTCAACGTCTGGTCCACCTCGAAGGGGCCGACGGCGCTGTGCGCGCACATCCTCGCCGACCGGGGCCTGATCGACCTCGACGCACCGGTGGCCGCCTACTGGCCCGAATTCGCCGCGGCGGGCAAGGAGGGGGTCCTGGTGCGGCATCTGCTGTCCCACCGCGCGGGCCTCGCGGGGCTGCGCGAACCGCACTCGCTCGACCAGCTCTACGACTGGGAGCTGACCACCGCGCGTCTCGCGGCCACGGAGCCCTGGTGGGAGCCGGGCACCCGCTCCGGATACCACGCGCTCACCTACGGCTTCCTGGTCGGGGAGGTGGTACGGCGGGTGTCGGGGTTGTTGCCGGGGGCCTTCCTGGAGCGGGAGGTGACCGGCCCGCTGGGCGTCGACTTCACGATCGGGCTGCCCGGGAAGGAGTCCGCCCGGGCCGCCGAGCTGGTGCACCCGCAGACCGCCCCGTCCAGTGAACAGGCTGCTGTCTTCAGCCAGTTGGCGCCCGCGGCCATCGCCGCGCTGACCAACCCCCTGGCGGGTGCGGTCGAGGCCAACTCGGCCGAGTGGCGGGCCGCGGAGATCCCGGCCGCCAATGGTCACGGCACCGCCCGGGCGGTCGCCGCGCTCTACGGCATCCTCGCCGGCCGGGGCGCGTACGGCGGCCGGCGCATCCTGTCCCCCGAGGCCGCCGAGCGGGTGCGCGAGGGCCAGGGCAGCTGCCGGGACCTGGTGCTGGGGGCCGGTTTCGCGCACGAGACGGAGATCGGGCTCGGACTCTGGCTCAGCGGCCCGAACGGCTCCTACGGACCCAACCCACGCGCTTTCGGACACGACGGCTTCGGCGGCTCCTGCGGGCTCGCGGACCCCGAGGCCGGCGTGTCGCTCGGATACGTCATGAACCGCATGGGCCCGCACATCGCCGACGACCCGCGCAAGACGGCACTGGTGGACGCCCTCTACGGCGCCCTGTGAGCGGCGGCCCGGCCGAGCCGCGCCACGGCCTGCGGGGGGCGAGGTGCGGCACGGCCGGGCGCGGGTGCGGGGCGACGCCGCGAAGGAGGCGGGGACGGCGGCCCGGGGGGCGCGGGGCGACACAGCGGGGACGGCGGCCCGGGCGGGGCGCGTGGTGACACAGCGGGGCCGCGGCGGGGCGGTCGGGTTTCGGCCGATCGGTCGCGCCGCCCTTCCCTGCTGGTTTAGACCAATGCCAGATCTGGTGGCGCACCGATTCCGCCCGACTACGGCACGTCACTCACAGGAGGCGCGCGGCATGGCCCGCAGCACCACCCTCGTCCCCCCGTCCACCGACGACCGGCCCCTGTACCGGCGGATCGCCGAGGAGCTGCTCGGCGCGTCGCACACCACGCCGGCACCCGGCGAGCGGCTGCCGAGCGAACGCCGGCTGGCCGGGCAATTCGGCGTCAGCCGAGAGACCGTGCGGCAGGCACTGCAGGTGCTGCGCCACGACGGTCTCGTCGAGACCGACCGGCGGGGCAGCCGCGTCGCCCTGCGGGCGAGCCCGCCGCGCGGCCGGCCACAGGGGGCGTCCACGGCGGGCGCCGCGGCGTTCCTCGCCTTCCCGGTGGGCGCGTCGTCCGCGGACGACGCCCCCGCGACGGCCCGGACGGCGGTCAGCTGGGAGCCGCCGCCGCCCGAACACGCCGAGGCGCTCGGACTCGCCCCGGACCGGCCGACGCTGGTCCATCGCTACGAGTCCGCCGACGCCGACGGCGGCGGTCTGCGCACGGCGGTCACGTCCTTCTCCGCGGTGGCCGTGGCGGAGGTGGCGGAGCTCGCCCGCTGCCGCGACCGCGCCGGCACGGGCGGCGCCGCACAGCTCGGGCGCGCCTACGACTGGATGCGCCGGGCGGGCCTGACCCTGCACCACCGGGACTGCATCACCCATCTCGACGACGCGCCGTCGATGCGCGTGACGCGGCGGGTGCACGACCAGTACGCGCGCCCGCTGGAGATCACCGACCTGGTGGTGGACACCCGGCGCGAGGCGCTGGTCTACGCGTTCACCCTGCCGGCGGCCGGGTGACCCCGTCCGGACCGTCGGCGCCGGGGTCCGCCCGTCGTGCCTCGACCAGACGGACCCGTGGACTGCCGTCCCTGCGCACCCCGAACGCGGGCAGGGCGCGCTGCTCCACCCGGAATCCGGCCCGAGTCAGTTCGCGCCGCACCTCACCGAGCCGGAAGGCCCGGTAGTACATGACGAACGGCGGCCGCCACAGGGCGTTGCGCACCCGCATCGCGGCGTCGAAGCCGAGGAGCGCCCAGTACAGGGGGGAGGACGGCGGGGGCGGCGCGACGACCGGGAAGGCGAAGCGACCGCCCGGCCGCAGCGCGGTGTGCACCTGGGCGAAGAGGCCCGGCAGCTCGCGGGGCACGAAATGGCCGAACGCGCCGAAGCTGACGACGAGGTCGAAGCGGGCGGTGAACGGCAGGGCGCGGGCGTCCGCACGCACCC
This sequence comes from Streptomyces sp. NPDC020597, assembly GCF_044335095.1. Lineage (NCBI taxonomy): Bacteria > Bacillati > Actinomycetota > Actinomycetes > Kitasatosporales > Streptomycetaceae > Streptomyces > Streptomyces sp. NPDC020597. The sequence continues at coordinate 61,209 of NZ_JBIRUL010000029.1, read as the reverse complement.
AGGAGACCCGCGGGCCGGCCGCCCGGGCTCGCCGGCGCGCCTCGTCGAGCATGCCGGCGCTGAAGTCGACGCCGGTCACGCTGGACCGGCACACCGTCGCCAGGACGTCCACCCCGGCGCCCGTGCCGCAGCACAGGTCGAGTCCGTCCTCGTAGGGGCCGGTGACCTTCAGCGCCGCGGCGACCGCGTCGAGGACGGAGTCCGGGGTGCGGAACGGCGTGTGGTCGAACTTGGGCGCGAGGAGGTCGTAGCCGTGCTCGACGGAGGACAGGGCCTGCACGGCGAGTTCGCGCAGCGTGGGGCCTTCGGGGCTGAACATCGACGTCAGCCTACGGCCGTCCGCCGCTTCAGGAGCGCGAGGGCCCGCTCGCACCAGCGCACGTACGTCTCCTCGAAGGCGATGCCGCCGATCAGGGTCAGATAGGGGCCGATCCGCTCGGCCTCGCTCAGGTACTCGTCCTCGGTGCGCCCGTCGAGGAGGCGGTCGCGGACCCGCTCGTAGCGGGCGAGTTTGCCGCGCGACCAGCTCAAGCGCTCCTCGATCAGCTCGCGCGTCGCCCCGGGGTCCGCGCCGTCCATCGCCTGGATCTTGACGAGGAGCTCGTCGCGCAGGGCGGTGGGCCGGCGGGTCGGCGCGGCGGCGAAGGCGCTCAGATCCGCGCGGCCGGCACCGGTGAGGGTGAACATGCGCTTGTCGGGCCGGCGCTCCTGCCGCACCATCCGTGCCTCGATCAGGCCGTCCTGGGCGAGGCGCTCCAGTTCGCGGTAGAGCTGCTGCGGGGTCGCCGGCCAGAAGTTCGCGAGGGAGACGTCGAAGATCTTCGACAGCTCGTAACCCGAGGCCTCGCCCTCCAGGAGAGCGGCCAGGACGGCGTACTTGAGGGACATATGGACACGGTAACAGCAGGTGATTATTCTCAGTCGCACCTAATCAACAAATTTACTATCGCTGCGAACGAGGAGATCCGATGCGCGCATTCCGCGAGGCGGTCGAGGCAGGCGATCTCGACGCCGTCGAGGCGCTGCTGTCCGAGGACGTCGTCTTCACCAGCCCGGTCGTCTTCAAGCCCTACCCCGGCAAGGCGATCACGGCGGCGATCCTGCGCGCGGTGTCGCAGGTCTTCGAGGACTTCCGCTACGAACAGGAACTGGCGGGCGGCGACGGGCGCGAACACGCCCTGGTCTTCTCGGCGCGGGTGGGGGAACGCCGGCTCACGGGCTGCGACTTCATCCACGTCGACGAGCACGGCCTCATCGACGAACTGACGGTCATGGTCCGCCCGTTGTCCGGTGCGCAGGCCCTCGCGGCGGCCATGGGCGCACGGTTCGACGACATCGCGAAGGAGGCGGAGGCGCGGGCGGCCTCCGCCTCCTGAGGGGCGTCAGTCCTTGAGGTCGGCGAGCGTGGCCCGGGAGTCGGTCTTCAGCCAGCCCGAGACCTCGCCCAGCGTCGGCGGGTCCTTGTCGGTGCTGTACGAGGAGTAGTAGGCGCTGTAGCTCATCGTGTAGGTCACCCAGCCGTCGCGCACGGCGAGGGTGGCGTACAGCGAACCGCTCGAGGAGGAGGAGGACGTGGTGTCGTCACTGACGAGATAGGCCTCGTCGCCGATGCCCGTCACGGCTTCCACGTCGTAACCCGAGTGGCTCTCGGAGTAGTTCTTCCAGGTGGCGGTGAACTCCGGCCCCGGGTCGGTCTTCTTGTGCAGGTCCAGCTGGACGTACAGGTACGCGTCCGCGTAGCTCGACCCGGTCTTCTTCAGGCTGAGGTTGCACAGCACCTCGTCGAGGGCGTCGTCCCCGAGGCTGTTGTGGGTCGGGGTGCTGTCGTTCGCCGCGTACTCCGTCCGGAAGGACGAGTAGTCGGTGGAGTTGCACAGGTTGACCGGCGCCGAGTAGCCGCGCAGGTCGACGTCGGATCCGGAGGGGATCAGGAAGACGCCCGCGGCCCACGCGGCGGACGCCGCCACCGCGCCGACGACGGCCCACAGGACCGCCCGCCCCGCGCGGCCCCCGCCCGTCGGCGGCGGCGGCCCGACGACCGGGTACTGGCCGGGCTGGACATAGGGGTTGCCGGGCTGCGGCTGCGGCTGCGGCTGGGCCAGGGGTCCGACCAGGGTCGGCTGGGCGTAGACGCTCTGCTGGGCGGACGGGGAGGCGGGCGCCGCCGGGGGGAACCCCAACGGCCCGCCGGGGGCGGGTGACTGCGGATTCGGATAGGGGTACGCGCTCGGCTGGGCCGGCGCCCCGGACGGCGGCTCCGGCTGCTGCGGAGGCTGAGACGGCGTGGACATGACGTGAAGATAATGCACACATAGCAGTCAAGTCCGTTGCTGTCACCGATCGTTACCCTCTGAGGACATCTGCGGCAAACCACGGAAGAATCCACGCGCGTCCATCGGCGTGCTACAGTACGACTGGCACTTGTGTACGTCCTTCTTGGACGCCGGTGCCGATTCTCTCTGTCCGCCGAGCCACCCGCCGTTCCCGGCCGGTGCAGCGGCCTTTCCACACCACACCTCGTCGACACGGCAGTGCGCTGTGACGAGATGCGGTTCCCGCCGCCCCAGGCGCGTGTCGCGCCCTTCTCCCGCGGCTGCTCCCTTCTTCCTTCCCGCACGCCCCCGTGCCTCCCGCCGTCAAAGGACACACCATGACCGCCCCCACTCTCGAACAGCCCTCCGTCCACCAACAGCCCCCGGTCCGCATCGTCGCCGGCGTCCTCGACGTCGACGCCGGCGGGAAGGGCCGCCTGCGCCCGCTCGACTGCCTCCCCACCCCGGACGACGTCCAGGTCCCCGCGGCGCTGATCCGCCGTCACGGACTGCGCGGCGGCGACCTCGTCGAAGGTGTGTGCGGCGCCCAGCGCACCCTGACCGAGGTGACCCGCGTCGGCGGCCGCGCGCCCGGCGAGCTCCGCGGCCGCCGCCAATTCCGCGACCTCACCCCGCTCCACCCGCACCGCCGGCTGCGCCTGGAACACCCCGCGGCCGGACTCGCCGGGCGGGTCATCGATCTCCTCGCGCCCGTCGGCAAGGGTCAGCGCGGGCTGATCGTCGCCCCGCCGAGGACCGGCAAGACCGTGCTGCTCCAGCAGATCGCCGCCGCCGTCGCCGGCAACCACCCCGAGGCCCGGCTGATGGTCCTGCTGCTCGACGAGCGGCCCGAGGAGGTCACCGACATGCGGCGCTCCGTGCGCGGCGAGGTGTACGCCTCGACCTTCGACCAGGCGCCCCGGCAGCACATCGCCCTCGCCGACCTGGTGGTCGAGCGGGCCAAGCGGCTCGTCGAGGCCGGCGAGGACGTCGTGATCCTCCTCGACTCGCTGACCCGGCTGTGCCGGGCCCACAACAACGCGGCCGCCGCCGGGGGCCGCACCCTCAGCGGCGGCGTCGACGCGACCGCGCTGATCGGCCCGAAGCGGTTCTTCGGCGCGGCGCGCGCGGCGGAGGAGGGCGGGTCACTCACCATCCTCGCCACCGCCCTGGTCGAAACGGGTTCGCGCGCCGACGACTTCTACTTCGAGGAACTGAAGAGCACCGGCAACATGGAGCTCCGCCTGGACCGCGAGCCGGCCTCCCGGCGGGTGTTCCCCGCGGTCGACGTCAACGGCTCCGGCACCCGCCGCGAGGAACTGCTGCTCTCCCCCGCCGAGTCGGCCGCGGCGCGGGGTCTGCGCCGGGCCCTGCAGACCGCGCACGGCCGAGCGAACCTGGAGGCGCTGCTGGAACGGCTGCGGCAGACGCCCGACAACGCCGCCTTCCTGCGGCTGATCCAGCCGACCCTGCCGACCGGCTGAGGGGAGGTCCCCCATTGGGGTGCTCGCCGGGTCGCCTTCGGCACGGGCGGGACGGAGAAGAGGGCGACCGTTCCTAGGTTGATCGTATGACGATCGGATTCTCCTCTCGGGTCGCTCTCTCGGCGGGCGTGTTCTGCGCGGCGGGCGCCCTGGCCCTCGGTCCCGTCGCGGCCGTCGCCCCGGCTTCGGCGGACCCGGGGCCGCCCGGCGCCCCCGGGCCGGCCCCCGCAGCCGCGCTCGCCGCCGGGCCCCGTGCCGCACGCGCGCAGGCCTCGCGGACGGGGGTCCTGTACCGCTCGGGCGTCCAGGTGAGGCCGCACGACGGCGTGCCCGACGTCCCGGACGTCTCCGCGCTGTCCTGGCTGGTCGCGGACGCCGACACCGGTGAGGTGCTCGCCGCCTCGCACGCCCACCGCAAGCTGCCCCCCGCCAGCACGCTCAAGACGCTGTTCGCCCTCACCGTGCTGCCGGTGCTGCCCGCCGGCCTGCGGCACCGGGTCACCGAGGAGGAACTCGCCGGCATCGGGCCGGGCAGCAGCCTGGTCGGGGTCGCCGAGGGGCAGACCTACTCGGTCGCCGACCTGTGGCGCGGGGTGTTCCTCAACTCCGGCAACGACGCCGTGCACGTGCTGGCGGCCCTGGGCGGCGGCTGGAGCGCGACGACCGCCCGGATGCAGGAGAAGGCCCGCTCCCTCGGCGCGCTGGACACCCACGTCCGCTCCCCCGACGGATACGACACACCCGGCCAGGTCTCCTCCGCGTTCGACCTGGCCGTGTTCGGCCGGGACGGGCTGCGCAACGCCGACTTCGCCCGCTACTGCGGCACGGCGGAGGCCTCGTTCCCGGGCGGCGACGGCTGGTCGTACGGCATCGCCAACACCAACCGGCTGCTGACCGGGCACGACGGCGTCGAACCGTACCCCGGGCTGATCGGGATCAAGAACGGCTACACCAGCAAGGCCGGCAACACCCTGGTGGCCGCCGCCCGCCGGGGCGGGCAGGGCCTCGTGGTGACGGTGATGAACCCTCAGGCGGGCGGCGGGCACGCCGTCTACGAGGAGGCGCGGGAACTGCTCGACTGGGGGTTCGAGGCGGCGGGCCGTGTCGAACCGGTCGGCTCGCTCGACGCACTGCGCACCCCGCCGCCCCCCGTCGCCGGACCGGAGCCGGCGTTCACCCCGGCGCCCACGCGAACTCCTCCGCAGGCGGCCACGGCGGCGCCGGTGTCCCCGCCGGCTCCGTCGTCCACGCCGCCCCCGGCGGGGACACCGGCGGTGAGGCCGGCCGCGGTCGCCTCCGCGGACCCGTCCTTGCGTTCTGGATGGACGGCGGTCGCGGAGATCGCCGGCGCGGCCGTCCTCGGCGGTGCGGCGGTGGCGGCGGTGTTGTGGGTCGCACGCCGCCGGTTCACCCGCGACTGACCCCGGCGGCCACGGCGCGCATGCACGGCGGCGGCTCCCTGGGCGGGACGGGCCGCGGGCGCTCCGCCCCTGCCCGCTTCCCTCAGCGCGGCGCTGAGCCACCCGGCCGGCGCGGGCCGGTCCCGGACCGTCCCCGCGAAGGCAGGGCGAGGTCAGAACACGGACAGTCCCGTGAGCGTCGTGAACCGGTCGAGCGCGGCCACTCCCGCCACGGAGTTGCCGTGCTCGTCGAGGCCCGGACTCCACACGCACAGCGTGCAGCGGCCCGGCACGACGGCGATGATGCCGCCGCCCACTCCGCTCTTGCCCGGCAGGCCGACCCGATAGGCGAACTCGCCGGCGGCGTCGTACGTCCCGCAGGTCAGCATGACCGCGTTGACCTGCTTGGCCTGGCTCCTGGTGAGCAGCCGCTCGCCGTCGGCGCGCACGCCGTGCCGGGCGAGGAAGCCGGTCGCCAGGGCGAGGTCGGCGCAGGAGGCGGTGAGGGAGCACTGCCGGAAGTACTGGTCGAGCAGGACCGGCACCTCGTTGTCGATGTTGCCGTACGACGCCATGAAATGGGCGAGAGCGGCGTTGCGGTGGCCGTGCGCGGCCTCGGAGGCGGCGATCTCCTCGTCGAAGTCGAGGCCGGGGTTTCCGCTCTCGGCGCGCAGGAACTCCAGCAGCTCGCCGGCCGCGTCGCCGCTGCGCGTCTGCAGGCGGTCGGTGACGACCAGCGCGCCCGCGTTGATGAACGGGTTGCGCGGAATGCCTCCCTCGTACTCCAGCTGCACCAGGGAGTTGAAGGGGTTGCCGGAGGGCTCCCGGCCCACGTGCTCCCAGAGTTCGTCGCCCTCGCGGGCGAGGCCGAGCGCGAGGGTGAAGACCTTGGTGAGCGACTGTGTGGAGAACGGCTCCCGCCAGTCCCCCACGCCGTACACCGTGCCGTCCAGCTCCGCGACGGCCATGCCGAAGCGGCGCGGGTCGAAGGCGGCGAGCGCCGGGATGTAGTCGGCGGGCCGGCCGCGGCCGGGGGTGCGCTCCATCTCCTCGGCGATCCGCTCCAGGACCGGCTGGAAGGCGAGGGACGACGTCGTTGTCATGATCACCATTGTGCCTCCGTACCGTTCCTGGCGCGTTCGTCGCAGGTCGCAGGGGGTCTGCCCGGGTCAGACCAGGGTGTGGCCGCTGCCCGCCAGCACCTCGGGGCGCAGCAGTCCGGCGAGGCGTTCGGCGGGCAGCAGTCCCTTCTCCAGGACGAGTTCGGCGACGCCCCGGCCGGTGACGAGGGCCTCCTTGGCGATCTCGGTCGCGGCCGTGTACCCGATGTGCGGGTTGAGGGCGGTGACCAGGCCGATGGAGTTCTCCACGCTCGCGCGCAGCGCCTCGGTGTTGGCGGTGATGCCGTCCACGCAGCGTTCGGCGAGGGTGAGGCAGGCGGCACGCAGGTGGGTGATGCTCTCCGACAGGGAGTGCAGGATGATCGGCTCGAAGGCGTTGAGCTGGAGCTGTCCGGCCTCGGCGGCCATGGTGATGGTGACGTCGTTGCCGATCACCTCGAAGGCGACCTGGTTGACGACCTCGGGGATCACCGGGTTGACCTTGCCGGGCATGATCGACGAACCCGCCTGCACCGGCGGCAGGTTGATCTCCCCGAGGCCGGCGCGCGGCCCGGACGACAGCAGCCGCAGGTCGTTGCAGCTCTTCGAGAGCTTGACGGCGATCCGCTTCAGCACGCCGGACATCTGCACGAACGCGCCGCAGTCCTGGGTGGCCTCGACCAGGTCCGCGGCGGTCACCAGGGGCAGCCCCGTGATCCGCGCGAGGTGGCTGCGGGCCGACTCGGCGTATCCCGCGGGCGCGTTGAGTCCTGTGCCGATCGCGGTGGCGCCCAGGTTGATCTCGTGGATCAGCTCGACGGCCTCGGCGAGACGGCTGCGGTCCTCGTCCGTCATGACGGCGTACGCGGAGAACTCCTGGCCGAGCGTCATCGGCACCGCGTCCTGCAGCTGGGTGCGGCCCATCTTGAGCACGTCGCGGAACTCGACGGCCTTGCGGGCGTAGGAATCCTGCAGCACGGCCATCGCGTCGAGCAGTCCGCGCACCGCGAACACCGTCGCCACCTTGACGGCGGTCGGGTACACGTCGTTGGTGGACTGACCGAGGTTGACGTGCTCGTTGGGGTGCAGGAACCGGTACTCGCCCTTCGCGTGGCCGAGCAGCTCCAGCGCCCGGTTGGCGATCACCTCGTTGGCGTTCATGTTGGTCGACGTGCCCGCGCCGCCCTGCACGACGTCCACGACGAACTGGTCGTGCAGCAGGCCCGTGCGGATCTCGCGGCAGGCGGCGACGATCGCGGCGGCCTTCTCCGGCTCGAGCAGACCCAGCTCCTCGTTGGCCAGCGCAGCGGCCTCCTTGACCGCGGCGAGGGCGTCGATCAGGTGGGGATGGGCGGAGATGGACGTGCCGGTGATGGGGAAGTTCTCGATGGCGCGCAGGGTGTGGACACCCCAGTAGACGTCGGCGGGAACGTCCCGGTCTCCGAGCAGGTCGTGTTCGCTGCGGGTGACGGCGGTGGTCATGAGGGTGCGACCTCTTTCTGAGGCTGGCGCTGAGGGTGGACGTGCGAGGGAGGCGGAGTCCGGTGGAGTCGGGCGGCGGCCGGCTCGGGCGGTTCGAGGTGGCGGCCGGCTCGGGCGGTGCGGGGTGGCGTCCGCCCGAGCCGGTCGGGCGCCGTCCGGTGGTGACCGGACCGGCGGTCGGGCGGCCGGGCGCGGGGCCCGGCCGGGTCTGCGGTGGGAGGGACGGCCGGTGGGAGCCGGCGGTCCGCCGGTGGCCACCGCGCACACTCGGTGGCCACCGGAGTCGTCAGGCGCAGGCCCGCACGGTGACCGGGTCCAGTGCCCGGACGGGTCGCAGGCTGCCCACCGGCTCGCCCCCGCCGAGGAGCGGCTCGCCCGCGAAAGCGGTGAGAAGGCTCGGGTCGACGCCGGCCCGGACGAGGGCGGCCGCGGTGACCGGGACGCGGGCGCGGTTCGCACCGTCGGAGATCTTGACGGCGACGGCTCGGCCGTCGGGGAGCGCGGCGACCTCGACGCCCTCGAAGCCGTCCTTGGCGAGCAGCCCGGGCACGGCGTGCATCAGGGCCGCGACGTCCCGGCCGGCGCCGGAGGCCATCTCGGCATGGGCGCGCATCGCGTCGGCCACACGTGCCTCGGGGGTGCCGGGCGCGGAGGCGATGACGCGGGAGAGGGCCCGGGCGAGGCCGTGCAGGGAGACGGAGAACAGCGGTGCGCCGCACCCGTCGACGGTGACCCGGGCGATGCGCTGCCCGGTGAGGTCCTCGACGATCTCGGCGATCGCCTGCTGGAGGGGGTGCTCCGGGTCGAGGTAGCCGTCGAGGGACCAGCCGTTGAGCTTGCAGGTGTAGAGCATGGCCGCGTGCTTGCCGGAGCAGTTCTGGGCCAGGCGGGAGGGCGCGCGGCCCGCCCGTATCCAGTCGTCGCGGACCGCCGGGGCGTACGGCAGGTCCTCGACGTTGCGCAGGTCGTCCTCCGTGACGCCGGCCAGCTCGAGGATGCGCCGGGTCCCGGCGAGGTGGCGTTCCTCGCCGGAGTGGCTGGCCGCCGCGAGCGAGAGGAGCTCGCCGTCGAGCGGCAGCCCGGCGCGGACCATGGCGACGGCCTGGACCGGCTTGAGCGCCGAGCGCGGATAGAAGGCGGCCTCGACGTCGCCGAGCTGGAGCTCGACGGCGCCGCCGGCGCCGAGGACGACCACGGAGCCGTAGTGGACGCCCTCGGTCACCCCGCCGCGGACCAGGTGGGCGACGGGTGTGTGGAGGGGTTCGCGGATCACGGGGGCGTCGGCGAGGGAACTGCTGTACATCACTGCCTGTATCACTGGTGGGCGGTCGGCGGCCGGCGGCCGGGTCACAGGTCGGCCTCGGACGAGGTGCGGGCGAGGTTGCGGCGGATGCCGTACCACCCGGCGACCAGGGCCGCGACGATCAGCGGCAGACACAGCACGGTGGTCCGTCCGGCGCCGCCGTCGGCGTACATGAGGACCAGGACCGAGGCGAGGAAGAAGAGCGTCACCAGTTCGGTCCAGGGGGAGCCCGGCAGCCGGTAGCCGGGGCGGGTCAGCTCGCCCTTCTGGGTCTTCTGCCAGAAGAGGAGGTGACAGATCATGATCATGCCCCAGGTGGCGAGGATGCCGATCGCCGCGAAGTTCAGCACGATCTCGAAGGCGTCCGCCGGGACGACGAAGTTCAGGCCCACGCCGAGGACGCAGATGCCGCTGGTGAGCAGGATGCCGCCGTAGGGGACCTGGCTGCGGCTCATGACCGAGGTGAACTTCGGCGCGGAGCCGGACATCGCCATGGAGCGCAGGATGCGGCCGGTGGAGTACAGGCCGGAGTTGAGCGAGGACATGGCCGCGGTGAGGACGACGAGGTTCATGACCCCGCCCGCCGCCGGGATGCCGACGTTGGACAGGACCGTCACGAAGGGGCTCTCGCCGGAGGTGTACTTGTTCCACGGCAGCAGCATCGACAGCAGGACCACCGAGCCGACGTAGAACAGGCCCACGCGCCACATGATCGAGTTGATCGCCTTCGGCACGATCTTCTCGGGGTTCTCGGTCTCGCCGGCGGCGACGCCGACCAGTTCGACGGAGGCGTAGGCGAAGACGACGCCCTGGATGATCAGCAGCATGGGCAGCAGGCCGCTGGGGAAGATGCCGCCGTTGTCGCTGATGAGGGAGGGGCCCGGGGTGGAGCCGTCCACCGGGTGCTGGGTGACCAGCAGGAAGATCCCGATGCACATGAAGATCACCAGGGCGCTGACCTTGACGATGGCGAACCAGAACTCCAGTTCGCCGAAGATCTTCACCGAGATCAGGTTCACGGTGAGGACCACGGCCAGGGCGATGAGCGCGATCACCCACTGGGGTATGTCGGAGAACATGCCCCAGTAGTGGGTGTAGGTGGCGACCGCGGTGATGTCGGCGATGCCGGTGGTGGCCCAGTTCAGGAAGTACATCCAGCCGGCCGTGTACGCGCCCTTCTCGCCCATGAACTCACGGGCGTAGGACACGAAGGCGCCGGACGAGGGGCGGTACAGGACGAGTTCGCCCAGGGCGCGCACGACGAGGAAGGCGAAGATCCCGCAGACCGCGTAGGCGATGAAGAGGGAGGGCCCGGCGTCGGCGAGCCGGCCGCCCGCGCCGAGGAACAGGCCGGTGCCGATGGCGCCGCCGATGGCGATCATGTTGACGTGGCGGGACTTCAGCGACTTGCTGTAGCCCTCGTCTCCGGCGTCGATGTGAGGGGTGGAGGGTCGCGTCTCGTCTTTGAGGTGCTGGTCGCTCACGCCTCGGGTCCGCCTTCCAGGGGGGCGTCCGTGCCGGCGGCGCGGACGATGTCGGTGAGGGTGGTCTCGACGCGGTCGAGGTGGTGGCTCATGGCCTCCACGGCGTCGGTCTCGGAACCGTCGATCAGCGCCTCGACGATCGCCCGGTGCTCGCGGTTGGACTGTTCGCGCCGGCCGCCCAGTTCGTTGAGGAAGGCCGACTGACGCGCCAGTGCGTCCCGGATCTCCTCGATGACCCGGCGGAAGACCGGGTTCTGGGCGGCTTCGGCGACGGCCAGGTGGAAGAGGGTGTCCATCGCGACCCACGCGGTGGTGTCCGTCTCCCGCTCCATGCGCTCGAGCAGGTGGGCCAGGTGGTCCAGGTTCTCCGCGGTGCGGCGCCGGGCCGCGTACCCGGCGACCGGGATCTCGACGTGGCGGCGCACCTCGAGCAGATCGCTGGCCGCGTAGTCGCCGAAGGTGGGGTCCTCGACGGTGTTGGCGATCACGAAGGTGCCCTTGCCGGTCCTGGCGACCGTCAGGCCCATGGTCTGCAGGGCGCGCAGGGCCTCGCGCAGCACGGGCCGGGACACCTCGAGGGTGCGGCAGAGCTCCGCCTCTGAGGGGAGCTTGTCGCCGATGGCGTACTCGCCGCGTTCGATGGCGCCGCGGAGGTGGACGAGCACCGCTTCCATGGCGCTGACGCGCCGCGGCACCCGACCACCTGTCTGGCTGTCTGACAGGTTCACGGGAGAGATACTCCGGGTGGCCCGAGGGCCCTGTCAAGGCGTCTGAAGACAAAAATTCAGGGGCGGGCGGCCTGAAAGGCAACGTCCCGCCCCCGTAGGGGAGTCGGCGGCTCAGCTGTCGAGGACTCCCGAGGCCAGCAGTCCGAACAAGGCCAGTCCGACGACGATCCGGTACACGACGAACGCGTTGAAGGAGTGCTTGGCGACGAACTTCAGCAGCCAGGCGATGGAGGCGTAGGCGACCACGAAGGACACCGCCGTGCCGACGGCCAGCGGCGCCGCGCCCGCTCCGGTCCCCAGGGCGTCCTTCAGCTCGTAGATGCCCGCGCCGGTGAGGGCGGGGATGCCGAGGAAGAACGACAGGCGGGTGGCGGCGACCCGGTCCAGGTCCAGGATGAGCGCGGTGGACATGGTCGCGCCGGAGCGGGAGAACCCGGGGAAGAGCAGCGCGAGGATCTGGGAGCTGCCGACGAGCATCGCGTCCTTGAACGAGGTGTCGTCCTCGCCGCGCTTGTGCCGGCCCATCTGGTCGGCCGCCCACATCACCCCGCTGCCGACGATGAGCGAGCCCGCCACCACCCACAACGAGGCCAGCGGTCCCTCGATCAGCGGCTTGGCGGCGAGGCCGACGACGACGATCGGGATCGTCGCGTAGATCACCCACCAGGCGAACCTGTAGTCGTGGTGGTGACGCTCCTCACGGTCGCGGAGCCCGCGGAACCACGCCGACACGATCCGCACGATGTCCTTGCGGAAGTACACGAGGACCGCGGCGATCGCTCCGACCTGGATGACGGCGGAGAACCCGACGACCGCGTCGTCGTCGACCGGAATGTGCATCAGCCCTTCGGTGATCTTCAGATGACCGGTGGAGGAGACGGGGAGGAACTCGGTCACTCCCTCGACGGCTCCGAGGACGACGGCCTGGCCGACGGAGATGGCGCTCATGGAATCCAGTTCTGAGGAGACGAATCGGTCGACGGCGTGGTGGACGCCCCGGTGTCGGAGACAGTCCTACCAGGCCGGGACCTGCCGGGCGTCTTCACGACCACGCCCACTGCCCGAGGGCGACCCCGGCGAACGCGGCCCCGAGGCCCACGGCCACGCTGCCGGCGGCGTTGGCGACCGCCTGGAGTCCGGCCCCGGTCTCGGTCAGCCGCAGCGTCTCGTACGAGAACGTGGAGTACGTGGTCAGCGCCCCGCACAGCCCCGTCCCCAGGAACAACCGCAGGTCGGGGCCGACCGTCGGGGCCCCGGTCAGCGTGCCGAGGACCAGGCAGCCGATCATGTTCACGACGAAGGTGCCCCAGGGGAAGACGGAGTCGTGCCGGGACTGCACCGCGCGGTCGGTCAGGTAGCGCAGCGGCGCGCCGATCATGCCGCCGGCGACGACCACCAGCCAGTTCACAACGAGTTCTTACCCTTCATGTCCGAATCGTCCGGCTGGTCGCCACGGCTTCCGTCCGCGTCGGCGCCCCGGCCGGCGCGTCCGAGGACACGGCACTCGTCGAGGACCGCCAGTCCGTCCGTGATCAGCTCGTCGAGCTGCGGCAGGAAGGCCTCCACCCGTTCCGGCGTGTCGACGATCACGACGGCGACCGGAAGGTCCTCGCTGAGCGAGAGCAGTCGCGAGGTGTGGATCAGCGAGGACGCGCCGAAGCCCTCCACACCGCGGAAGACGCTGGCCCCCGCGAGACCGGCCGCGTGGGCGCGGTGCACGATCTCCGAGTACAGGGGCCTGTGCCGCCAGGTGTCGTTCTCGCCGACGAAGACGGTCAGCCGCAGGGCGCCGCCCGCGAGCCGCGTCATCGCCGCCCCCGCGAAAGGACGCGGCGGGTCGCCGTGGCCGCCAGCCACACCGCGGCGAGCGCCGCGGCCGGGGTCGCGGCGAGGTAGGCCAGGGCGGTGCCCGTGCGCCCCGCGTCCAGCAGCTTCTGGACGTCGACGGCGTACGTCGAGAAGGTGGTGAAGCCGCCGAGCACCCCGGTGCCGAAGAACGGCCGCACCAGCCGATGGGCCGTCACGACCTCGGTGATCACCACCAGGAACACGCCGATCGCCGCGCAGCCGACCACGTTCACCCAGAACGTCGTCCAGGGGAGTCCGCCGTCCCCGGTGGGCCACCGCAGGGCCGCTGCGTAGCGGGCGGCTGCGCCGACGCCACCGCCGAGGGCCACGACGGCGACCACCAAAAGCGGACCCGAGCGGGCGGTCCGGCGCGGGGCCCCGGCGCGGAGGCTCTGGGCCTGTGGGGCTGTCATCTCGTCACGTCTCCCGCCGGTCCGCCCGCCCCGCCGGATCCCGACTGATCACGGCCGGGCACCAGCTTGACACGCTCCTCGCCCTGAAATCGAGGAGCGTCGCCCTACCCGGTCGCCGGCGCCTCGCAGATCGCGATGCCCCGCTCCCACAGGCTGCCCAGGACCAGCCTGCCGCCGCTCTCGCAGACGCTGGTGACCATGCGGAAACCGGAGCGGCGCCGGGTGAGCCGGTGCAGGACCCGGCCTTCGTCGTCGACCGCGAGCACGCCCGTCGTACCCGAGGGGCGGTAGGGCGCGTGCACGGCGAGGCGGGCGGCGCGGCGGCGCAGAGCGGGGCCCGCGCGGTGCAGCAGGCCGAGCGGGGGGACGGGCGGCCCGGCCAGCGCCACCCAGACCGGGCCGTCCGGCGTGCCGCGCCACATGTTGTCCGGGAAGCCCGGCAGGTTCGTGGCGAGCGGTTCGGCCTGTCCGGCCCGGGGGCCGGTGAGCCGGAAGCGGGTGAGACGGCGGGCGCCGGTCTCGGCGACGATCAGACACGAGTCGTCCCGCCCGCGCACCAGGCCGTTGGCGAACTGCAGCCCTTCCAGGACGACTTCGGCCTCGCGGGCGCCGGGCGCCAGCCGCAGCAGCCGTCCGGTGCCGCTGTGCTCGACGATGTCGCCCATCCAGTCCCGCAGCGGATGGACCCGGCTGGAGACGGTGAAATAGGCCGTCCCGTCGGGCAGGGCGACGACATTGCTGCAGAAGCGCAGCCGCTCCCCCGCCGCCGTCTCGGTCAGCACCTGCACCCTGCCCGCGCCGCCGAGGTCCACGCGCAGCAGCGCGCCGTCGGCGGCGCACACCAACAGGTCGCCGTCCGGCAGGAGTTCGAGACCGAGTGGGCGGCCGGCGATCCGGGCGAGGCGTTCGACGCGGGCGGCGGGCGGATCGTCCAGTCCGTCGACGCGCAGGATCCGTCCGTCCGCCACGCCGGTCAGGATCCGCCCCTCGGAGTCGGCGACGACGTCCTCGGGGCCGTGGCCGGGGAGCGCCACGTACCGGAGGGGGACGAGAGCCGTCCGGCCGTCCACGGCGTCCGCCGTGTTCACCGGGGCGTCTGCGCGGGGCGGTCCCTGCGGCTCCTCCGCCACGTCCGTCACCAGCCCTTCTCGAACATGCGGGCCACTTCGGCTATGCGCATCTCGTCGCGCCGGTAGTAGGTGCGGCGTCCGACGCGCTCGGCGCGCAGCAGGCCGATGCCGGCGAGCAGGGCGAGGTGGGCGTCGGCCACCCGGCGGCGCACGCCGAGTTTCGCCGCGACGACGTCGGCGGTGACTCCGTCCTGGACGAGGTCGCCGTGCCGTGGCCGCGGGAAGTGCCGGGCCGGCTCCTTCAGCCACTCCAGGATGTCGAGTCGCCGCTCACTTGCGGGAGTCCTCAGCATCGTCGTCCCTTCCGTCCGAGCCTCCTCGTACCGCGTCGTCCCACTCTTCCGCAGTCGGGCCCGCCGTGTCCCGAACTCCGTCGGCCTCGTCGCGGATCGAACCTCCCCGCACCGCAGGGCTGTTGGGGACGACGATCGGACCCCGGCGGGGGCGGGGAGGACGGACGGGGCCCGGCCGTGGGAGTGCGGCCGGGCCCCCGCCGTGCGTGGGCGGTCGATCAGCGGTGAGCGAACCAGGACATCGAGGACAGCGCCCTGTCGTCGTAGCCGAACAGGGCCTGGTTCTCCCAGCCGTTGCCGGAGGAGGCGTCGGCCGGGTCCCAGCCGTTGCCGGCGACGGCCGTCCAGGTGGACTCCCAGTAGAAGACGCCGAGTCCTCGGCCGTTCGGCACGGCCTCCACGATGCTCGCCACGTCGTTCATCCACCGGGTCTGCCCGGAGATGGTGGCCGGGTATCCGGACACCAGCTCGCTCGGCAGGTCGATGATGTTCTCGTGCGGGTCCTTGCTGTCC
Organism: Streptomyces sp. NPDC020597; assembly: GCF_044335095.1. Classification (NCBI taxonomy): domain Bacteria; kingdom Bacillati; phylum Actinomycetota; class Actinomycetes; order Kitasatosporales; family Streptomycetaceae; genus Streptomyces; species Streptomyces sp. NPDC020597. The sequence goes on along the minus strand of NZ_JBIRUL010000029.1, from coordinate 45,719 downwards.
AGCCGGAACGGGTAGGCCGTCTCGGCGACGTAGACCGGCTTGGCGTAGCGGGCGGCCGCGTCGTCGAGGGTGGTCTGGAAGTCGGCGAGCGTGCCGTGCCAGTAGCCGTAGTACGACAGGCCGATGACGTCGAACTTCACGCCGTGGGAGACGGCGTTGTCGAACCACCGGCGGGTGCCTGCCAGGTCCCCGCCCTTGGCGAGGTGGAGCGCCACGGGGGTACGGGAGTCGACCGCCTTGACGGCGGAGTAGCCGGAGTCGAGCAGCCCTGCCAGCTGCGACCACTGGTCGGTGGAGCCCGCCGGCCACAGCATGCCGCCGTTGATCTCGTTGCCGACCTGCACCATGTCGGCGGTCGTGCCCTGCGCCTTGAGGGCGTCGAGGACGTCGTGGGTGTGCTGGTAGACGTCCGTCTTCAACTGGCTGTAGGAGTGCCCGGCCCAGGCGGAGGGCACGGTCTGCGCGCCCGGGTCGGCCCAGGTGTCCGAGTAGTGGAAGTCCACCAGGAGCTTCATGCCGCGGGCCTTGACGCGCTTGGCCGCCGCCAGGACGCGGGCCTTGTCGTTGTAGCCGTCGGCCGGGTTCACCCAGACCTTCAGGCGGGCGTAGTTCTGCCCGGCGTTCCTGAGGAGGGCGAGCGGGTCCTGGGCGGCGCCGGAGCTGTTGCGGTAGACGCCGCCGAGGGCTTCGCTCTTGACGAGTGACGACACGTCCGAGCCCTTGACGGTGAGGCCCGTGGAGCCCGGCGCGAAGGTCAGGTCGTCGACGTTGATCCAGTTCCCGGCGTTGGCGTCGGAGGTGATGCCGACGGTGCACTGGTTGTTCGTGACCGCGACGGAGGCGACGATCCGGATCCATCCGCCGGCGGAGACCGGGATGTCGGTGCGCTGCTCGGCGCCGCCGCAGTTCTTCAGCGCGATGTACGCGGACTTCTGGCCGCCGCCGGAGCGCACCCAGGCGGTGAGTCTGTAGGCGCCGTTGGTGAGCCCGGACAGGTACTGGTACGTCTCGACCTTGTAGGCGGCCGCCGAGTAGTGCGAGAGGCGGTAACCGCCTGCGTGGCCGCCGGACTCGGTGAAGGAGGCGGAGTTCTGGCCGGCCGCCGAGTACGTCGACCAGCCGGCCGGCTTCGCGGTGCCGGTGCCGTCCGCCTCGAAGCCGCCGTTGGTGAGCGCGGCGGCAGCCTGCGCGGACTGTGCGGGCAGGGCGGTGAGGGCGAGGCCCGCGGCGAGCGGAAGCAGCAGGGCCCTGAGCGTGCGTCTGGGATGGAACATCGTCGTCCGTCGTCCCTTCGACGTGATGGGTGTGGAATTCCCTCGTGGCGTGAGGGACCCGCTCCGCCCGCGGCTCGCGGCTCCACGGGCGAAGGGGGAGTCGGTTCAGCCGTCGAGTCGCACGACCCGTACGGCTCCCGCCGGGACCGCGAGGCGGCCCGTGGCGCGTTCGCCCGTCAGCAGTTCGGCGCCGGACGTCTCCAGGGGCACCTTGACGTCGGCGGCGGTGTGGTTGATCACGAAGAGGTAGTCGCCGGTCTCGCCGGAGCGGCGCACCGTCTCGACGTCACGGGGCAGTTCGGCGCGCGGGGCGATCGCCGCGTCCTCGGCGGCGCGGCCGATCAGCGCGTCGAGGCCGTCGGCGCCGAGGCGGGTGGAGACGTACCAGGCGGTTCCCTCGCCGAGGCGGTGCCGGGTGACGGCGGGGCGGCCGGCGGCGAGGCCGTCGGCGTACGTCCACACGGTCTCGGCGCCGCGCGGGGTCACGAACTCCGTCCACACGTCGCTTTCGAATCCTGAGCCTTCGGGGCCGGCGACGCGCACGCGCTCGCCCGGCAGCAGCGGCGAGAACTCCTCGACGGTCAGGCCGAGGACGTCGCGCAGCGGGCCGGGGTAGGCGCCCTCGTGCACCGCGTCGTGCTCGTCGACGATGCCCGAGAAGTACGACACGACGAGGGTGCCGCCGTTCTCGACGTACTCCGTGAGGTTGCGGCCGGCCGCCTGCGTCATCAGGTACAGGGCGGGCACGACGACCAGCGGGTACCGCGACAGGTCGGCCTCGGGAGGGGCGAAGTCGACGGTGAGGTGGCGGTCGTGGAGGACCTCGTAGAAGGCGTCGGCGCGCTCGCGGGGATCGGCGTCCTCGCTGGGCCGCCAGTCCAGGTTCTGCGCCCACCAGGAGTGCCAGTCCCACAGGACGGCCGCGTCGGCGACGGTGCGGGTGCCGCGGATCGCGGCCAGGGAGTCGAGGGCCGCGCCGAGTTCGACGACCTCGCGCCACACCCGGGTGTCGGCGCCGCCGTGCGGGACCATCGCCGAGTGGAACTTCTCGGCGCCGCGCCGGGACTGCCGCCACTGGAAGAACATGGCCCCCTCGGAGCCGCGCGCCACGTGCGCCAGCGAGTTGCGGGCCATCTGGCCGGGGGCCTTGGCGGGGTTGCGCGGCTGCCAGTTGATGCCCGAGGTGGAGTGCTCCAGCAGGATCCAGGGGGCGCCGCCCGCGACGGAGCGGGTGAGGTCGGCGGCCATCGCGAGGTTGACGTGGGTGCGGCGGCCGTCGGTGATCAGGTAGTGGTCGTTGGTGACGATGTCGACCTCTCGGCCCCAGGCCCAGTAGTCGACGGAGTCGCACTGGCTGAGGGCGGTCATGAAGTTGGTCGTGACCGGGACGCCGGGCGCGAGGCGGTGCAGGATGTCCCGCTCCGCGCGGAAGTTCTCGCGCATCGTCGCGTCGGCGAACCGCTTGTAGTCGAGGGCCTGGCCCGGGTTGCCGACCGTCGGGGTGGCGCGCGGCGGGTTGACGTCCTCGAAGCGCGCGTACCGCTGGCCCCAGAAGGCGGTGCCCCAGGCCTCGTTCACGGCGTCGACCGTGCCGTAGGCCGTCGCCAGCCAGCGGCGGAAGTGGGCGGCGCAGGAGTCGCAGTAGCAGGCGGAGACGGGGACGCCGTACTCGTTGTGCACGTGCCACATCGCCAGCGCCGGGTGGTCGCCGTAGCGCTCGGCCAGGCGCGTGGTGATGTTCGCCGCAGCCGCGCGGTAGTGCGCGTTGCTGTGGCAGATCGCGCCGCGGGAGCCGAACTCGTAGCGCACGCCCTCGGCGGTCACCGGCAGGGCGTCGGGGTGGCGGCGGTAGAACCAGACCGGCGGTGACACGGTCGGGGTGCCCAGGTCGACGCGGACGCCGTGCTCGTGCAGCAGGTCGATCACCCGGTCGAGCCAGCCGAAGTCGTACTCCCCCGGCGAGGGTTCGAGGAGGGCCCAGGAGAAGATCCCGACGCTGACCATGGTGACGCCGGCCTCCTGCATCAGCCGGACGTCCTCCTGCCAGACGGATTCCGGCCACTGCTCGGGGTTGTAGTCCCCACCGAAGGCGAGCCCGGTGAGGCCCTTGGGGGTGGTCTCCGGCATGGATTTCTCCCGTTTGGTCGATCATTTGGGAACGTGCACACACATCATCAGGCGGGTGCGACCTCAACATAACCGCACAGCAACAACCATTGACAAGCGTCCAGGATGTTTCTCTACTGTGAACGCTCACAGACATCAGAACCCAGGTCAGGGAGAGATCCATGTCCATCACGAAGCGCGGACGCCTCGTCGCGGCTGCTCTCGCCGTCGCTCTGGGCGGCACCGCCCTCGCCGCCTGCGGCTCGTCCGACGAGGACGGCGGCGCCGAGTCCGGTCCGGTCTCGCTCACGTACTGGACGTGGACGCCCGGCATGGACAAGGTCGTCGACCTGTGGAACAAGGGCCAGGGCAAGAAGGACCGGATCACGGTCACGGTGAAGAAGCAGGCGTCCGGCGACACGCTGATCACCAAGATCCTCACCGCGCACAAGGCCGGCAAGGCCCCCGACCTGGTCCAGGCCGAGTACCAGGCGCTGCCGACGCTGGTCAGCAACGACGCGCTCGCGGACATCGGCAAGGACGTCGGCGACGCGAAGAGCAAGTTCGCGGACGGCGTCTGGCAGCAGACGACGCTGGGCACGGACGCCGTCTACGCGGTGCCGCAGGACATCGGGCCGATGATGTTCTACTACCGCGCCGACCTGTTCGAGAAGTACGGCCTGACCGTCCCCACCACCTGGGAGCAGTTCGCCGCTACCGCGCGCGCCCTGAAGAAGAAGGCTCCGGGCACGGACCTCACCACCTTCTCCGCCAACGACTCCGGCCTCTTCGCGGGCCTCGCCCAGCAGGCCGGCGCCAAGTGGTGGACCACCTCCGGCGACACGTGGAAGGTCGGCATCGACGACGCGGCCACCAGGAAGGTCGCCGACTTCTGGGGCGGCCTGGTCAAGGAGGGCGCCGTCGACAACCAGCCCATGTACACCCCGGCCTGGAACAAGGCGCTCAACACCGGCAAGCAGATCGCCTGGGTCTCCGCCGTGTGGGCGCCGGGCACGCTGACCACCGCCGCGCCCGACACCAAGGGCAAGTGGGCGATGGCCCCGCTCCCCCAGTGGTCCGCCGGCGGGAACGTCACCGGCAGCTGGGGCGGATCGTCCACGGCCGTGACGACGGACTCGAAGCACAAGGCGGCCGCCGCGAAGTTCGCCGCCTGGCTGAACACCGACGGCGACGCCCTCAACGCGCTGGCCAAGGAGGGAGGCATCTACCCGGCCTCCACGTCCGCCCAGCTCAGCGGCGCCTTCATCACCCCGCCGGACTACTTCTCGAACCAGGCGGACTTCTACACCACCGCCGCCAGGATCGCGAAGAGCACGGCGCCCTCGGCCTGGGGCCCGAACGTGAACGTGGCCTACACGAGCTTCAAGGACGCGTTCGGCGCCGCCGCCAAGAACAGGTCGGACTTCTCCGCCGCCCTCGCCACCATGCAGGCGGACACGGTCGCCGACATGAAGAAGCAGGGCTTCGAGGTCTCCGAGTGACCACCGCACGCCGGACGTCGTACGGGGTCAAGGGCGCCCCGTACGCGTTCCTCATCCCCGCGACGATCCTCTTCGCGCTGTTCTTCGCGCTTCCGATCGGGTACGCGGTCTGGCTCAGCTTCCACAAGGTGCGCGTCTCGGGCCTCGGCCTCGGCTCGGGCGCCCGCAAGGAGGTCTGGGCCGGCCCGGAGAACTACACCGACGCCCTCACCGACGGCGAACTGCTCGACGGCGCGCTGCGCGTCCTCGGGTACGGCTGCATCGTCGTCCCCGTCATGCTGGGCCTGGCCCTGCTGTTCGCGCTGATGCTCGACTCCGAGAAGGTGCGGCTCGCCCCCTTCACCCGGCTCGCGATATTCCTCCCGTACGCCATCCCCGGCGTCGTGGCGGCGCTGCTGTGGGGCTTCCTCTACCTGCCCGACGTCAGCCCGTTCTCCTACGCCCTCGAGAAGCTGGGGCTGCCGCAGCCCGACCTGCTCGACGGCGGCCCGCTGTACCTCGCCCTGTCGAACATCGCGGTCTGGGGCGGCACCGGCTTCAACATGATCGTCATCTACACCTCGTTGCGGGCCATCCCGGCCGAGGTGCACGAGGCGGCGAAGCTGGACGGCGCGACCCCGCTGCAGACCGCGCTGCGGATCAAGATTCCGATGGTGGCGCCCTCGCTGGTGCTGACCTTCTTCTTCTCGATCATCGCCACGCTCCAGGTGTTCAACGAGCCGACCACCCTCAAGCCGCTCACCAACTCCGTGTCCACGACCTGGAGTCCGCTGATGAAGGTGTACCGGGACGCGTTCGGCACGGGTGACGTCTACCAGGCGGCCGCCGAGGCCGTGATCATCGCCCTGGCCACGCTGGTGCTGTCCTTCGGCTTCCTGCGGGCCGCGAACCGCCGAAACAGGCAGAAAGCGGCGTCATGAGCACACTCGCCGTCCACAAGACCCCCTCCACGGCCGGCGCGACCGGCGCCGCGCGCGGGCGTCCGCCGCTGCGCGGCCGGATCGCCCTGATCCCCACGGTCACCCTGCTGCTGGGCGCGGTCTACTGCCTCCTGCCGGTCGCCTGGGTGGTCATCGCGTCCACCAAGTCCGGCCGTGAGCTGTTCTCCACGTTCACCTTCCTGCCGGGCACGGGCTTCGCCGACAACCTCCAGGACCTCGACTCCTACCGCGACGGCGTGTACTGGACGTGGATGGGCAACTCCGCGCTGTACGCGGGGCTCGGCGCCCTGCTGTCGACGTGCGTGTCGGCGTTCAGCGGCTACGCCCTCGCCGTCTACCGCTTCCGCGGCCGGGAGTCGATCTTCAACATCCTGCTCGCGGGTGTGCTCATGCCGCCGGTCATCCTGGCCGTCCCGCAGTACCTGCTGCTGGCCCAGGCCGACCTCACCGACTCGTACTGGTCGGTGCTGCTCCCGCAGATCCTGTCGCCCTACGGCGTCTATCTCGCCCGCATCTACGCGGCGGCGGCTGTGCCGGGCGACGTGGTGGAGGCCGGGCGGATGGACGGGGCGAGCGAGTGGCGGATCTTCAGCCGGATCGCGCTGCCGATGATGGTCCCGGGGCTGGTGACGGTGTTCCTGTTCCAGTTCGTGGCGGTGTGGAACAACTTCCTGCTGCCGTACATCATGCTCAGCGACGACGAGAAGTTCCCGATCACGCTCGGCCTGTTCACGTTGCTGGAGCAGGGGGCCAACCAGCCCGCGCTGTACACGCTGGTGATCACCGGCGCGTTCCTGGCCGTGATCCCGCTGGTGGCGCTGTTCCTGGTGGTCCAGCGCTTCTGGAGCCTGGATCTGCTGTCCGGAGCCGTAAAGTCGTGACCATGAACAAGGATGCGGGGGGCCGGCGCAGACCGCCGACCATCCACGACGTGGCGCGCGAGGCGGGGGTCTCCCGGGGCACCGTCTCGCGGGTCCTCAACGGCGGCCACTATGTCAGCCCGGCCGCGGCGGAGGCGGTCAACGCCGCCATCCGCAGGACGGGTTACGTCGTGAACCGGCACGCCCGCTCGCTGATCACCGGCCGCTCCGACTCCGTGGGCTTCCTGCTCACGGAGCCGCAGGAGCGGTTCTTCGAGGATCCCAACTTCAACGTCCTGCTGCGCGGCTGCACCCAGGCGCTCGCCGCGCACGACGTACCCCTCCTGCTGATGCTGGCCGGCACCGACGACGAACGCCGGCGCATCACGCGGTACATCACGGCCGGGCACGTGGACGGGGTGCTGCTGGTCTCCAGTCATTCCGGGGACCCGATCGCCACCGAGCTGCGCGAGGCGGGGGTGCCGCTGGTCGCCTGCGGCAAGCCGATCGGGATCGGCTCCAAGGTGAGTTACGTAACCGCCGACGACCGCGACGGCGCCCGGGACATGGTGCGGCACCTGCTGACGCAGGGCCGGCGGCGGGTCGGCGTGGTCACCGGCCCGCTGGACACCCCGGGCGGTGTGGAGCGGCTCGCCGGGTACCGGGAGGTGCTCGCCGAGGCGGGCGTCGCGTACGACGAACGGCTGGTCGTGTCCGGCGACTACAGCCGGGCCAGCGGCGAGGCCGGCGCGGAGCTGCTGCTGGCCCGGGCGCCCGAGCTGGACGCGGTGTTCGTCGCGTCCGACCTGATGGCGCAGGGCGTGCTGACGGCGCTGCACAAGGCGGGGCGACGGGTGCCGCAGGACGTGGCGGTCGGCGGCTTCGACGACTCACCGGCGGCGACCGCGGCCAGCCCCTCCCTCACCACCATCCGCCAGCCCTGGGACCGGATCAGCAGTGAGATGGTCCGGGTGCTCCTCGCCCAGATCGGCGGCGAGGACCCGGCAGCGGTGATCCTGCCGACGGAACTGGTGCGGCGGGAGTCCGCCTGACCTCAGGGTTCGTCCGACCGGCCTCGGGGGATCCGTTCGCCCGGCCTCGGGGCCCCGGCTCGGGGTCGCCTCGCCGGCCCGGGGGCGCCTCGCCGGCCCGGGGGTGCCTCACCGGCCCGGGGTCCGCTGGTCCGGGTCCGCTGGTCCGGGTCCGCTGGTCCGGGAGCCCTCCGGGCGTCGGGGCGGGCGGCCTCGCCCGGACGGCGGATGCGGCCGGTGTCTCGTCACCGGCGTTCGTGGGCGATGCCGCGTCCTGCGAGCGGGGCCGTGGCAGCGGGCCGGGGAGCGGCTGGAAGCCGCAAACGGTCAGGATCGGAGAAGCCGCGAGCCGCGCCCCCGTCCTAGCGTGGGACCAGGAGAGCACGGAGGTGTTCCCGGTACCGCATCACTTCACCGAGGAGAGCGTCATGGCCGCCGGACTGCAGACGATCATCTACCCCGTCAAGGACGTCGACCGCGCGAAGGCCCTGTTCACCGCGCTGCTGGGAGTCGAGCCGTACGCCGACGAGCCGTACTACGTCGGATACAAGGCCGCCGGCCAGGACATCGGCCTGAACCCCAACGGCCACGCCCAGGGGCTGACGGGGCCGGTCCCCTATTGGCACGTCACCGACATCCGCGACCGTCTCGCGGCCCTGCTGGCGGCGGGGGCGGAGGTGCTCCAGGACGTCCAAGACGTCGGCAACGGACGGCTCATCGCGTCCGTGAAGGACGCGGACGGGAACCTGGTGGGCCTTCTCCAGGACCCCTCCTGAGAGACGGCCCTCCCGGGCCACTGCATGCACTCGCACTTATTGCGTAGTCAACGAACGCCCCGGACGGCGTTACCATGCGGGTATGGCAGCGAAAACGGCCGGGACGGGCCTTGAGCAGCGGTGGCGCGACATCCTGTCGGTGCACGCCCGCACGATGTGCGAGATCGACCGCGCGCTGCATCCGCACGGCCTGGGGGCCAGCGACTTCGAGGTGCTCGACATCCTCGCCGCCGAGGCTCCCCGGGCGGGCGACCAGTGCCGGGTGCAGAACCTCGTCGGACGCGTGCACCTCAGCCAGAGCGCGCTGTCCCGCCTCATCGGCCGCCTGGAGAAGGAGGGCCTGGTGGAGCGCTCGATCTGTGCGGAGGACCGGCGCGGGGTCTGGGTCGCGCTGACCCGCAAGGGCCGCGACCTGCACACCGAGGTCCTGCCTCTGCAGCGGGCGGTGCTGGAGCGGATGCTGACCGGGTCCTGAGGCGCGCGCTGGATCCGATCCGGGGCGGACAGGGCCCGGCCGGCGCCGCTCAGCGGACCAGCAGGGTGCGCACCCCCTCGGAGGTGAGCGTCAGCGGGTGGTCGCCGGCCCCGTCGATGGACAGGGACAGTTCGCCGGTCGGCCACTGCGCGGCGAGCGCGCCGAGCGGCACCAACCGGTAGCGGTCGACCTCGGGCAGCAGCTCGACCATCTCCGGCTCCGAGGTGAACACCGGCACCACGGGTGCTCCCCCTGGCTGCTCGAGAACCGGCAGGGCGACGGTGGCCGGGTTGGTGATGTCCTCGTCGAGTGCGTCGTCGGGCACCGGCACGAGCACGTCGCTGTGCGCGAGCGTGTCCAGTGCCGTGGTGTCCCCGGTGTCCCGCGCCAGCGCGTCCAGCGCCAGTGCGGCCGGGTTGTGGTTGCGGTCGTGTGCGGGCGTCTCCATGGCGTCTCCCCTGGTAGCGGCGGTCCGGCTCGCGTACCCGAGCGGGCGGACCTCAATCCCCCGGGCGGTGGCGGGCAGGCCCGGCCGTCGTGCGCGGGGCCTCCGGCAGGCGAGACCGCGCGGGCACGTCCGCGGGGCGCGACCACCGTGCGGGTGCGCCCGGCAGGCGACGACCGTGCGGGTGCGCCCGGTCGCGGCGGGTGCCGGCCGGGAAAGCGCCGGCCACCGCGCGGCGCGGCACGTTCTTCGCCCGGTGCGGCACGTTCTCCGCCCGCCGCGTGCAAATGACACCGGGCGCCTTCCGCCGCGACGCGAAAGGGGGGCGGCTAGGGCGTGTGCCTGCGGGCCGACTCGTTCTCCTGGGCCATGCGCCTGAGCGCCATCAGGGCGGGCTCCAGGAGGACGGTCAGCAGCAGGGCGCGCTCGGCGGCCTCCAACGGGTCGTCCAGACCGTCGAGTTGGTCGAGATCGAGGACGGCGGTGCGCTCGGCGAGCCGCGCGTAGGGCAGCAGGGTCCGCCAGTCGAGCGGGACTCCCAGGTCACGCAGGGAGCCCAGGGTCTCGGCGAGGGCGGCCCTGGCGGGCGCCGACCGGTGCACGTCCCAGTCCAGCTCCTCGACCAGTTCCTCGACCTCGGCCGCCTCCGGTCCGTCCTCGGCCGGACTGCCGCCCACCCGTACGGACCCCAGCGCGAGGCCCAGCAGCCGGTGGGTGTCGCCCGTGTGCTCGGCGAGGGCGTCGAGCACCTCACGGGTGGTGCTCACCGACAGGCCGCGCACGCCGGTCAGGGCGCGGACCAGGCGAAGCCGGCGCAGGTGCTGGTCGTCGTACTCGGCCTGGGTGGCGGCGGTCTGACGGCCCGGCGGGAGGAGCCCCTCACGGAGGTAGTACTTGATCGTCGTCACGGAGACGCCGCTGCGGCGGCTCAGTTCGGAGATGCGCATGCGGTCGGCTCCGGTTCGCTGGTGGGCCTTGCCCGAAAAACTGGATACCTCTACTGTCTAACATAGATAGTAGAGGTATCCAATATTCCCTCGCGCCGCCGGAGAGAAGGCATCAGCCATGCCCACCCTGCGCTGGACCACCGTCAGCACCCCCGCCCCCGACGCCGAGGCGTTCGTCATGGCGTCCCGGTTCGAGGTCCGCTCGTTCAAGGACGTCCCGCGCTTCTTCCTCAGGTCGCTGGCCGCGTGGAAGCAGGTGTCCGGCGCGCCGGGCGTCTACGGCGCCTCGCTGATCGCCCAGCCCCTGAAGCGCACCTTCTGGACGCTGTCGGCCTGGGAGGACCAGGACGCGCTCTACACGTACGCGCGGACCGAACCGCACAAATCGATCATGACCGGGCTGCGGCCGACCATGAAGGACTCGGTCTTCACCTTCTGGCAGACCACGGCGGCGGATCTGCCCGTCGACTGGACGGAGGCCCGCCGCCGCCTCGCCGAGCAGTCACGCACCGGTGCCTGAAACCCCTCGCCCAGGAGAGATCCACGCCATGACGCTGTCCGAAACGAGCCCGGTCCTCGACGCACCGGCCGCCTCCGCCCCGCCGGCCGAGCGCCGGCGCATACCCCTGTGGCTCGCGATCGTCGCCGCCAGTGTGCCCATGTTCATGGTCGCGCTCGACAACCTCGTCGTCTCCACGGCCCTGCACACGCTGGCCGTCGATCTGAAGGCGGACACGCAGCAACTGCAGTGGTTCGTCAACGCGTACGTACTGAGCTTCGCCTGTCTGCTCATGACCGGCGCCGCGCTGGGCGACCGGTTCGGACGCCGGCGGGTCTTCGTCGCCGGCATCGCCCTGTTCACCCTGGCGTCCATCGGCTGCGGCCTCTCCGACACCAGCACCCAGCTGATCGCCTTCCGCACGGTCCAGGGCTTCGGAGCGGCGGCCGTCATGCCGCTTTCGTTGACCCTGCTGTCCCACGCGGTGCCCGACCGGCTGCGCGGCATGGCGCTCGGCGTGTGGTCCGGGGTCAGCGGTCTGGCCGTCGCGATGGGCCCGGTGGTGGGCGGCGCGGTGGTGGAAGGCCTCGACTGGCGGTGGATCTTCTGGATCAACGTCCCGGTGTGCGTGATCGCGATCCCGCTGGTGCTCTTCGCCCTGCGGGAGAGCTCGCTGCCCGGCGTGCGCCTGGACCTGGTCGGCATGGTGCTGGCGGCGGCCGGGCTGTGCGCGGTGGTCTGGGCGATCGTGCACGGCGAGCCGGACGGCTGGACGTCGGCGAAGGTGCTCGGCGCGTTCACCGCGGGCGCGGTCCTGCTGGCCGCCTTCGTCGGCCGGGAGTCCCGGGTGTCGGAGCCGATGCTGCCGCTGTCCTTCTACCGCGTCCGATCCTTCACCCTCGCCAACGTCGTCTCGGCGACGATGTACTTCGGCGTCTTCGGCTCCCTGTTCCTGCTCGCGCAGTACCTTCAGATCGTGCCGGCCCGCACCCCGCTGGAGGCCGGTGTGCGCACCCTGGCCTGGACGCTGATGCCGATGTTCGTCGCGCCCGTGGCGGGCCTGCTCACGGACCGGGTGGGCGGCGGCCGACTGATGGCCCTCGGCCTCTTCCTCCAGGGCGTCGGCCTGGGGTGGATCAACCTGGTCGCGGACGTCGACACGCCGTACTCCTCACTGGTCGGACCGATGATCGTGGCCGGCGTCGGCATGGGATTCGTCTTCGCGCCGACGGCGGCGGTGGTGCTCGGCTCGGTCGCCAAGGAGCACGCCGGCAAGGCGTCCGGCGCCAACTCCACGGTCCGCGAGATCGGCGGCGCCCTGGGCATCGCGGTGCTGAGCACGGTGTTCGTGTCCCACGGCAGCACCATGGGCCCGCAGCAGTTCGTGGACGGGCTGCACCCCGCGGTCTGGACGGGCGTGGCGGTCGTCCTCGCCGGCGCCGTGTGCGCCCTCGGTATCCCGCGTCGTCAGCAGCAGCCTTCCGAGCAGTCCTCGGAGCAGTCCTGACACTCCCCGACGGGCGGCCGGGGCGGACGCCCGCACGATCCCCCGCCCGGGCGCCCGGCCCCGCCGTCCCCCGCCACGCACGGGCCCCGCACACCTGAGCGCGGGCCCGCTGGAATGATCAAAAAACGGAAGGGTTAGCATATGAGCGCCACCTAGCTCGAAAGATAGGCCCGTGACGCTCAACGACGATTCGTTCACTGACTGGAAGAACCGCGAGGAGATCGCGGAGTCGATGATCCCGATGATCGGGAAGCTGCACCGCGAGCGGGACGTGACGGTCCTGCTGCACAGCCGCTCCCTGGTGAACAAGTCGGTGGTCAGCATCCTCAAGACCCACCGGTTCGCCCGGCAGATCGCGGGCGAGGAGCTCTCGGTCACCGAGACGCTCCCCTACCTGGAGGCCCTCACCTCCCTCGACCTCGGCCCGTCCCAGATCGACCTGGGCATCCTCGCCGAGAGCCACCGGGCCGACGACCGCGGTCTGTCGGTGCGGGACTTCACCGCCGAGGCCGTCGCCGGCGCCACCGGCGCCAACAAGATCGACCGGCGCGAACCGCGCGACGTCGTGCTGTACGGGTTCGGCCGGATCGGCCGTCTCGTGGCCCGGCTGCTCATCGAGAAGTCCGGCTCCGGCAACGGCCTGCGGCTGCGCGCCATCGTGGTGCGCGGCGGCGGCGAGCAGGATCTCGTCAAGCGGGCGTCCCTGCTGCGCCGCGACTCCGTGCACGGCCAGTTCCAGGGCACGATCACGGTCGACGAGACCAACAACAAGATCATCGCCAACGGCAACGAGATCACGGTCATCTACGCGAACGACCCGTCCGAGGTCGACTACACGGCGTACGGCATCGACAACGCCATCCTGATCGACAACACCGGCAAGTGGCGCGACCGCGAGGGCCTGTCCCAGCACCTGCGCCCCGGCGTCGACAAGGTGGTCCTGACCGCTCCCGGCAAGGGCGACGTCCCGAACATCGTGCACGGCGTCAATCACGACACCGTCAAGCCGGACGAGCGGATCCTGTCCTGCGCGTCCTGCACCACCAACGCGATCGTCCCGCCGCTGAAGGCGATGGCCGACGAGTACGGCGTGCTGCGCGGCCACGTGGAGACCGTCCACTCGTTCACCAACGACCAGAACCTGCTGGACAACTACCACAAGGCCGACCGCCGCGGCCGCTCGGCGCCGCTGAACATGGTCATCACCGAGACCGGCGCGGCGTCCGCGGTCGCCAAGGCGCTGCCCGACCTCGACGCGCCGATCACCGGCAGCTCGATCCGGGTCCCGGTGCCGGACGTCTCGATCGCGATCCTGAGCCTGCGGCTCGGCCGCGAGACGGACCGCGAGGAGGTCCTCGAGTACCTGCGCGGCGTCTCGCTGACCTCGCCGCTGCGCCGCCAGATCGACTTCACCACGGCGCCGGACGCGGTCTCGATGGACTTCATCGGCTCGCGCCACGCCTCGATCATCGACGCCGGCGCCACCAAGGTCGACGGGGACAACGCGATCCTCTACCTCTGGTACGACAACGAGTTCGGCTACTCCTGCCAGGTCGTCCGCGTCGTCCAGCACGTCTCGGGCGTGGAGTACCCGACGTTCCCCGCCACAAGCGCCTGACCGGCGGTCGCCGGGAACTGCCGGAAGACCGCGACGGCCGGAGCGGGGCGCCCGACGGGCGCCCCGCTCCGGCCGTTCCCGGAATCCGCCGTTCCCGGAATCCGCCGTTCCCGGAATCCGCCGTTCCCGGAATCCGCCGTTCCCGGAATCCGCAGTCTCCGGGATCCGTCAGGCGGACGTCTCCGGGCGTCCCGGCTCGGCCCAGTGGGTGTGGAACGCGCCCGGCCGGTCGGTGCGGCCGTAGGTGTGGGCGCCGAAGTAGTCGCGCTGGCCCTGGAGCAGGGCCGCGGGCAGCCGCTCCGCCCGCAGGGTGTCGTAGTGGGCGAGCGCGGCGGAGAAGGCCGGCACCGGGATTCCGCGGCGGGCCGCGGAGGCCACGGTCTCCCGCCAGGGCACCTGAGCGTCGGTGATCTCCATGGCGAACTCCATCTCGCCGAGCAGGCTGACCAGGTCCGGGTCGGTCGCGTACGCGGCGCGGATGCGGTCCAGGAACGAGGCGCGGATGATGCAGCCGCCGCGCCAGATCCGGGCGACCGCGCCCAGGTCGATCTTCCAGCCGAACTCGCCGGCCGCGTCCTGGATCATCTTCCAGCCCTGGTCGTACGCGATGACCTTCGAGGCGTACAGGGCGTGCTCGACCTGCGAAGTGAAGCGGGTGGCCTCGGTGCGGCTGAGCGGCGGCGTGGTGCCGCCGGGCAGGCCCGCGTAGGCGGCGCGCAGTTCGCGCTGCCCGGAGGCGGCCCGGGCGAACGTGGCCTGGGCGATGGCGGTCACCGGGGAGCCCAGCTCCAGGGCGGTCTGCACGGTCCAGCGACCGGTGCCCTTCTGCCCGGCGGCGTCGGCGACGACGTCGACGAACGCCCGGCCGGTTGCGGCGTCGGCGTGCGCGAGCACCTCGGCGGTGATCTCGATGAGGTACGAGCCGAGGCGGCCCTCGTTCCAGGTCCGGAAGATGCCGGCGATCTCGGCCGGTGTGTAGCCGGCGACCTGGCGCAGCAGGTCGTACGCCTCGGCGATGAGCTGCATGTCGGCGTACTCGATGCCGTTGTGCACCATCTTGACGAAGTGTCCGGCGCCGTCGGTGCCGATGTGCGTGGCGCAGGGCTCGCCGTCGACCTTGGCGCTGATGGACTCGAACATCGGGCCGAGCACGTCGTACGACTCGCTGGAGCCGCCGACCATGATCGCCGGCCCGTTCAGCGCGCCCTCCTCGCCGCCGGAGACGCCGGCCCCGACGAAGTGCAGGCCGCGCTCGCGGAGGGACTCCTCGCGGCGCCGGGTGTCGGCGTAGTGGGCGTTGCCACCGTCGATGATCATGTCGCCGGGCTCCAGGAGCGGGGCGAACTCCTCGATGACCGCGTCGGTGACGGCGCCCGCCTGCACCATGATCATCAGGCGACGGGGGCGTTCCAGCGCCGCCACGAAGTCCGCGGCCGACTCGGCGGGCACGAACGCGCCCTCGTGCCCGAACTCCTCGACGAGTGCGCGGGTGCGTCCGGCGGTGCGGTTGTGGACGGCGACGGTGTAGCCGTTGCGGGCGAAGTTGCGCGCGAGGTTGCGGCCCATCACGCCGAGGCCGGTGACGCCGATGGCGGCGGTTGCGTTCACGAGGTGTCCCTAGGATCGGTGGCGTGGCCGGAGGGCGGACGCCGCCCCCGGTACCCCCAGGTACGGACCGTCGGCCGGTTCTTCTCGATTCCCCGCCGAACAAGCCGGAACGGCGATCGCCGCAGCCGTCGCGCCCCGGCCCCCGGGACCGGCCCTACCGGCGCCGCCAGGGCAGCGCGGCGGGGTCGGCCTCGGTGCTCTCGGCCCGGTGCAGGGCCTCGCCGATCGCCTCGCCGATCTCCGCGAACTGCCGCACCTGTTCGGGAGTGAGCACGTCGAACACCGCCCGGCGCACGGCCTCGACATGGCCGGGGGCCACCTCCTCCAGCAGGGCCCGGCCCGCGTCGGTGAGGAAGGCGAGCTGGCCACGGCCGTCCGCCGGGTCCTCCCGGCGGTCCACGAGGCCGACGTCGCGCAGCCGGCTCACCGCGTGGGTGAGCCGGCTGCGGGTGATCTTCAGCCGCTCTGCCAGGTCGGACATGCCGAGGGTGGTCCGCGGGGCCATGGAGAGGTAGGCCAGCAGACTGTAGTCGGCGTGTGTCATGCCTGCGTCGCGCCTCAGCTGCCGGTTCAGGTGGTCGGACAGCAGCGTGGAGAACTCGACGTAGGCCAGCCAGGCACGTCGTTCGTCGGCGTTGAGCCACCGGGGCGTCGAGGACATGCGCACACAGTACGGGGTGCTTTCCGACGATCGGTCCGCTCGTCCCGGGCGGCGGCGGACCGCAGGCCGGCGAGGCGTGCCGGGGGGTGGGACGGGGCCGTCGGCCGAGCGCCCGCGTCCCCGGGACCGCAGCCCTCGCGTCCCTGGGACCGCAGCCCCCTCGCCCTCCGGACCGCAGCCCTCGCACCCTCGGACCGCGATCCCCCGCTTCCCCCGGACCGCTGCGGACCGCAACGCCCACGGCGTCGGGAGGCGGCTTCCGCGGGAGCGCGGGAGCCGCCGCCCTCACTTCCGCCTGCGCCCGGAGCGGGCATCGGGAAGTGTCGATGACGATGCATCAGGAGGTGGCGCAAGCACCGCCGTTGAGCGTGAACGCGGTCGGCGCGGTGTTGGTCGCGCCCTTGCTGCCGATGAAGCCGACGGTGACCGAGCCGCCGGCCGGGACGGTGGAGGTGTAGGCGGCGGGCGTGACGCTCACCGTGCCTCCGCTCTGGGCCGCGGAGCCGCCCCACATGTTGGCGACGGTCTGGCCGTCGGCGAAGGCGAAGACCATCTTCCAGCCGTTGATGGGGGCGGCGCCGGTGTTGCGCAGGGTGATGTCCCCCTGGAAGCCGCCAGGCCACTCCCCCACCACCCGGTAGGCGACGGAACAGGCCACGGCGGGCGCGCTGCCCGTGGTGACGTTCACCGTCGCCGAGCGGGCGGAGCGGTTCCCGGCGGCGTCGCGGGCGTACACGGCGAAGGTGTAGGCGGTGTTCGCCGTGAGCCCGGTGAGGGCGGCGGTGACTCCGGTGGACGCCGCGACCTTGGTCTCGGCGGCGCCGCTGACCCGCACCACGTCGTAGCCTGCGACGCCGACGTCGTCGGTGGCCGCGGGCCAGGAAAGGGTCGCGGAGGTCGCCGTCACCGCCGAGGCGGTCGGGGCGCCGGGGGCGGTCGGCGCCTGGGTGTCGCCCGGCGAGCCGCCCGCGAAGACGGTGGCCTCCTTCGCCGTCTGCGCGATGCCGTCGACGCCGTTGAAGACGCGCTTGCCCCACGAACTGAGCCGGGCGGGGTCGAAGTCGAGCGCCAGGTCGAGGACCGGGTCGGTGTTGCCGCTCCACGACCAGGCCAGGTAGCCGAGCTTCAGCTGCTCGGCGGCGGCCATCATGGTGTCCTCGTCGGGGTCCCCGTACTGGTCCGCGGGGCCGCCGAACTCCCCGATCAGAAGAGGCAGTCCGGCGTTGACGAAGGTGTTCAGGTAGTCGGTGACCTCGACCGCCGTGTCGTAGACGCTGTACATGTGGATCGAGAAGATCAGGTTGCCGGTGGCGTCGGCGTCGTACACGGACCGGGCGTTGGCCTTCATCACGCCCTGCCAGTCCTGGCCCCAGTTGGGGGCGTCCACCATGATCGTGTGCTGGAGTCCGGCGGCGCGCAGCTTCTTGACCGCGGCGATCGTGGGCGCCGTCCAGCCCGCCGGATCGGTGTTGCCCCAGGGCTCGTTGCCGATGTTGACGATGACGTAGCCCTCCTGGCCGGCCAGGACGGACTTCAGGCCGATCCAGTAGTCGGCCGCCTGGTCCAGCGTGCCGGCCGCCGCCTCCTCGCCGTAGCCGGTGGTGTCGTGCACCTCCAGCACGCAGATCAGCCGGTTGGCCTTGCACTGGGCGATCACGCCCGCGACGTCGGCGGGACCGTTGGCGCTCCACCGGTGACCGTCGGCGAGGACGACGCGCACGGCGTTGGCGCCCATCGCCTTGATGTCGGCCAGCGACTGCTGCGTCCTGCCCGGGTACCAGGTGTGGGCGTGGTTGACGCCGCGCATGACGAAGTCTTTTCCGTTGCCCTCGACCAGACGTCCGTCGCTGATGTGCAGGCCGCTCGCGGGAGCGGCGGCCGGCTGCGCCTGCGCCGCCGTCGGACACAGGGCGCCCAGCAGGACCAGGCCCAGGAGGGCCGCGAGCCTGGTCAGCAACCCGGCTGAGGAGGAGGTGCGTGGGGCGTGCACAGTGCTCACGGCGACTCCTGGGGTGAGAGGCCGGGGAACCCAGCCGGCGGGAGGGGTGGGGGGGAACGCGGAGCAGGGTCGGGAGGGCGTGGGGGCCACCGACGCATGGGAGCGCTCCCATGAAGCCACTATGCCAAGTACACGTCAAGACATCGCGCACAGACCGGCCCGTCCCGTGCGGGCATGAGCCGGCGGTCGTCGCGTCACCGCACTCGGGGACCGCGATCTCCGATGCGGCCTCCCGCGCGCCGGCCCGGTCGCCGTTCCGGTCTCTCTCCCGGTCCCTGCCCTGTCCCGGTCCCGGTTCGCCGATCGCCACATGCCGGAGATCGGCGAACAGGTCGACGAACGGGCCCCGTTCAGGCCTTCGGACGGCGACCGCTGCGGCGCGGGGCCGGTTCGGCGCCGTCGAGGAGGTCGGCGCGCCGTCCCTCGCCCTCCTCCTCGACCTGCCGCACGACGCGACGCAGCCCGTCCGCGACGGTCCGGCACTCCTCGTCGCTGAGCCGGGCGGCCACGAACGCCTCCTCCTCGTTGAAGGCCGGGAACAGCCGCCGCATCAGCGCCTCCCCCTTGTCGGTGAGGGTGAGCAGCACCAGCCTGCCGTCGGTGGGGTGCCCGGCCCGACGGACCAGACCGCGGCCCTCCAGCGTGCGCGCCACGCCGGTCAGCGTCCCCTTGGAGATCCCGGCCTCCTCGGCGACGTGCCGCGTCTCCGACTCCCCCCACACCCACACCACCCACAGCACGACGAACGCGGTCCAGGTGAGGTCGGAGCCGCGCAGCACGGAGTTCTCCAGGTGCTGCCGTACCGCCGAAGCGGCGCGGTAGATGTTCGCGACGACGGCCATCTGCTCGCGCCGCAGCGGGATGCCGCCGAGTTTGGCCTCGGCGAGCTTCTCGGCTTCGGCGATGGATCGCTGGCCGGGCATCGGCACACTCCTTCGGCCACGGGGTGCGTGGGTCGGTGGATCGTCGTGTTGTTCGGGCTCAAATTGTACGAAACGACATTCCGGCCGGGAGCGGGGGCGAGGCGCCGGTCACCCAGTCACCGGGTCGCCGGGAGCGCGCGGCTCAGCGGGTGAACGTCTCTACGCGGCGCATCACCTCACGGCAGAACGCTCCGACCCCGGCCGGGTCGTCGGTGAACTGGTTCGGCTTGACGCAGAACGTGGTGAAGCCCTGTTCCAGTTGTTCCGGTATCCCGGCGAGCGCGGCGCCGAGGTCGGCGGTGGAGCGGTCGTCGCTGAAGACCCCCTGCGCGCCGCCGATCATCTCGAGGTCGGCGAGGTCCCGGCCGGCGGCCGTCATGGCCTCCTCGAGCGTCCGCAGGTCCTGTGGCGTCGGCCGCCCGAGCGGGTGGAAGCCGTGGCCGTGCCGCACGAGCCGCCGCAGCACCGGTCCGGCCAGGCGCTGTCCGCCGAACCAGAGCCGGGGGCCTTCGGGCCGGAAGGCCTTGGGCTCGAAGTAGACGTCCCGGAAGGGGTAGTGCGCGCTCTCGTGCGAGATCGGCGACGGCCCCCAGGCCTTGGCCCAGACGTCGAGATGCTCGTCCAGCAGCCGGCCCCGGCGGGTGAAGGGCACGCCCAGCGCGTCGTACTCGTCCCGGCTCCAGCTCACCGTCGGCTGTACCAGCAGCCGTCCCTCGCTGATCAGGTCGAGGGTGCCCAGCTCCCGGGCCATCAGCAGCGGGTGGCGCAGGGGTGCGAGGACCGCGGCGGCGGCGAGCCGCAGCCGCTCGGTGACCGACGCGATGGCGGCCAGCAGGAGCAGCGAGTGGGGCCAGGGGGTGTACGGGTCCTGGTTGCCCGGCAGGGCGTAGTCGCGGGGGTTGCCCATGACTCCGTCGGCGGCCGCGTCCGGGCCGAGCACGATGTGCTCGCTGACCATGACGGCGTCGAAGCCGGCGTCCTCGGCCTCGCGTGCCCAGCGGATCGCGGTGGGCAGATCGGCCCGGCCGCCGGTGAGTGTCCAGTTCTCGCTGAGGACGAGCAGCATGCGGGGTGCGGTGGTCATGTCGTCTCCGTTTCCGTGCTCTTTCGTCTCCTCAGCGCTCGTGGACGACGCGGCCGTCGAACACCGTGAGGTCCACTGCGGCGTCGGTGACCGTGTGCGGGTCCCGGTCCAGCAGCGGGCGGTCCAGGACGCACAGGTCGGCTACCTTGCCGACCTCGATCGAGCCCTTCCACTCCTCGGCGAAGTCCTGACGGGCGGGGTGGACGGTGTACGCGCGCAGCGCCTCGGCGAGCGGCACGCACTGCTCGGGTCCGCTCGGGCGGCCGCTGGCCTTGGACTCCCTCAGCAGCATCGCGCTCACCCCCTGCCGCCAGTCGGGCTCGGTGATCGGGGCGTCGGAGCTGGCGCACACCCGCACCCCGGCTTCCACCGCGGAGCGCACGGGCCACTGGTAGGCGGAGCGCTCGGGACCGACGACCTCGTCCATCAGGTCGGAGATGGTCCACTTGATGGCCGGGTTCATGTTGACGCCGTAGCCGTGGGCGGCCAGCTTGGCGAGGCTGCGGGCGCCGACGAAGTCGCCGTGGATGACGTAGTGCCGGGCGTCGGGCCGCGGTACGGCGGCGTTCGCGGCGACGAACGCGTCGACGACCTCGTCGATGGCCCGGTCGCCGGTGACGTGCACGCCGAGCTGGAAGCCCGCCTCGTGGGCGACGCGGATCATCTCGCGCAGTTCGCCGCTGCGCAGCGCGGGCGTGTCGCCGTGCACGCAGAGCGCGCCGTGGCCGCCGCCGGCGTACGGCTCGTTCATCCAGGCGGTGCGGTTGGGGGGCACGCCGTCGGCGAAGATCTTGACGCCGATGGCGTTCAGCAGGCGCGGGTCCGCCGATCCGGGGCGGCGCAGTTCGGCCAGTCCCTTGCGGACGTCGTCGGCCGAGCCGCCCATCGGCGCGGGCAGCAGCAGGACGCTGACCCGGGCCTCGAGTTCGCCGCTCGCCGCGAGGTCGGCGTAGGCGGTCCAGTTGTCGGTGCTCAACCCACCGAAGAAGGATCCGGCCCCGCCGGGGCCGAGACCCGGTTCGGTGTAGCTGGTGATGCCGCGGGAGTGGAGTTCGCGCACCACGCCCTGGATCGCCCGGCGGCGCTGGTCGACCGTGGGCGTGGGCAGATGGACGTGGACGGCTTGCTGGGCGGCTTCGCGCAGGATGCCGGCGGGGCGGCCGTCGGGGTCGGCGTCGATGACGCCGCCGGGCGGCGCCACGCTGTCCGCGTCGAGGCCGCAGCGGCGCAGCGCGGCGCTGTTGACCCAGACGAGGTGCGAGGAGAAGTGGGTGAGGCAGACCGGGTTGTCCGGGGCGACGGCGTCCAGGTCGCGGCGGTGCGGGAAGCGGCGCGGGTCGGCGAGGCACTCCGCGAGGTAGCCGGCGTCCCAGCCCAGCCCGACGATCCAGTCGCCGGGCCGGGCGGCGCGGGCCGCCCGGCCGACCGCGTCGGCGATGTCGGCGATCGATCCGACCGCCGGGTGGCCGACGTCGAGGGCGAACGGCGGCTTGGTCATGCCGTACGCGGCTCCGTGGAGATGGGAGTCGTTGATGCCGGGCAGCACGGTCCGGCCGCCGAGTTCGACGAGGCGGGTGCCGGGTCCTGCCAGGGCGCGCATGTCCGCGTCGCTGCCCACGGCGACGATGTCCCGGCCGCGCACGGCCAGGCCCTCGGTCACGGTGAAGTCGCCGTCGACGGTCAGGACCTGGCCGCCGGTCAGGACGAGGGAGGGGGCGCTGTCGTTCACGTGGCACCTTTCGGAGCGGGGGTGGAGCGGGTGTGTCGGGAGCGGTGGGTGCGCGTGCGGATCGGGAATCGCGGCAGGGCCGGCGGCGGGGCGGGCGGGGCTCACCGGTTCGGCCGGGGCCCGAAGAAGGCGAGCGCCGCGCCGGCGACGAGTGCGGCGCCCTGGGCCATCTGCTGCCAGAACGTCGGCACGCTCAGCAGTGTCAGCCCGTTCTGCAGGCAGCCGAGGAACAGCACGCCGAGCAGGACGCCGAGAACGGAGCCGGAGCCCCCGGTCAGCGCGACCCCGCCGAGGAGCACCGCGGTGAGCACCGTCAGTTCGAATCCGGCTCCCGAGGTTCCGGCGACGACGCTGTCCAGCACCGAGGCCTTGATCGCGCCGGCGAGCGCGGCCGCGACGCCCGTCACGACGAACAGCGCGAACGGGGTGCGGCGGACGCCGATGCCGGAGAGGTAGGCGGCCTCCCGGTTGACGCCGATCGCGAAGACGTGCCGGCCGGCCGGGGTGAGCGCCAGGAACAGCGCGCCCGCCACGAGGACGAGGGCGGCGATCACGACCGGTGCGTCGATTCCGGCAATCCGGGCCCCGCCGAGCCAGGCGAACCCGGAGCCGAAACCGCTCAGCGGCAGCGGGAAGAGCTGCTGCGCGAAACCGCGCACCGCCGTCAGCATGCCGAGGGTCACGATGAACGCGGACAGTCCCAGGTAGCAGCACAGCACACCGTTGACGGCGCCGACCGCCGCGCCCGCCGCCAGCGCGCCGAGCACGGCGACGGCCGGCGACTGCTGCTGCTCCCCGGCGAGCCAGCCGGCCACCAGACCGCCGAGGGCGAGGGTGGAGCCGACGGAGAGGTCGAGGTAGCCGCTGATGACCAGCAGTGCCAGCGGCACGGCCACGATGGCGACCGCGGCGGCGTCGGTGGCGATCCCGCGGAGGTTGCCGGAGTCCAGGAAGCTGCCGGTCGTCGACTGGAAGACGAGCACCATGCCGGCGAGCACGGGCAGCAACGGCTGCCGCCTTACGGCTTGGAGCACGGTGTGCGCCGCCGTGCGGGGGACGGGCAGCGCACGGTCGGCCGAGGGTGCGGTGGTCGCGGTGGTCATGCCGCTCCTTCCGTGGACGTGGTGGGCGCCGAGGCCGGTGACGGGCGCGGAGTCGAGTGCGGTGCGGGGGTCGGAGCCGAGGCCGGTGACGGGGTGGGCCCGGAGGCCGGGGCCGCCGTTCGGGCGGTTTCGTGGACGGCCGAGAGGAGGGCGGTCTCGGTGAGTTCGGCGCCGGAGAGCTCGCCGGTCACCCGGCCGCCGGAGACGATCAGACAGCGGTGGGCGAGCGCGACGACCTCCTCGGGGTCGCTGGACGCGCACAGCACGGCCGTGCCGCGCCGTGCGGCCAGCGCGGACACCACCTGGTAGATCTCCTGCCGGGCGCCGACGTCGACGCCTTGCGTCGGATCGTCCAGCAGCAGGACGTCGACGTCGTGGGCCTCGTTGATCCACCGGCCGAGGACGAGCTTTTGCTGGTTGCCGCCGGAGAAGGCGGCCGCCGGGAGCCGGGGGTCGGCCGGGCGCAGTCCCACGGCGCCGGACAGACCGGCGAAGACCCGCCGTTCCGCGCGCAGTGCCCGCACTCCGCGCCGGGCCAGTGCGCGCACCGACGGGAGCAGGGCGTTGTCCTGTGCGCTCAGCGCGGGGAAGACGCCCTGCCGGCGCCGGTCGCCCGGCACCAGGGCGATTCCCGCGGCAAGCGCGTCCGCGGGGCGGGCGGCCGTGACGGTCCGGTCCCCGACGCGGACGGTTCCTCCCTCGGCGGGGCGTCTGCCGAAGAGGGTCTCGAGGATGCGGGTGCGGCCCGCGCCGATGAGGCCGTACAGCGCCACGATCTCGCCCTCGGCGACGTGCAGGTCCACGGGGCCGAAGCCCGGTCCTCGCAGCTCCCTCACCGTGAGGCGGGCCGAGCAGGGGCGTCCCGGGCGCGGAGGCGGCGAGGCGTCGGACGCGGTCGCGGTCGTCCCGGGTCGGTCGCCCTGTTCGCGGGGTTTGCCGCGCCCGTCGGGCAGCTGTCCCGGTCCGTGCGGGGCGGAGGCGGCTCCGGCGACGGCCTCGACCAGTTCCCGCCGGGTCCGTCCCGCCACGGTGGAGCGATGGGTGACGCGGCCGTCCCGCAGCACCGTCACCGCGTCCGCGAGGCGTTCCACCTCGGCGAGGAGATGGGTGACGTAGACGATGGCCAGGCCCTGGGCGCGCAGGTGCTCCACGCGTGCGGCGAGGGCGTCGCTCTCGGCCCCGGACAGGGCGGCGGTGGGCTCGTCGAGGACGAGTACCGAGGCGCTGCGGCTGAGCGCCTTGGCGATCTCCACCAACTGCCTTTGCCCCATGGGCAGTTCGCCGAGCCGGTCGCGCGGTGAGCAGGTGGCGGCGACCCGTTCCAGCAGGCCCGCCGCCACCTCCTCCTGGGCGCGCCGGTGGACGGTCCCGTAGCGGGTCCACTCCTGGCCGAGGAAGATGTTCTCGGCGACCGTGAGGGAGTCGACGACGCTGAGCGTCTGGAAGATGATCGCCACTCCGGCGGCGATGGACTCGCGCGGGCTGAGCCGCGGGTGGACGGTCCCGTCGATCTCCATCGTTCCGCTGTCGGGCGGGTAGGCGCCGCCGAGGCACTTGATCAGGGTCGACTTGCCGGCGCCGTTGTGCCCGAGGAGCGCGTGCACCTGCCCCGCCGGGACGGTGAGGTCCACGCCGTCCAGGGCGCGGACGCCGCCGAACGACTTGGCGAGGCCGCGGATGCGGAGCGTCGGTTCGGTCATGACGGCCGCGCCTAGGCGTTCTGGGCGAGCAGGGCGTCGATGCGCGCGGTGTCGCCCGGTCCGACGAGGGTGACCGGCACCTGGGCGCTGGGGTTCGCCTTCCCGGCGGCGACGGCGAGGGGCACCTCGACGACGGCGTCGGCGATGTCCTGCGGCGCGAGCGCGGCCGACGCCCGATAGAAGGTGCCCTGCCTGATCGCCAGCAGGGAGGGGGCGGCGCCGTCCTGGCCGCCGACGAAGGTCCTGGCGTCGGTCGTGGCGCGGCCCGTCTGCTGGAGCGCCTTGTACGCGCCGTACGCGGCGGCGTCCGTGACCCCGAGGACGAGGTTGAGGTCGGGGTGCTTGGCAAGCACCGCCCGGGTCTTCGACAGACCGGTGTCGGGGTCGATGGCCTGCTCCCGGGCGACGACGTCGACGCCGGGTGCGGCCTTGGTGAAGGCGTCGATCATGCCCTTGGTCCGCTCGCGGCCGAGCTGGATGGTGTCGTCGGCGAGGAAGGCGATCTTCCCCTTGCCGCCGAGGTGCTCCTGGGCCCACTTGGCGGCGGCCTCCCCGAGGAGTGTGCCGCCCTTGAGGAAGTTGAACTGGATGTCGGCGCTCTGGTGTTCCAGCGACCCTCCGTAGGTGACCCAGATCAGCCCGGCGTCCGTAGCGGCCTTCGCGATCGACTCGGTCGCCTCGAAGACCATCGGGAACGACACGATGGCGGGGATCTTCTGGGCGACCCAGGTGCGCAGGTTGCCGGCCTGGGCGTCGGCGCTCGCGGCGTCGTTGGTGGTCACCAGGGAGACGCCTCGCTTCTTCCCGGCGGCGGTGGAGAGCTTGACGAGCGAGGAGTAGAGCGGAATCTGCGTGAACGGGTAGTCCAGACCGATCTTCGTGAGGGTCTTCGCTCCGGCGCCCGACGCCCCCGCGGCCTGTGCGGAGCTCGCGCCCCCGCCCGGCGCCGAGCAGCCCGCGGCGCCCAGCAGCGCGGCGGCGAGGGTCCCGCCGGACAGGCCGAGGAACAGCCGGCGCGAGGAGGGGGGCGGGGACGGGAATCTGTTCATGGCGGCGCTCTCCGAGGGTCGCGGCCCGGCCTCGCTGGCATCGGGCGTCGGGCTGTGCCGAACAGGAAAGACCCCGGCGTCCCGCCCCGCCATCCGTACAAATACCGAGCGGCCCGGGCGGCGGGCGGCCGCAGGCGCACTTCGGTCACGAAACGGCGAACCGCTTGTCGGGCCGCCCGAAGAGTCATACCGTTAGGGACCAAACGACAGTTCCGGTCGTGGGTTCCCGGAGGCCTGCCATGATCAGCCACCAGCAGCTCGCGGCGGCCGCCCGCATCGGCATGCTCACCCGCGAACGGGACACCGCCTCGGCCTGCGCCCAGGCCCTGGACGAACTCGGCCGGGCCCTGCCCCTCGACGCGGCGACCCTGCTGGCGATCGACCCCCGCACCGGCGCGCACGTCCAGCTCGCGGGCATCGGCTACCCGGCCCGGACGTCGGAGTCGCTGGCCGCCGAGTTCACCTCGACCCCCTGGTACACAAACGTCGTCCGGCAGGCGCTGCCTCCGTCCATCACCGAGGACGTGGAGGACACGACGTCCGGCGGACAGCGGTTCCGTAACGGCTGGTTCTACGCCGAGCGGGTCCGCCCGGCCGGCTTCCGGGACGCCCTGACCGGGGCCCTGCGCCATCGCGGGCGCCTGGTCGGCCTGATCAACCTGTCCGTCGAGGGCACCGGCGCGTACGACACGGACGCACGGCGGCTGCTCTCCTCGGTGCTGCCGGCCCTGGGCGCCCTCGCCGACCCGGTCGCGCACACCGGCGACGTGGACGACCTGCCGCCCGACGCGGGCGCGAGCCTGGTCACGGCGGCTGGCGTCATCGACCTCCCCGGCCGCGAGCCGGCCGAGGTCCTGGCGGACGACGCGTTCACCTCTCTGGTCGGGTCGTTCAGCGCCGCCGGCGGCCGACGGCTGCGGGCACTGTGGCCCGTGGGCCGCGAGTGGCGGCGCGTGGTGCTGAGCCGGTGCGCCGCGGGGTCGCCGCTGACCAGGGACGCGGTTCTCGTGACGGAGACGCCCACCGAACTGCCGTACGGCCTGAGCCCGCGCGAGCTCGAGGTCCTCACCCAGGCCGCCCGCGGACAGACCAACCAGGCCATCGCCCAGGCCCTGTTCCTGTCCCCGCGCACCGTGCACAGTCACGTAGAGCACCTGCTCCGCAAGACGGGCAGCGCCTCCCGCGCCGAGGCCACGGCCCTCGCCCTGCGCGACGGCCTGCTGCGGCCCACGCCGGAGGACCTGGAGCACTTCGTCGAACGCACGCCGGCCCGCTGACGCCCCTCCCCTTCGACCCTCTCGACGCGGCGTCACGCGAGGCTCACGGATACCCCTGTGACGGAAGTGTTGACCGGGGCAGGTGCAGAACTTATCTTTTGGCCGAGTTTACGAACGCTGTTCGAAATACCGGCACCGCGAAGGGCGGGCACTTCCGCAGCCTCCGCACCCCACCCCACCCCGCACCCGCACCCGCACCCGCACCCGCACCCGCACCAGAGGGAGTACTCCGTGACACCTGCGCTCACCCGCCGCACGGTCCTCGGCCTGATGGCCGGCTCGGCAGCCGCCGCGTTCACCGGCGTCTCGGCCGGCACCGCCCGCGCCGCAGTGCCGGCATCCCCCGGCGTGACCTACACGAACACCATCGCCGAGCAGCGGGCCGACCCGCACATCTTCAAGCACACCGACGGTTTCTACTACTTCACCGCCACGGTGCCGGCGTACGACCGGATCGTGCTGCGCCGGGCCACCACGATCCAGGGGCTCACGTCGGCCGCCGAGACGACCATCTGGACCAAGCACGCCACCGGCGCGATGGGCGCGCACATCTGGGCCCCGGAGATCCACTTCATCGACGGCACGTGGTACGTCTACTTCGCCGCCGGGGACGCCAACAACATCTGGAACATCCGGCCCTACGTCCTTCAGTGCGCGGACGCGAACCCGATCACGGGCGCCTGGACGGAGAAGGGCCGCATCGCCCTGCCGCTCAACACCTTCTCCCTGGACGCCACGACCTTCGCCGTGAACGGGACGCGCTACCTCTCCTGGGCGCAGAACGACCCGGCCGTCGGCCCCGGCACCAACATCTACCTCGCGCAGATGTCCAACCCCTGGACCATCACCGGCACACCGGTCATGCTCAGCCGGCCGACCGCCTCGTGGGAGACCGCCGGAGGGGAGACGGTGAACGAAGGCCCGGCCGTGATCCAGCGCAACGGCAAGGTGTTCCTGACCTTCTCGGCCAGCGCCACCGACGCCAACTACTGCATGGGCATGCTGACCGCGTCCGCCTCGGCCGACCTGCTCAGCGCTTCGGCCTGGGCCAAGTCCACGGGCCCGGTCTTCGCCAGCAACGCCGCCACCAGCCAGTACGGCCCCGGCCACAACCAGTTCACGGTCTCCGAGGACGGCACGTCCGACATCCTCGTCTACCACGACCGCAGCTACAAGGACATCAGCGGTTCCCCGCTCAACGACCCCAACCGCCGCACCCGCGTCCAGAAGATCTACTGGAAGGCCGACGGCACACCCGACTTCGGCATCCCGGTCGCCGACGGCCTCACCCCCATCCGGCTGTCCTCCTACAACTTCCCCGACCGCTTCGTCCGGCACTGGGAATACCGCGCCAAGATCGAGGCGAACGTCGCCCCGCTGGCCGACTCGCAGTTCCGCGTGGTCACCGGACTCACCGGCGCCGGAACCGTCTCCCTGGAGTCGGCGAACTTCCCGGGCTACTTCCTGCGCCACAAGAACAACGAGGTGTGGGTGGAGAAGAACGACGGGACGGCGCTGTTCGCCGGCGACGCCTCCTTCACCGCCCGGGCCGGCCTCGCGGACTCCGCCGGGGTCTCCTACGAGTCGTTCAACCTGCCGGGCCGCTACATCCGCCACTACAACTACCTGCTGTACGTCCAGGCTGTGAGCACGACGACCGACCGGGCCGACGCCACCTTCTACACCCAGTAGTCCGCACCTCGACCGCGGCCCGTCACCGCACGGCCCGACCGGGAAACACCACTCGCACGCCGGCCCCGCGGCCCGTGGAGTCCGGTCGAGTCCTTGCCGTCCGGTGACGGCCGTGTGTGGATGTTGTAGCGCCCCGGCCGACGATGGCCGTCTATGAACCCTTCGGTACGCATTCGGACCGGCGGGGCTCCCGGCAAGGGCTTGCAGCGGCAACAGCCCGTGCAGTAACCACGTGAATCATGAACCTGTTCACCCGCGGAGCGTCCCCTCGGCGTTCGGCGCCCTCAGTCGCTGCCCAACTGCCCGCCGATCCGGCCGCGTTCACCCCCGCCGGGGGCCGGCCGGATCCCGCGCTGGCCGCGCTGACCGGCGAGTGGATGATCGACCCCGCGCACAGCCGTGTCGGCTTCTCGGTCCGGCACGCCCTGGTGACCACGGTGCGCGGGGCCTTCACCCGCTACGAGAGCCGCCTCTACTTCGACGGCCGCGACCCGGCCCGCTCGCGCGCCGAGATCGTGCTGGCCACCGCCAGCGTCGACACCGGCGTGGAGCAGCGGGACGCCCATCTCACCGGCCGTGACTTCCTTGACGCGGCGGCCTATCCGCGGATGCGTTTCACCAGCACCGCCGTACAGCTCGCGGGCCCCGACGTCTATCGCATGACCGGGGACCTCACCATCAGGAACGTGACACGGCCCGTGGTCCTCGAACTCACCTACCTCGGCCACGTCGTCGACCCGTTCGGTTACGAGCGTGCGGGCTTCGACGGCACCACCACGATCGACCGTTCCGACTGGGGTCTGACGTACAACGCGCGCCTGGCGGAGGGCGGCGCCATGGTGAGCGAGAAGGTGCGCCTGCAGTTCGACATCGCCGCCATCCGTACACCCGTCGCGGGCTGACCCGCAGGCTCCTCAGCGGGGCCCCGCATCACGTCGGTCGCCGGCGCCGCGCCGCCTCCGGCGGACTCACTCCCCCGGTACGGCGGTCGCCGCGCCGCGGCACGCGCCGTGCCGCTCCTCCGGCAGATACCGCTCCGCCCAGTCCCGCAGCTCCGCCAGGGCCGGCCCGAGGGCGGCGCCGGCCTCGGTCAGCCGGTACGCGACGCGCAGCGGGGGCCCCGCGTCCACCTCACGCACCACGAGCCCGGCGGCGCCCAGCTCGGTCAGCCGGTCCGACAGCATGCGCTCACTGATGCCCGGGATGGCCCGCCGCAGGTCGGCGAAGTGCACGGGACGCTCCATCAGCACGGCCACGATCAGGCCGGTCCAGCGCTTGCCGAGCAGGACGAAGACGCGCGTGATCCCGCCGTCCACCGTCTTGCAGGGCTCCGTGGCCGATTCGTCCATGCCGGAAGTGTACGGCAGCCTCTCCAGTAGCTGAAAAAAAGTAAGTGGCTGTGCTATCAATAGGTACACACGGAACGGCAGCTCCTTACCGACGTCATGTCATGCCGTCCCCTTGCCCTGGAGACTTCTCATGGCCACGCTTCTGCACCTCGACTCGTCGCTCTTCCCCGGGTCCGCCTCCACCTCGCGTTCGGTCACGGCGGCCTTCCGCCGGGCATGGGAGGAACAGCACCCGGACGGCGCCGTGATCTACCGGGACCTGGCCGACGACCCGGTGCCGCACCTGGACGTTCTCACCGCCTCCGCCGGGTACGCCGCTCCCGCCGACCACACCGACGAGCAGGCCGCGGCCTTCGCTCCGCGACTGAAGCTGATCGAGCAGCTGGAGAACGCGGACGCCGTGCTGATCGGCGCGCCGATGTTCAACTTCACGGTCCCGTCGACGCTGAAGACCTGGCTCGACCAGGTGATCCTCATGGGCCGCACCGCGCCGGCCGAGCAGTCGTCGGTCCGGGGCACCCCGGTCTACGTGGTGGCCAGCCGAGGCGGCTCCTACGCCCCGGGCACTCCGCGCGAGGGCTACGAGTACGTGCAGAACTACCTGCAAGCGGTCCTGGGCGACATGCTCGGCATGACGGTCGAGTTCATCGTCGCCGAGCTCACCTCCGCCCACTCCAATCCCGCCATGGCCGAGCTGATCCCGCTGGCCGAGGCCTCGAAGGCCAGGGCTCACGAGGAGGCCGTCGCCAAGGGCAAGGCGGCCGCCGCGAAGGCGGTCGCCTAGGACGCGACCGGGGACGTCCGCCCCGGACGAGACCCGCGGCGGCGCGTCACCGCCCGTCCGCCGGACGGCTTGCGCTCCCCCAGTCCAGACGGTCGGCCAACCCGGCGGTCGCGAAAGCGTCCAAGAGCTCCTCGCGACCCTCGGTGAAGTGGGCCCAGCTGTCGTAGTGGACCGGGACCACGCGGCGGGCGTCGAGGATCCGCGCGGCCTCGGCGGCCTGAGCGCTGTCCAGGACGAGGGCCGCCCCGTCGTAGAGGCCGGCGATGCGGGGCGCACCGGCGAAGAGCACGGCGGTGTCCACCGGCCCGAACCGCGCGGCCGTCTCCCGGACCGCGTCCAGGGAGGCGTTGTCCCCGCTGACGTACACGGTGGGCAGCCCGTGCCCGGTCAGCACGAAGCCGACGACCTGTCCGGAGATCGGCTCGATCTCCTCGCGCGGGCCGGGACCGTGGACGGCCGGGACGCCGGTCACGGTGACGGTGCCGCCGCCGGGCCGGTCCAGTTCGACGGACTCCCAGTCGGCCAGTCCCCTGGCTCGGTCGCCGAGGCGCTCGCCGCTCTCCGGGGTGGTGAGGGTGAGCGGCACGCCGGCGAGGAGGGCGCGGCCCGAGCGATCGAGGTTGTCGGCGTGCTGGTCGTGCGAGAGCAGGACCAGGTCGACGGGGCCGAGATCGGCGGGGCCTCCGGAGGCGGGCGCGGTCTTGGTGAGCAGCGGCCTTCCCGGCGTCGGATAGTCGCCGGGGCCGTCGAAGGTGGGGTCGGTGAGGATGCGCAGGCCGCCGTACTCGAAGAAGGCGGTCGGGCCCCCGAAGACGCGAACGGGGAACGGCTCGACGGTCTCGGCAGAAGAAGTCACGAAGAACACCTCACGGATGAAACGACTGTATCCGTGAGGAAACCTAGCCGCTTCTCACGGATACCAGCAAGCCGTACCATGAGACTCATGGACACGTCCGCGATCATCGAGCCGGCCGCACCGCCCGCGCCGGGCGAGGAGCAGCACCCGGCTCTCGCCCTCGTCAACAGCGCCGTCGCGCTGACCGGCGGCCGGTTCGCCGACCGTCTCGGCACACCGCCCGGGGCCGGCCGGTGGCTCGCGGAACACGGTCTCGCACCGGCGGACGCGGGACTGCAGGAGACCTGCACGGGGCGACTGCGCTCCCTGCGGGAGCAGGTCCGCGCCCTGTTCGCCGCTCACGTCGCCGCGCTCCCGACCCCGCCCGCCGCCCTGGCCGCCGTCAATGACGCCCTGACCCGGGCGCCGGCCGCCCCGCTCCTGCGGTGGGACGAGGACGGCGGCTTCTCCCGCGCGACCCCCCACCCCACCGACCGGATCCTGGACCACGCCCTCGCGGCCCTCGCCGCCGACGCGGCCGATCTGCTCACCGGAGCCGACACCGAACGCCTCACCGCCTGCGGCTCCGCCCCCTGCACCCGCTACCTGCTGCGTCACGGCCGCCGCCACTGGTGCTCGACCCGCTGCGGCGACCGCGCCCGCGCGGCCCGCGCCTACGCACGCCGCACCCGGCCGATGACCACCGGATGAGGCACGGCGAGCGCGGCCGGCGCGGTCGGGAGGTCGCCGCCCTGCGCGGCCGGCGCGGTCTCAGCGTCGGACGAGGCGGATCCGGTAGGTCCGGGTCTGCGATCCGTCCTCGCCGGTCACGGTGACGACCGCCGACCGCCCGCCGGGCTCGTCGCGGTACGCGACGGCGACCTTCGCGTACGGGTCGCGGGCCGTCGCCGTGACCCTGCTGCGGCTCGGGGCGCGGGTGACGACCCGGTAGTCGGCGGTCTCCGGGTCGAACGACGCGATCGGCGTGCCCGACACCTCGAGGGACGCGGCGCCGGCGTCCGAGGCGACTCCCGGGGCCTTGGCGAACACCTCGATCTCACCGGCGGTGACGTAGCCGCCCGGGCGGGCCGTCATGACGACCCGCACCGCCGACGCCGCCCTCGCCGCCACCGGGACGTCGACCACCGGCGTGCCCTCCACGCCGACCGCGACGGGGCCGCCCGCGTCCGTCCACTCCCCCGTGGCGGCCGCCCGGACCTGCACCTGCAGCGTCTCGGGGAACGAGGCGCTGCTCCCGTCCCGGTAGAAGTGCGTGACGATCCGGGTCAGGTCACGCGCCCGGGGCAGGGTGAACGTGATCGTGTCGGAGGGGTTCTTGGTGGTCCCCGGTTTCCAGTTGGACCAGGCCTTCTCGGACCGGTTCCCGTTGCGCAGGCGCTCCGCGGAGTACCCGCTCTCGGTGAACGTGGCCGCGACGGAGACGCCGGCGTCCGAGGCGATGTTGGCCTGCACGGGTTCCGTGACCTGCACGCGCGCCGTCGCGGCGACCGTGCCGCCGCCGACGATCCGGGCGACGCCGCGCACGGCGACGACTCCGGTGGCGTCGAACGACCCGTCGGGCGCCGGGTCCCACGTGACCGGCAGGTCGACCCGGCCGCCGTGGCGGCCGACGCCGACTACGGCGGCCGGAAGGTCGGGCGTGCCGCCGACGTAGGTCTTGGCGCGGCCCGTGAGGGTCGAGGAGATCGTGTCGACGGTGACGACGGCGACCGCGGGCAACCTCCGCCCGAGGGGGTCGGTCGCTTCACCGGTGACCCGCACCGTGCCGGGGGCCCGCCAGGTCCGGTCCGACGGAAGCCTCCACACGACGGGCAGCGCCCCGCGGGCGCCGTCGCGGAACACCGGCGTCACCGTCTTCGGCAGTTCCGGCCGCAGCCCCGGCCGGGTGAACGCGTCGGCGGGCTCGGTGCGCAGGACGGTTTCGTCGATCACGGACCAGCGCTGGTTCGCCGCGGAGGTGGGGGTGTAGGTGGACACCCTGGCGCCGTCCGCGGTCGACTGTCCGACGACGTCGAGCAGCCGACCGGTGGCGGCGTTGACGAACGTCCAGGTGCCGTCGCCGGTCGTCGACATGATCCACTGTGCCGCTTCGCCGATCCCGCCCTTTCGCGGCTTCTCCAGAACGGCCTCGCCGTCGCGCACGGTGAGCAGCTCGCCGGTCCCGGCGCGGGCGAGGGCGTAGCGTTCACGGTTGCCGATGCCGCGGGTCAACTTGCGTACGGACCAGAGCTGTTGTGCGCTGCCGACGGCGTCGGTGCGCAGCACGACGCCGCTGCCGGCGTCCGACGGCGTGAGCGACTTCCCGCTCTGCGTCCCCTGGAGCCGGTAGACGTGCCCCGGCCGGACGAGCGCGGCGTCGCGCGCCACGCCGCCGACCCCGTCGACGAGGAAGGACGTGACCGACTTGGCGGGAACGACGAGCGTGGCCGTGCGGTCGGTCACGCGGACCGGCGCGCCGCGCACCAGGGCGCCGTCGGCGCTCGTCACCACCGGCGTGACGGTGGCCCCCGGCGCGATCCTGCCGAAGCGGGACAGGTCGAGGGTCACCGCACGTGCGGAGGCGCCGCCGTTGACGTGCACGACGGTCGCCGTCCGGCCGGACCTCTGCACCGCGGCGACGCTCGACGGATCGTCGGCCTTCACGAAGTGGTCGCCCGGACGGATGTAGTGGGTGAAGTTGCGGATGGTGTGGAACTTGGAGTTGGTGCGGATCGGGCAGGTCTGCAGGGTGTCCTCGGCCGTGCAGTCGAACGGCACGTGGATGCTGCCCCAGTTCTTGCCGGCCGCGGCCTGCGGGACGGCGTCCTCGATCGGCTGCCAGAACACCCAGGCGGAAGGCTCCAGTTCACGCATGTCCTCGACCATGCGGGTGGCCATGCCGAGCCCCGGCTCCATGCCGGTGAAGTCGGTGCCGGCGCCCCAGGTGCCCTCGACCTCGCTCATCCACAGCTTCTTGTCCGCGCCCTTGGCGATGTCCCGTGCGCTGGTGCGCATGCCCGTGCCGTAGGTGTGCACGTTGAGCTGGTCCACGGCGGCGCGGGCGGGAGCGCCGTAGGCGTTCCAGTTCTGGGTGAAGAGGGTGGGGTTGGTCTCGTCCATGGCGGAGATCCGGGCTTTCGTCTTCGCGCCGCGGAGGGCCTTGTCGAGCGCGAGGATCACTTTCTGCTGGAGTTCCGGGCCCGCGTGGGCGCCCTCCTGGCGTCCGCCCGTGGGCCGGCCGTCCGCGCCGATCTGGGTTCCCCAGTAAGGTGTGTTGGGCTCGTTGAGCGGGTCGATCGTGTCGAACTCGATGCCGTGCGCCCGCTCCAGCCGATCGGTCACCCCGGTGAGGTACGCGGCGAAGTCGTCGACGCGATCCGCGCGGATCTGGTCGGTGCTCGCGTCGAAGCCCCCGGAGACGTATCCGCTGACGGTCTGGAACCAGGGCGGCGAGTTGCTGAAGGCCTCCCAGCGGCTGACCTTGTCCTTGATCTGGTCCACCCACCAGCGCTGGCCGGCGTCGGCGTCCCCGTTCCAGTGGTCGGGGTCGTTCGGGTCCCACCAGTCGACGTCCGTGCGGGTGGTCCCGGCGGGGGCCTTCCAGAAGCCCTCCATGGTGGCGCCCCGCTTCATGTAGTCCGTGCGGACGTCCGGGGCGTTGCCGCCGCCGATGTTGTACCGGGCGATGGTCAGGCCGAGGCCGTCCGCACCGAACAGCATGTCCACGAGGCGTCTGCGGATGGGGTCGGGGTAGCGGCCCGTGGCGTTGGCGAACCAGACGAGGCTGGTGCCCCAGCCCTCGAACTCCTGCTGCCGGTAGGACGGGTCGATGCGTACGGTGACCGCGCTCTGCGGCCCCGGATCGGCGCTCGCCGCGGGGGCGGCCACGAGGCTCGCGCCGAGCGCCAGGGGAACCGCGGGCGCCAGGGCCCGGACGATGCGATGCCGAGGGGACACGGCACTCCCTTTCACAACACAGAGCCGAACAGAACCGAACAGAAGGACTCGCGCTCTGCGCATGCTTGGGGATCGCCATGAACTCGTCAAGACGGCGGACGGGCCGAGATCCGGGAGGCGTCCCTCGGCGTCCGATACATCCGGAAAGCGCTTGCCCCCTGCTCCGCGAGGGCGGAAAAAGCGTCGACAGCATCCCCCGGCGCCCGGCAGAGTGGCGGCCCATGACGAGCAGTGAGGTATGGACGCGAGCGACCGCCGACCGCTACGACGCCGAGGAGACCACGATGTCCTCGGCCGCGGTACTGGAACCCACGCTCGCCTTCCTCGCCGAGCTCGCCGGCCGGGGCCGGGCGCTGGAGTTCGCCATCGGGACCGGACGCGTAGGCGTCCCGCTCCGGGAACGCGGCGTGCCGGTCGCGGGCATCGAACTGTCCGAGCACATGACCGCGCAGCTGCGCCGCAAGATCGCCGAGGACGCGCTCCCGGTGACCGTCGGGGACATGGCCACCACTGTCGTGGACGGCGAGTTCACCCTGGTCTATCTCGTCTACAACACCATCACGAACCTGCTCACGCAGGACGAACAGGTCGCATGCTTCCTCAACGCCGCCCGCCATCTGGAGCCCGGCGGCCGGTTCGTCGTCGAGCTGGGCGTACCACCGCTGCGGTTCCTGCCGCCCGGCCAGGTCGCGGTGCCGTTCGACGTGTCCGAGGGGCATCTCGGCTTCGACACCTTCGACCTCGTCGAGCAGGTCCTCGTCTCCCACCACCTCACCCGTGACGGCGACGACGGCCGCTACCGCCGCGACGCCTCACGGCACCGGTACGCCTGGCCGGCCGAGCTCGACCTGATGGCCCGGATCGCCGGGCTCGAGCTGGAACGTCGCGTCGCCGACTGGGACGGGTCGCCGTTCACCCAGGACTCCGACAAGCACGTCTCGGTGTGGCGCAAGCCGGTCTGAGCGCCGGTTGCCGAGGCGTCGGCGGGAGCCCCGGGCCGGCGCCGGCCCCGGCGCCCGCGATGCTCCTCACGCTCCGTGTCCATCACGCGATCCGCTGGTGTGGGCGAAGCGACGCTCGCTGTTATTCAATGAGGTGTGCGGTCGGGGATCTCGGGGCCCCGTCGCACGGGTCCGAGTAACACACCCGGCGCTGGGCCGGGGAATGCCGAGAGAGCAGCATGGACTGCACGCCGTCGCCCTCGTCCTCATCCCCGTTCGACCTGCTCAGCCGCGCCCTGGGACGCTACTCCCCGCGCGGGGAGCCGGCAGCGGCCGTGGGGCCCGCCGGCGCGCAGGGCGGCCGCGCCGCCCCGCCGCGCCCACCCGACGAACCGGCAGCCGACCCCCACGACCAGATCCTCGGCGTGGTCAACCTGGACAGGGACCTGCGGATCACCCGCTGCAATCTGGACGCCGCCGTGTTCGCGGGCCTGGACGCCGTGATCGGGGCCCCCTTCGCGGATCTCCTGCCCCCCGGTGACGTGCCCACGGTCACCCGGCGGTTGCGGCAGGTCCTCGAGATCGGCGAGGCGCACGTCGCGCGGATCCAGCGCCTGCGGCGCGGCGACGGGTCGGAGCTGGTGGTCTCCATGAGCATCCTGCCCGCGGCGGCGCCCCAGGACGGCCTGACCGTGTCCCTGATCGCCATGGCCAGGCGACTGCATCTGTACGCCGCCGAGACCGCGATCGGCACCTCCCTGGACATCGGCGAGACTGCGCAGTCGCTGGCGGAGTCCCTGCTGGCCTGGGGAGACGTGGCCGCCGTCGACCTCGACTTCGCGGTGTGGACGGGTGAGGGAGTCACCGAGCACGCTCAGGGACGCATCCGGCTGCGGCGGGCTGCCCTGGTGCCGGACCGGGTGTGGCCCGCGGGTTACACGACTCCCGGCGACGATCTTCCGAACGACGCGAGCCGCCTCCTGGCACAGGCGGTGCGACGGGACGACGCGCCGCAGGCCATCGTCATACCGGACCGTGAGGCGGTCGAGCGGCTGCTCGGCAGTCCCCGGGTGATCCGCGCCCTGGTCCCCGGCGACAGGTCGGCGAGCGTGGCCTGCATACCGCTGGTCCTGGACGGCACACCGCCCGTCGTGCTGGGCGTGGCGGAGGTGTGGCGGCGGGCGGACAGCCCCTTCCGCGACAGCGAGCTGTTCGACCTGCAGGAACTGGTGGCCAGGACCGCCCACCACGTCGACCTGGCCCGTCAGCACCACCGCGAGCACACCCAGGTGCTGGCGCTGCAGCGCCGGCTGCTGCCCCGCAGGAGCGGCCACACCATGGAGATCGCCAGCGTCTACCAGCCCGCCACCCCGGACAGCGCGGGCGTCGGCGGCGACTGGGTCAACAGCTTCCCGCTGCCCGACGGGCGTACCGCGCTGGTGGTCGGAGACGTCGTGGGGCACGGCCTGGGGGCCGCGGCGACCATGGGCCAGCTGAGCATGGAGGCCCGCGCCCTGCTGTCCGCGGGGCTGGCGCCCGACGAGGTGCTGGAGCACCTGGACGAGACCGTGACGCTGCTGGACGACGCGGATTCCGGGCTCGCGGCCGGCTACAGCGCCCTCGGCTCCACCTGCTGCATCGCCCTCTACGACCCGGTCAGCCACCGGGTGACGCTCGCCAGCGCCGGTCACCTCCCCCCGGTCATGGTGCTTCCGGACGGCCGGGCGGGCCCGCTCTCGGTCACCCCTCATCCGGGCCTCGGCGCCGAGTTCGCGCTGCGGGAGCCGTTCGACGTCCACACGTTCGACGCGCCGCCGGGTTCGCTGCTCGCCCTCTACACCGACGGCCTGGTGGAGGATCCGGCCCTGTCGATCGACGAGGGGATCGACAGGCTGGCCGACACCATGTCCGCGGTGCACCCCTGGGACGCCCTGCAACAGGCCGCCCGGCACATCGTCGCCACGCTGGCGCCCGTGCGGCGGCGCGACGACGTGACGCTGCTGCTCGTGCGCACGATCGGCTATCGCAAGGAGGACACCGCGACCTGGCGGCTGCCCGCCCGCGACGACGCACCCGTCCGGGCCCGCGCGCACGTCGACGCGCTGCTGCGGCAGTGGAACACCAGGGACGACATCCGGGACGACGTGACGCTGCTGGTCGGCGAGCTCGTCACGAACGCGGTGCGGTTCGCCGCAGGCCCCGTCACCGTACGGCTGATCAGGGCCGGTCACGGCCTGCTCTGCGAGGTGGGCGACACCGGCAACGGCAGGCCGCGTCTGAACAGGGGCGGCCTGCTCGACGACGGCGGACGCGGACTGCACATCGTGCACCGGCTCACCACCAGGTGGGGGGTCCGGTGGACGGACACCGGCAAGGTGGTCTGGGCGGAAGTCGCGCGGTGACACGGCACCGGGGAGAGCGGTGACAGGACACCGGCAGGACGGGAGCGGTGAGGCGGGCGGGGCGGGGCATCGGGGGTGGGCGGAGCAGGGCGGGGCGCAAGCGGCGGGGCCGGGGCGGGGTGAGTCCGGGGGGCGGTGAGTCCGGGGGTGAGTCCCGGAGCGTGAGTACGGGTGAGCCTGGGGGGATACGGCTCCTGTGATGCGGGACGCTGTTGCCGGACCGGTGAGACGGGGGGCCGGACCGGCTCGTGCCGGGGCACGGGCGGGCTGGGGCCTACAGCCACTCCCCTTCCAGCGCGGTGGCGGTGAGGCCCGGCGCCGCCGCGTACAGGACGGCGCGGTCCCCCGACTTCTGCCCGGCGTCGTGCGCCCGCCTCAGGATGTCGAACACGGCAGCGCCTCCGCGGTTGCCGGTGGTGTAGCTGGCCCGGCTGTAGTCCAGCAGACCCGACGGCCAGGTGTCGGGCATCGTCTGCTCCATGTACTCCAGCACCCGGGTCCCGCCGGGGTGCGCGAGCAGCACGTCGGGGTGCCAGGCGTCGGGGGCGTCCTCGTAGCGCACGCGCAGCCACTCCCACATGGCGGTGACCGTCTCCTGCACGGCGCGCGGCCCGCGCCGGTCCATCACGAAGTGGGCGCCGTCCGCCCGCGTCTCCAGGCGGTGCAGGTCCTGGGTGCCGGGCAGGGTGTGGTGCCAGGCGGCGTCGAGCCGCAGCACCGATTCGGGCCTCGGGCGGCCCGTGACCACCGCGGCGACCGCGGTGTCGGCGAACAGCAGCCGGACGATCAGGGACTCCAGGGTGTCGTCCGCGGGCTGGTAGGTCGTGCTCAGCGCCTCCGAGATCACCACCAGGACCACCCGGTCGGGGTCCGCTGCCACGAGGTCCGCCGCCAGCGCCAGGGAGCGGGTTCCCGCGACGCAGGCCCACTGCGTGGCGGGCAGCAGCATCGTGTCGCTGCGGAGCCCGAGCCTGTTGGCCAGGGCGACGTCCAGGCCGGGCAGGGCCGGGGTGGTGGAGTGACTGGTGATCAGGCAGTCGACGTCGGCGGCGTCCAAGCCGGCGATCTGCAGGGCCCCGCGGGCCGCGCGCTCCCCGTAGGACTGCACCGCCTCCCAGGCAGGCGCGGTGCGCTCCTGGACGGTCTGCGGCGCGGGTATCGACTCGAGGGCGGCTGTCACGCGCTCCACGTCCTGCGGGGTGAACCCCTCGCGGTACAGCGCCTCTTGGGCGGGCCCGACACCGCAGGCCCGCAGCCCGCCGCCGTTGCCGGGTGCGACGGCCGTCTCCAGCGGCAGCATCCAGCCGCGGGACTCGATGCCGGTGCTCGCGGCGATCCCGTCGATCCGCGGCGCCCACGGCGCGTGCGGGTGCCGGTCGCGGACCTCCGCCACGATCTGGCTGGTCTGCACGGTGTGCTCGCCG
The DNA here is from genome assembly GCF_044335095.1 of Streptomyces sp. NPDC020597. Lineage (NCBI taxonomy): Bacteria > Bacillati > Actinomycetota > Actinomycetes > Kitasatosporales > Streptomycetaceae > Streptomyces > Streptomyces sp. NPDC020597. The sequence continues at coordinate 5,221 of NZ_JBIRUL010000029.1, read as the reverse complement.
TGGATCACGGCAGGGGGACAGAGGTATGCGGCCATGGTGGGCACCCTTTCGAGGGGAACGACGAGGAACGTCACGAGGACGGCGCCATGGGCCACTTCGGAACTTCGCGCCCATGCCGAGGGGCTCCGCTTCGGGAGTCGCTGTGCGTCTCGAGCATGGACGCTAAATGGACATTTCCGCTGTGACTCAGACAACTTGGGCGGCATCAGATGGACGTGATACCGCACACACCATGGCAACGCGGACTTCCGGCGCACTTCCCCCGAACCGACCTGGCCCTCCGTCAGCCCTGCGTGAGCATCCGTCGCACGCCATCGCGTGCGCCGCCGACCTGCGGATTCCCACGACAGGGCGACACGACCGCCAGCCTGCGCGACCCTCTTCCCCTGCCGGCGCGACGGCCCTCCAGCCGCGGCGGACGACGAGGGTCGGCGTGCGGTGTTCCAAGTCGCCCGTCTCGTCCCTCAGGGGAGGAAGGGGCGGATCCAGCCCGCGAACCGGCCGCCGAACTCCGCCTGCGCCGCGGCGAACACGGCGTCGGGGTCCTTCGCCACGCGCAGCGCCCGTCGTCGCCGAACGCGAGTGCTCGCTGCGGAAGTACCGCCCACATCGGGGTTCCGGAGCCGGGCTCGCGGCCTGGACGAGCAGAGGCGAGCAGGACCGCCGAGTCCGTCAAGGGTGGAGGAGGAAGACATGCGGAAATTCGGGTGCTGTGTCCGGTCTCGCATCCCTACCCTCGGCCCATGCATCACGAATCCGCTCTGTTGAACGTCATCGACGTGGAAGCCACCTGCTGGAACGGACAGCCGCCGCCCGGCTCCGTGAACGAGATCATCGAGATCGGTCTCACCGTCGTGGACGTCACGGCACGGCGCCGTGTATCCCGGCACCGTGTCCTGGTCCGACCCACCCGGTCGACGGTGAGCGGCTTCTGCACCGAGCTGACCGGGCTGACCCAGGCGGAGGTGAACCGGGGCGTCACCTTCGCCGAGGCCTGCCGGATCCTCGTCGAGGAGCACGGAGCCGGCGAGCGCCCCTGGACGAGCTGGGGCGAGTACGACCGTCGGCAGTTCGCCCGGCAGAGCCAGACCGACGCGGTGGCCTATCCCTTCGGCTATCCGACGGAGCGCACCCACACCAACGCCAAGGCCGTGTTCGCCGCGGCCCACGGACTGCGCAGGAAACCCGGCATGAGCCAAGCCCTGCAGATCGCCGGACTGCCGCTCGAAGGACGCCATCACCGCGGCGAGGACGACGCCTGGAACATCGCCGCACTCGTCCTCGATCTCCTGGAGCGCGAGGCATGGCCAGTCACCACCACAGGCCTTCGGTGAGCGCTCCACTGAATCCGAGCGTGCGGCAAAGGAGTTCCCACAGCTGACGATCGCCTCAGGAGTCAGTGCAACACGTGATCGCACACCTGACCGCCGAGCCGGCGGGGCGTCGCTCGAACTCCGCCGGTCAGCCCGCCCGCATGCGGGCGCCCGGTTCAGGTCAGCATGTCGTGATGTTCCTCGAGCACCGCGCCCGCTCCCGCTGCCTCCACCCCCTCCACCTCCACCTCCGCCACCTCCGCCGCATCCGCACTGGCGCGGATCAGCGCGGCCACCGCCCGGGACGTCGTCCGCTCCGGCCAGGCGACGACGACAGCGGTGGGCGGCGCGTCGAGCAGCGGCACGCACGCCACGTCGGGCCAGGCGCGCCGGCGCACCGACTCGGGCAGGATCGCGACCACCTGGCCCAGAGCGACCAGCTGCATCACCTGCGAGACGTCGCGCACTTCGGGCGGACGGCCATCGGCGGCGTCCGCGTCGTCACCAGGCCATCGGGGCAGCTGCTCGCCGGTGAGATCGGCGAGCGTCAGGGCAGCGCGGCCGGCGAGGCGGTGGGCCCGGGGAAGCACGGCCATCTGGCCCTGGGTCAGCAGCGATTCGGTGTCGAAGCCCGTCAGGTCGTCGTAGGGCGTGGTCAGGAACGCGACGTCGGCCCTGCCGTCGCGCAGCATCGGAGCCTGCTCCCCGACGCCGCAGACGATCACCTCGACGTCGACGGCGTCCGGATCGCGGCGGTAGCGCTGCAGGATCGACTCCAGCAGTCCCGCGTCCCCGTCGGGCTTCATCGCCAGCGTGACCTTCGGATCGGTCCGGCCCGCCCGCTGCGCGCGCCGGACCGACGCCCCGACCGCGTCCAGCGCCTTGCGGCTTTCGGCCAGGAAGACCTGTCCGGCGCCGGTGAGGTGCACCGATCGGCTGGTGCGTTCCAGCAGCCGCACGCCCATGCGTCGCTCCAGCCGGGCGATGGCACGGGACAGCGGCGGCTGCGACATGCCCAGGCGCTGTGCGGCGCGGCCGAAGTGCAGTTCCTCGGCGACGGCGACGAAGTAGGCGAGCTCACGCGTCTCCGGCACATCCATACCCGCAGGGTATCGTTCGAGACGCTACGGGTGTTGGCCGGCGAGTTCGGCGCGGTGGTGTGCTGGGCCCATGAACGAATCCATGATCACCCTGGTGACCGGCGCGAACAAGGGCATCGGCCGTCAGATCGCCGCCCAGCTCGGAGCCCTGGGCCACAGCGTCGTCGTCGGCGCCCGCAACGCCGAACTCGGCCAGAGGGCCGCCACCGAGTTGCGGGAAAGCGGTGCTGATGCCACTGCGGTCGTGCTCGACGTGACAGACCCGGACTCGGCCGCCGCAGCCGCCGCCGCGATCGAGGCCCGTTACGGCAGGCTCGACGCCCTGGTCAACAATGCGGGTATCAGCGGCCCTTCGGGCAGCGACTCGGCCGACCAGCGCCCGAGCACGGCGGACATGGACGTGCTGCGCGCCGTCTTCGCGACCAACTACTTCGGAGTGATCGCCGTCACCAACGCGATGCTGCCGCTGTTGCGCCGATCAGCCTCGCCGCGGATCGTCAACGTGTCCAGCTCGGTGGGCTCGCTCAACATCAACGCAGACCTGAAGGGCGCCGACGGACCGCCGCTGATGCCGGTCTCCGCCGGGTACGCCACGTCGAAGACGGCGCTCACGGCGCTCACCCTGCAATACGCGTGGGACCTGCTGGCCGAGGACATCAAGGTCAACGCCGTCTGCCCCGGCTACGTCGCCACCGACCTGAACGGCCACCGTGGCCACCGCACGGCCCCCGAAGGCGCGGTGGCCGCCGTCCGGATGGCCACCATCGGCGCCGACGGGCCGACCGGCACCTTCACGGACGACGAGGGCCCGGTGCCCTGGTGAGCCGAGGGGGATTCTCAATCCACCGCGTACCGCGGCCGGTTCAGCCGTCGTGACCGCCCGTGGGGAACTCGTCCTTCCACGGACGCAGCAGGCCGCTCAGCCCATGCCGTGTCTCCTCGGGCAACTCGGCGTTGAGTCCCGAATCCAGGACGGCGCCGTAGCCGTAGACGGCCGCCGGGTTCCAGCCGTGGACCACCCGCAGGCCGGCCGCGCGCGTTGGGCTGCTTCGCGAGCGGCCCAGTCTGCGGCGGCGAGGCTTTCGGGCGAGCCGTCGAGGCCGACGGTGATGGCTGGCATGTGCGGTCCTCCTCCAGGGGTGCGCCGTCAGATTTCAGGGCTTGCGGCTGCCGCAAGAGGGGCCGGGAGTCCCGGTCGGGGACCGATCGGCCCCCCACGGAAGGTCGACCGGCGCTGTGCCCGACTGCGGCGGGATCGATCCGCTCGTGATCCGGCTGACCTACCGCGGACGGGGTGGTCGGCGTCGTCGACAGGCTGACCGTCCACACCGCCTCGGGGCCGATCGGCCGGGCCCCAGGACCAACGCGACCCGGGGCGCAGAACCACTGATGTGTCCATGACCCAGGTCGGGTGGCTCGGCAGGCCGTGACCGAGCGCGTGACTCTCCTGCACGAGCGCGGCCCCGAGGCCCGGTTCCCACCGGGTGCCGGGGCCGTCCCGGGGCCGAGCCGCGCCTTTGCTCCTTCTCTATGTGTGCCTCAGTGCGTCGGCGATGCCTCCCGCCCAGGCCTGGATCGCGGCGAAGTCCCGGAAGTCGCCGCCCTTGCCGGAGCGGAGGATCATCCCGGCCACCCACCCCTTGGCGCCGTCCTCCAGGCGCCCTCCGAAGGTGACGTGATCCCGGACGTCCAGCCGGGTCATGGCCTTCTGTACGCCTCGCACGGGCGGGATGTCCCGCTCGGAGGCGGAGGCGTCGAGCGGGCCGCTGCTGAAGAACCACACCGGACGCTCCGCGAGGAGGACCCGGTTGCGGCGGACGAACCGCCGTGCGTCCTTGTGCCAGCGCCCCGCGTAGAGCCCGCCGCCGACCACGACGGCGTCGTAACGCGCCACGTCGGTCGCGGACCGCGCAGGACACGCCTCGACGGTCAGCCCGCTCTTGCCCAGGACGTCGGCGACGGCTTCGGCGATTCCCGCTGTGGATCCGTTCGTCGTTCCGTAGGTGACCAGCACGGTGTCGGTCATGGCGGTCCGCCTCCTTTCACACCCGGCGCAGCCGGTCGTCGACCGCGCCGTCGATCCGGCGGGTCACGGAGAGGGCGATCTCCGTCTCGCTCTTGCGCAGGCGCAGGTTCTCCGGCGAGCAGGGCGTGGACCCTGGGCCGGTCGAGCACGCCGTCCGTCGTCGCAGGTCTCCTCCACGTCTTTCGGTACTTCGATCGTCCGGCGGAGCGGATGAGGAACCCATGGGCTGTACGGGGCCTCCCCTGGGCCGGTCGGCCCTCCCGTGGCCGCCGTCCGGACCCGCTTGCGCCGTCACGACGAGCGATCTGGACGTGTCAGTCGTCCGCCGCCAACGCCGTCAGCTCCCCAGAAGACGACGGGGGGCCTTGGAGACGCGCAGGACGCCGTTCAGCGGGCCGTCGGCCGCCGCCTCACGATCAGGCGTTCCAGGTCCAGTCGGCGACCTCGGGAAGGTCGGTGCCGTGCTCGCGGATCCACGCCTGGTGGCGGGTGCGCACGTCGGCCATCTGCTGTCGTACGGCGGCGGCGCGCACCGCGAGGCCGGGGACCCGGTCAACGACGTCCATGACGAGACGGTAGCGGTCGAGGTCGTTGCGCACGACCATGTCGAACGGCGTGGTCGTCGTCCCCGACTCCTTGTAGCCGCGGACGTGCAGGTTCCGGTGGCCGGCACGGCGGTAGGCCAGCCGGTGGATGAGCCAGGGGTAGCCGTGGTAGGCGAAGATCACCGGCTTGTCGGCGGTGAACAGCCCGTCGTACTCGAAGTCGCCCATCCCGTGCGG
>NZ_JBIRUL010000028.1:0-93934 GCF_044335095.1 Streptomyces sp. NPDC020597 | reverse complement strand
TGAGTTCTCAAGGAACGGACGCTTCCTTCGTACTCACCCTCTCGGGCTTTCCTCCGGGCAGTTTCCCTTCGGTCTTGCGTTTCCGACTCTATCAGGGTTTTTCCGGCCCTCTGACCACTCTCTCGCAGGCATGCGAAAAGAGATCCGAGTTGGGATCTGACAAGTTGGATGCTGCTCGGGGAGCGCGCTTGATCGCCTCACTCACCCTCAGGCAGGAGTACGACTGTACACGCGGCCCCAGAGGCGCTGCAAATCGACTAGGCTAGTGGTCTAGACCACGGATCGGGATCTCTCGTGCGGAACAGGTACTTCCTATGACATACGCTGCTGCAGAGTGCGCCTTCGTGGACAGGCAGTGACGGCCCATGTACATCTCCACCCCTGGGAGGCTCCCCATGACCACCGTGATGTCTCCTCTTGCAGGACGCGCCATCGGACTGGCCGCTGTACCGGATCCGGTCTTCTCCGGGGCCATGGTCGGCCCCGGAACGGCGATCGACCCCGTGCGTGAGCCTTCCGAGGCCGTCGCCCCCGTGGACGGAGTCATCGTCTCCCTCCACCCCCACGCGTTCGTCGTCGTCGACTCCGAGGGGCACGGCGTGCTCACCCATCTCGGGATCGACACCGTGCAGCTCAACGGCGAGGGCTTCGAGGTTCTCGTGAACAAGGGCGACACCGTGACGCGGGGGCAGGGCATCGTGCGCTGGAACCCGGACGCGGTGGAGAAGGCCGGCAAGTCCCCGGTCTGCCCGGTCGTCGCGCTCGAAGCGTCCGCCGACTCGCTCCGCGAGCTCCGCGAGGACGGCGACGTGAAATCCGGCGACGTTCTCTTTTCCTGGCAGTGACACCGCCGTCCTCATGACGAAGGCGCGCAGGACAACCACCGCGGCGGCGGGGCCCGCCGCACTACACGGAGACGGGTGAGATGGAGACAACGCTGCGAGGCGTCGGCGTGAGTCACGGTGTGGCGATCGGCGAGGTTCGGCACATGGGTACGGCGGTGCTCGAACCGCCCGCGAAGCAGATACCCGCGGAGGAGGCGGCGCGCGAACAGGGGCGCGCCCGTAAGGCCGTGGAAGCCGTCGCGGCCGACCTGACGGCGCGGGGCAATCTGGCCGGAGGCGAAGCCCAGGCGGTGCTCGAGGCCCAGGCCATGATGGCTCAGGACCCCGAGCTGATGGTCGACGTGGACCGGCGCATCGCCGTCGGCAGCACCGCCGAGCGCGGTGTGTACGACGCTTTCGCCGCCTACCGCGAACTGCTCGCGGGGGCCGGGGAGTATCTGGCCGGGCGTGTGGCCGACCTGGATGACGTGCGGAACCGTATCGTCGCCCGGCTGCTGGGCGTCCCCATGCCGGGGGTGCCGGACAGCGACGAGCCGTACGTGCTGGTCGCGAGGGACCTGGCCCCCGCCGACACGGCGCTCCTGGACCCGACTCTGGTGCTCGGCTTCGTGACCGAGGAGGGCGGCCCGACGAGTCACAGCGCGATTCTCGCCCGTGCCCTGGGAGTGCCGGCTGTCGTGGCCCTGCCGGGCGCGGGTGAGCTGGCCGAGGGCACGATGATCGCGGTCGACGGCAGCACCGGCGAGATCTTCGTGAACCCGAGCCAGGAGAAGCAGGCGGAGCTGGAGTCGGCCGCCGCCGCGCGCAGGGCCGCGCTGGCCGGTTCGACCGGACCTGGCGCCACCGCCGACGGGCACAAGGTGCCGCTGCTGGCGAACATCGGCGGGCCGGCGGACGTCCCGGCTGCCGTCGAGGCCGGAGCGGAGGGCGTGGGGCTCTTCCGCACCGAGTTCCTCTTCCTCGACGACAGCAAGAACGCGCCGACGCAGGAGAAGCAGGTCGAGGCCTACCGTCAGGTGCTGGAGGCCTTTCCCGAGGGCCGCGTCGTCGTGCGGGTGCTGGACGCCGGTGCGGACAAGCCGCTCGACTTCCTGACCCCGGCCGACGAGCCCAACCCCGCGCTGGGCGTGCGCGGGCTGCGGACGCTCCTGGACCACCCGGACGTCCTGCGGACCCAGCTGACGGCGCTGGCGAAAGCCGCCGACGGGCTGCCGGTGTACCTCGAGGTGATGGCTCCGATGGTGGCGGACCGCGCGGACGCGAAGGCGTTCGCGGACGCCTGCCGCGAGGCGGGGCTCCGCGCGAAGTTCGGCGCGATGGTCGAGATCCCGTCGGCCGCACTGCGGGCTCGCTCGATTCTGCAGGAGGTGGAGTTCCTGTCGCTGGGCACGAACGACCTCGCGCAGTACACCTTCGCCGCCGACCGTCAGGTGGGCGCGGTGTCGCGTCTGCAGGACCCGTGGCAGCCGGCGCTGCTCGACCTGGTCGCGCTGTCCGCCGAGGCGGCGAGGGCCGAGGGCAAGAGCTGCGGTGTCTGTGGCGAGGCCGCCGCCGATCCGTTGCTGGCGTGTGTGCTGACGGGTCTGGGGGTCACCTCTCTCTCCATGGGGTCGGCGTCGATTCCCTATGTGCGGGCCGCCCTGGCGAAGTACACGATGGCGCAGTGCGAGCGTGCCGCAGCGGCCGCACGAGCGGCGGACAGCGCCGAGGAGGCCCGGCAGGCGGCGCAGGGTGTGCTGTCCGGCGAGTAGCGGGTGAGCGGCCGGCTCCTCTCGGGGGCTGCCGGGTGAGCAGGGGCGCTCCGCCTTCGGGAGGAGCGCCCCTGTCGGCTGGGGGCCCTTCGTCAGTGGTGGTGGCCCGGGGTCGGGCCTTCCGCGCCGAGAGCCGGTGGGAAGCAGTAGTCCACGCCGGACTCGGGTGAGATGAGTTCGCCCGACTCGACGTCGGTGCAGTAGGCGTCGAAGACCTCCCCGGCGGTCAGGGGTTCGAGCCCGTCTCCGCGCACGCGCCATCCGTAGATCTGGTCGCGGGCTCCGGGGGCGGTGGTGCGCATGACCAGACCGCCTGGGCCCCGGGTGGCGAGGCCGAGGGCGAGGACGGTGGTGAACTCGAGTGCTTCGGCCTCGTCGAACCGTGTGGCGCCGCCTGCTTCCTCGTCCGCGTGGAGGACTGCCACAAGGGTTTCCGGCACCGCCGTGACGCTGCAGACGAGGTGTCGGTCGCCGGGTGGGGCGGTGTCGAGGATGCGGGCGACGAGTGCCGAGGCCCGGGTGAATGCGGCGCGGCCGATGTCTTCGCCGCAGGTCTCGCAGGCTCCGAGGCGGGCCAGCAGGGTGGCCGCGTATTCCCAGGTCGCCCGGCGGACGGCTTCGTCGACGAGGGCCGGGACGAGGTCGGCGAGGGGCTGCCCCTCGTAGGGGACGGTGGGACCGGTGGTCGCGAGTTCTGCCGTGAAGCGGGTGCGGTGGGCGGGGATGTCGGGGTCGAGTCCCCTGTCGGCGCAGTACTCGGCGTATTCCTGCGGGTCGAAGAGGGCCACGGTGGTGTGGGCGCCCTGCAGGGCCCGTGCCTTCAGGAGGTTCTCCACCTGCTGGAGGTAGGTGACGTGATCGTCGAAGGTGAAGGTGCGGTAGTGCCGCATGGCCCGGAAGTCGTGTTCGTCGGTGAGCAGGCCGATGGTGCCGGCGATCTCACGGCGCAGGACGCGCCGCATGGCCTGGTGGTCGGTGTGTGCCATGTTCTCCCCCGGTGTGCAGGTCGATCAATGCTCACTCACAGTAATCGAGAGCACTGACAGTGACCTCCGGCCGAGGGCGGCACCGGATGCTTCTCCGGTGAAGGTGCAGGTCGTGGCGCTTTTGCCGCGACCGCCGGTCTCGTCGGGAGCCTGGCCGTGCGGGGGTGATCCCGCCGGTGCGGTGCGGCGCGTGGGCACCGCACCGGCCGGGGGGTTCAGGAGCGCTTGCGGGCGAGGTCCTCGTAGAAGTGGAGCAGGTCGAGGTTGTCGATGGAGCCGGGGTTGACGGCCTTCTCCAGGGGGGTGCCCTGCAGCAGTCGCTTGACCGGGACCTCGATGCGTTTGCCGGTGAGCGTGTGCGGCACACCCGGGACCTCGATCACCTCGTCCGGCACGTGGCGCGGCGACAGCTGCTCGCGGATGGACTGTTTGATGCGGCCGAGGAGGGCCTCGTCGAGGGCGGCTCCCGGGGCGAGGTGGACGAAGAGGGGCATCCAGTAGCCGCCGTCGGGCTGCTCGATGCCGATGACCAGGGATTCCTTGATCTCGGGAAGCCGTTCGACGACCTCGTAGATGTCGGCGGAGCCCATGCGCACGCCCTGACGGTTGAGCGTGGAGTCGGAGCGGCCGTGGATGACGACGGAGCCGCGCGAGGTGATGGTGATCCAGTCGCCGTGGCGCCATACGCCGGGATAGGTGTCGAAGTAGCTGTCGTGGTAGCGGCTGCCGTCGGGGTCGTTCCAGAAGCGGACCGGCATCGAGGGCATGGGGTTGGTGACGACGAGCTCGCCGACCTCGTCGATCACGGGGCGACCGTTCGGGTCCCAGGACTGCAGGTCGGTGCCGAGTCCCGGCGCCTGGAGTTCGCCGGTGTGGACGGGCAGCGTCGGCACGGCTCCGGCGAAGCAGGAGCACACGTCGGTGCCACCGCTGACCGAGGCGATCCAGAGGTCGTCGCGCACTTCGTCGTGCAGCCACCGGAAGCCGTCGGGCGGCAGGGGGGAGCCCGTGGTGGCGACGCACTGGATCTTGGAGAGGTCGAAGTCCCGCGCGGGGTGCACTTCCGCTTTGCGGCACGCCATGACGTAGGCGGCGGAGGTGCCGTAGAGGGTGGCGCCCGTGCGTTCGGCGATGCGCCACTGGGCGCCGGTGTCGGGATGGCCGGGGCTGCCGTCGTACAGGACGATCGTCGTGCCGGTCAGGAGGCCGGACACGAGGAAGTTCCACATCATCCAGCCGGTCGAGGTGTACCAGAAGAAGCGGTCCTCGGGGCCCAGGTCGCAGTGCAGGCCGAGCTGTTTGAGGTGCTCGACCAGAATGCCGCCCTGGGACTGGACGATGGCTTTGGGGAGGCCGGTCGTGCCGGACGAGTAGAGCACCCACAGGGGGTGGTCGAAGGGGACCTGCTCGAAGACGGGTTCCTCGTCGGCGGCGGTCAGGGCCGCCCAGTCCAGGGCCCCCTGAGGGGCGTCCGTGCCCAGCACGGGGATGTGGACCACCGCGCGCAGGGTGGGGAGTTCGGCGCGCAGTTCGGCGACGACGTCGCGGCGGTCGTGCTCCTTGCCGCCGTAGCGGTAGCCGTCGACGGTGAACAGGACCACGGGTTCGACCTGCTGGAAGCGGTCGAGGACGCTGCGGGCACCGAAGTCGGGGGCGCAGGAGGTCCAGACTCCCCCGACGGCGGCCGTGGCGAGGAGGGCCACCACGGCCTGCGGGATGTTCGGGAGGTAGCCGCTGACGCGGTCCCCGGGGCGGACGCCGAGGGCGCGGAGCTCGCCGGCCAGAGAGCCGACCTGGCGGCGCAGCTCGGACCAGCTGACGGGTGTCGGTTCGTGGGTCTCGTCGACATGCAGCAGGGCCGGTTCGGCCGGGCGGGTGGTGGCCGCGCGCAGGGCGTGCTCCGCGTAGTTCAGCGTGGCGCCGGGGAACCAGCGGGCGCCGGGCATGGAGCGGTCGCCGAGCACGCGCGCGTAGGGCGTGGAGAACCGTACGTCGAACCATTCGGTGACGGCCGTCCAGAATGTCTCCAGCTCGTCGACCGACCAGCGGTGCAGGGCCGGATATCCGCCTTGGGACGGGGCTCCGTGCCGGTCGGCCGCCCAGGTCTGGAACTGCGTGATCTGGGCCCGGGCGATGCGCCGGGGATCTGGCCGCCACAGCGGCTCGGGGTTCACGGTCGGCATGGGGCGGCTCCCGGACTCGGCGCGTCGTGTGCGTCACCCGCGCACGAGCTGGGGTGGTGCGCGTGACGCGGCTGACACGGACGATGCCATGTGATCGACTTCAGCACCAGGGTGGACTCCACACAGTCCGTGTCGTGCAGATGTGCTCCGGCCACGGATGAACGGAAGTTGAACGACCCGCGCGTGCGGCGCGGTCAGTGACAGGGTGAACAGCATGGACGGTCGTGACCTGGTGCGCTCGATGAAGGCGGTCGGCTCCTCGGGAGCTGTCCAGGGGTTGCGCACGGTCCGGGCAGCGTGGCGCAGGAGGCGTGTCGACGCCGCCGCCCTGCCGCGGCGGGGGCCCGAACGGGCGCGGGTGCCGGGTCCGGTGCTGGAGGCGGAGCCGGGGCCCGGAGGAGGGACGCTGCGGTTCGCCCGCTCGCTGCTGAGGATCCACGTCGCCGTGACCGGGGCCGTCTTCTGGGGCTGGGACGGGGCGGAGCCGGAGCCGTCGTACGCGCTGGCCGACCGCTGTCCGGAGCCGGACCCGCGGGCGGTGCTCGAGCCGGACAAGGACGGCGGCTGGCGGGTGGTCGCCGAACGGGTCACCGTCGTGGTCTCACGGCACGGCGCTGTCGAGGTGCGCACGCCGGGGGGTGTGCTGTTGCGCCGCGATCTGCCGCCCCGGTGGTGGGAGCCGCTGAACGGCGGTCCGGGGCACTGGCTGCAGCGCTCGGAGGTGGCGGCGGACGCGCGGTTCTTCGGACTCGGCGCCAGGGCGTCCGGACCCCGGCTGCGGGACGGATCGTACCGGCTGTGGAACACGGACCGCGGTCGTGCCGTCGATCGCGGGGCCGATCCGCTCCACCTCACCATGCCGGTGCACCTGGTGGTGGCCGACGCCGCCACCCATCTGGTCTTCCACGACACGTCGTGGGACGGGACGGTGACGCTGCGGGAGGGCGCGGAAGGGGCGGGGTCGGGGCACGACCGGCCAGGCGCCTGCGAGGTGCGGATGGACGGGGGTCCGCTGCGCTGCTGGGTGATCGTGGGCACCCCGGCGCGCGTGCTCCTCGCCTGGGCGGCGCTCACGGGTCCGCCGGCGGTGCCTCCCGCGTGGGCGCTCGGTCACCATCACGCGCGGTGGGGGCGGGGCGGCGAGCAGGAGCTGCGCGAGGTCGTGGCGGGCTACCGCGAGCACGGGCTGCCGCTCGACGCCGTGCATCTCGGCGTCGACCACGAGGACGAGAGGCGGGTCTTCACGGTCGACCAGGACCGCTTCCCGAAGCTTCCGGTGCTCGCCGAGGAGTTGCGTCAGGAGGGGGTGCGCCTGGTGTCGGTCGTCGGTCCCGCGGTCCGGGCCGAGGCGGGCAGCGCGGTGTACGACGCCGGGGTCGCCGAGGACGCGTTCGTGCGGGAGCCGTCGGGTCGGCTCGCCGAGGGTGTCGTGGGGCCCGGGGAGTCGGTGTTCCCGGATTTCACGCACGCGCGGGTGCGTCGCTGGTGGGGAGGTCTCTACGCCGAGCGTCTGGGGCAGGGCTTCGCCGGTTTCTGGCACGCCATGGACGAGCCGGCGTCGTCGGCCGCGTTCGGGGGGTCGGCGCTGCCCCGGTCCGCCCGGCACTTTCTGGAGGGGCGCGGCGGTGATCATCGCGAGGCTCACAACGTGTACGGGCTGTGCATGGCGCGGGCGGCCTATGAGGGGCTGCGGCACCTGGTTCCGGAGGAGCGGCCGTTCGTGCTGTCGCGGTCGGGCTGGGCGGGTCTGCAGCGGTACGGCGGCGTCTGGTCGGGGGAGGTCGCAGCGGGCTGGCCGGGTGTGCGGGCCTCGCTGTCCCTGGTGATGGGGCTCGGACTGTGCGGGGTGCCGTACTCGGGGGCGGACGTGGTCGGCGTCGACGGCGGTTCGACGCCCGAGCTGTATCTCCGGCGGCTGCAGCTGGGCGCCTATATGCCGCTGTTCCGCACGCAATCGCCTCCGGGGGTGGGGCTGCGGGAGCCCTGGGAGCTCGGTCCGGAGGTGCTGGAGCACGTGCGCGTGGCGCTCCTCGAGCGCAGGCGGTTGCTTCCGTACTTCGTGACGCTCGCGCATCAGGCCGGGCGTACCGGCGCCCCCTATGTGCGTCCGGTGTGGTGGGGGTCGCCCGGGAACCGTGCGTTGCGGGACTGCGAGGACGCCTTCCTGCTGGGCGACAGCCTCCTGGTCGCGCCCGTGCTCGCACCGGGCGTAGAGCGTCGGCCGGTGCAGCTGCCGAGGGGGCACTGGTACGACACGGCGACGGGGCGGGTCCACCGGGGGCCGGGGCGCGTGCAGCTGGAGGCCCCGCTGTCGCGCATCCCGGTGCTGGCGCGCGCGGGGGCGGTCGTGCCGGTTCGGGGGGACGGCGGTGAGCTGGAGCTGGAGGTGTGGGCGCCGGCCCGTGGGCGGACGGGCGGCGGCCTGGTGGTGCGGGATCCGGGCGACGGCTGGCGGGAGCCGGAGATCGAGCGGTACGTCGCCCGCTGGGAGGGTTCCCGGGTGGTCGTCGAGCGGGAGGGCGAGGACGGCGTGCACGCACCGTCCTGCCCGGTGCGCGTACGCGGGCTCGGCTGACGACGACCCGGACGGACCTCAGATGTAGCGGCCCTCGAAGAACGCCCGTGCGGCCAGTGTGTGCAGAGGGAACGCCAGCTCCTCCGCCCGGCGCAGGAGGTGCCAGCCCTCGGTCTCGTCCGTGGCGGCGGAGGCGGGCAGCCGGTCGGCGGGCCGCTCGGGGAGGAGCCCGAACAGCAGCAGGTGGCCGCCGGGGGAGCTCATGGCGTCGGCCAGCCGCACGTCACGGGCCGCGGCGTCGATGCCGGTCTCCTCCCTGAGCTCGCGCGCGACGGCCTGCCGCCAGTCCTCGCGGTCGTCGATGAAACCGCCGGGCAGGGCGACGCCCCCGCGCGCGGGAGCGATGGTTCGGGTGATGACGACCAGGGCGGTGCCCTTCGCGTCGTACACGGGCTGGAGCGCGACGGCCACCGGCAGCGGGTTGCGGTAGGCCACGGCGCCGCAGGCCGGGCAGGTTCGGGGCCAGCCGGTGACGCCCTCCCCGTAGGGCGCTCCGCAGCTCGAACAGTGGGAGTCGCGTGCGGAGTTCGTCGTGGAGTGCAGAGTTTCGGACACGCGGCGGAGCGTATCCGATCTTGCGGAGGCGGTGTACGGGGGCGGTGGGCCGCTCCAGGTCCAGGAGGTCGGGGCGGCCCGGGAGCCGGGGTCCCTGAAGTCCGCTTCCTGCCTTGTCCCTGCCCAATCACGGGTGAGCATGGCACAATCTGACGGTCCGTCAGGCTTCGTGTCCGGGAGGCATTCTTGTCACGTGCACGCACGCCGGTGGTCGCCGGGTGGTTCACCGGGGAGGGAGACGGCTTCAGACTGCTCGGGACGCGCTGCGCGGCGTGCCGGTCGGTCTTCTTCCCCCGCGAGGACACGTACTGCCGCAACCCGGCCTGCCCAGGCGGCGAACTGGAAGAAGTCCCGCTGTCGCGGCGCGGTCGCGTCTGGTCGTACACGGACAGCCGGTACCGGCCTCCGTCACCGTACGTGACCGATCCGGAACTTCCTTGGGAACCGTACGCGTTGATCGCTGTGGAGCTGGCGTCCGAGCGGATCGTGGTGCTGGGGCAGGCGGTTCCCGGGATCACCGTCGCCGAACTGACGGTGGGCATGGAGGTGGAGGTCGTCCCTGGGGTGCTCGACGAGGACGCGGAAACGACCTGGACGACCTGGTGGTGGCGGCCCACGGGGGTGGCGGGATGACGGCGGACGTGGCGGTGCTGGGCGCGGGGATGCATCCGTGGGGGAAGTGGGGGCGCAGCTTCGTCGAGTACGGGGTGAAAGCGGCGCGTGCGGCCCTCGCGGACGCGGAGGTCGACTGGCCGCAGATCGGCTCGATCGTGGGCGCGGACACCGTACGGGGCGGGTATCCGGGGTATGTGGCCGGGGCCACCTTCGCCAGGGCCCTCGGGTGGCAGGGGGCCAAGGTCACCAGTGTGTACGCGGCCTGCGCGTCGGGGGCCCAGGCGATCGACACCGCACGGGCGCAGATCCTCGCCGGCATGGCCGACGTGGTGCTCGTGGTGGGCGCCGACGCCGCGCCCAAGGGGTTCTTCCGGCCTGCGGGAGGTGACCGTCGAGACGACCCGGACTGGCTGCGCTTCCGCGTGCTCGGGGCCACCAACCCGGCGTACTTCGGGCTGTACGCGCGTCGGCGAATGGCGGTTCACGGGGACACCCTGGAGGACTTCGCGCAGGTCAAGGTGAAGAACGCGGCCATGGGCGCGTTGAATCCGAACGCGCGCTACCGGCAACGGGTCACGGCGGAAGAGGTGGCCGCCTCCGCCGTGGTCTGCGATCCGCTGCGGTTGTTGGACATCTGCGCGACCTCGGACGGCGGGGCCGCGCTGGTGCTGTCCAGCATGGAGTTCGCCCGGCGACGGGGGGTGGCCGACCCGGTGCGGATCAGGGCCGTGTCCACCGTGACGCCCCGGTACCCCCACACGGTGCTGGACCTGCCGGACATCGCGACCGACTCGGCGGCGGGGGTCGAACCGGGCGGTGAGCCCTTCCGGGCGTCGATCGCCCGAGCCGCCTACGAGGAGGCGGGCATCGGCCCTGAGGACCTGTCGCTGGCAGAGGTGTACGACCTCTCCACCGCACTGGAACTGCAGTGGTACGAGGATCTGGGGCTGTGCGGCGGCGGTGGGGCCGCGAAGCTGCTGCGGGAGGGCGCGACCTCCCCGGGCGGCCGCATACCGGTGAACATGAGCGGCGGGCTGGCCTCCTTCGGGGAGGCCGTGCCGGCGCAGGCGATCGCCCAGGTGTGCGAGGTGACCCGGCAGTTGCGGGGGGAGGCCGGCGATCGCCAGGTCTCGGGGGCCCGTGTCGCCCTCACCGCGAACCAGGGGCTGTTCGGTCACGGCTCGGCGGTGGTCGCGGTGCGGTGAGGGACGGCCGTACGACGTCGGCGCCGGTGACGTGCCGGAGCCGCCGCCGAGGCCCACGTGCCGTGGGGGCTTCGTCACATGGTGCGGCCGTTGGGCGAGCCGGCCGGCGATCCGGTCGGCGGGCTCTCAGGTGGTGACGGTCTGACGGCGTTCGGCGCCGAAGTCCATGGCGTGCTGGACGACGCCGACCAGCACGTCCCGGACCGACCTGCGGTCGCGGGCGTCGCACAGCACCACCGGCACACCGTCGTCGAGGTCGAGGGCCCCGCGCACGTCCTGCTCGGGGTAAAGGGCGGCGCCCTCGAAGCAGTTGACGGCGACGAGGAAGGGAATCGAGCGCCGCTCGAAGTAGTCCACGGCGGCGAAGCAGTCCCCCAGCCGACGGGTGTCGGCGAGCACGACCGCGCCGAGCGCCCCCTCGGAGAGCTCGTCCCACATGAACCAGAAGCGCTCCTGGCCGGGTGTCCCGAACAGGTAGAGCACCAGGTCCTCGCGGAGCGTGATGCGCCCGAAGTCCATGGCCACGGTGGTGGTGTGCTTGCCCTCGACGCCGGTGGTGTCGTCCACCGGGCGGCCCGCCTCGGTGAGGTACTCCTCCGTGCGCAGCGGCTTGATCTCGCTGACGGCGCCGACGAGGGTGGTCTTGCCCACGCCGAAGCCGCCCGCCACCAGGATCTTGAGCGTGACGGGCTCGACCGGCCCGCCGCGCTCAGAACGCCCGAAGATCATCGATTGCTTCTCCTGCTCGATGGCTTGACTGGGGGGTGCTCCACGCGGCCCGGCTCGAGGGGTGCGGGACTCGTCCCGGTGCGGGCGGACGCCGACCGGTCATGTCGTCGTCCGCGTTGCGCTTCGGTGCTGCTCACAACGCTCGGAGGCCGTTGATCACGTCGCGCAGAATACTCTCGTCCGGCAGCTCGGCCGGCGGCACCGGCCGGTTCACATGGACGAACTCGGCGTCCACGAGGTCACCGACGAGGACCCGCACCACGCCGATGGGCAGATTGAGTTCGGCGGCCAGTTCGGCGACCGACTGCGGCGCCTCCCTGCACAGATCCACGATGTGCACGTGCTCGGGGGACAGTGAGGCGTCCGCGTCCGGATCGTCGGCATGAGGCTCGACGACGACGAGCGCGATCAGGTCGAGGCGGTGCTGGACCGCACTGGTGGTCCGACCGCGCGTCATGGCGTACGGACGGACGACGGGTCCGGCCTCGTCGTCGAACCAGTGACTTGTTCCCTGGCCGTCTGTGCTCATGCCGTCTCACTACCCGCCCGAGGGCAGATCGGTGCGCGGCGTGGTGGCCAGATGTACGCCGACCCGCTTGACCAGCAACGTCATCTCGTACGCCACGAGGCCCACGTCCGAGTCGGCGTCCGAGAGGACGGCGAGACAGCTGCCGTCGCCGGCCGCCGTGACGAACAGGAAGGCCTCGTCGAGCTCGACGACGGTCTGGCGGACGTTGCCGGCCTCGAAGTGACGGCCGACGCCCTTGGCGAGGCTGTGGAATCCGGAGGCGACGGCGGCCAGATGCTCGCCGTCCTCCCGCGACAGGTCCTTGGACACCCCTGTCGCCAGGCCGTCGCCGGAGAGGACCACCGCCTTGCGGATGCCGGCGACCCGTTCGACGAGTTCGTCTAGGAGCCAGTTCAGCTCGCCGTTGTGGGTGGTGTGGTCGGTCGCCTTCGGTGCGGTCATCGACCGTCCCCCTTTGTCGTTCCTCGTGGTGCTGTGCCGCTGTGGGCGTCGTCGCCCGCGGCGTTCTCTACGCGGCCGCGCTGCCAGCCGCGCTGGAGCGAGGCCATGCGGCTGCGTACCTCGTCGGCGTCGCGGTCGGCGGGATCGGCCGGTTTCGGCGCCTGGGGCGCCTGGCTCTGCCTCAGCTGCGGCGCCAGGTTCGCCTGCCGCACGCGCCGGGGCAGTGCTCCGGTCCCCGGGGCGCCGGCGTCGCCCGTCGGCGCGGCGGCCGGGTCCGGGCTTGCGGCGAGGCCGTCGAAGCCGCCTTCGGACGCCGACGGCTGACGGACCCGGCGCGGCAGCCCGGGCGGCTGGGAAGACGGTGCCGGGCCTCGGCTCGGGTGCTCCGGCAGGGCGGGGCGCTCGGGTGTGCCGCCGCTGCGGGGGATCTGGGCCGTCGTGCCGCGGCGGCGTGACGGCAGGGGCGCCGGCCCCTCGTCCGCCCGGCGGCGGGAGCCGGGCCTGGCCGGGGGCTCCGCGTCGGCATCGGCGCGCAGCGGCCGCGGTTCCGTCACCGGACGGCCGTGCGAGCTGACCAGCTTGGGCGTGTGGCGGCCGGGCGGCGGCGGAACCGCTGCGGCGGGGCCGTCGGCGGGCTTCGCCGGGTCGCCGAGGCCGGCGCCCGGCGCCCGGGAGAGATCGACGGCGCGGGCCGCGGGGTCGTCGTCGCCGGTGAGCGAGCGGCGGGGGCGGAACAGCCCGCCGTGGTCGTCCTCGTCCTCCAGGACCGCGGGGAAGCCGCCGAGGGCGTTCAGGTCGACGGGCGCCTCCAGTTCGACGGGGCCGTCGAGCACCGAGACCGGCAGACCGGGGAGCTGCGCAGCGGCCGGCGAGAGCGCGGGCCTGCGGGACTCGGCCGGCTCCGAATCCTTCGGGGGCCGGGGACGGTCGAGCCGGAAGCCGATGCCGTTGGTGTCGGGGACGTCGTCGGTCAGCAGGGCGTCGGGGATGAAGACGACGGCCGTGGTCCCGCCGTACGGAGAGGGCTGCAGGGAGACGCGGACGTTCTGCCGTTGGGCGAGCCGGCTGACCACGAACAGTCCGAGGCGGTCGGTGTCGGACAGTTCGAACTCCGGCGTCTCGGCGAGCCGGAGGTTGGCCTCCAGAAGCGCTTCGGGAGCCATGCCGAGGCCACGGTCGTGGATCTCGAGGGTGAAGCCGTTGGCGACCCGGTCGCCGAACACCTGGACGGCGGTGTGCGGCGGGGAGAACACCGTGGCGTTCTCGAGGAGTTCGGCCACCAGGTGCGTGAGGTCGGCGACGGCCGGGCCGGTCGCGGCGAGGCGCGGCAGGCGGCGGACCTCGATGCGCTCGTAGTCCTCGACCTCGGCGACCGCCGCGCGCACGATGTCCATGAGCTGGACGGGCTTGCGCCACTGCCGGGAGGGGGCCGCGCCGGAGAGAATGACCAGGCCCTCGGCGTGACGGCGCATGCGGGTGGTGAGGTGGTCGAGGCGGAAGAGGTCGGCGAGTTCCTCCGTGTCCTCGGTGCGGCGCTCCATGGTGTCGAGCAGGGTGAGCTGCTTGTGCAGCAGCACCTGACTGCGGCGGGCGAGGTTGACGAACACCTCGGAGACCCCGGAGCGCAGTTCGGCCTGTTTGACGGCGGCCTCGACGGCGGCGCGCTGCAGCGTGTTGAGGGCCTGGCCGACCTCGCCCATCTCGTTCTTGTCGTACTCCAGCCGCGGCACCTCGGTCTCGACGTCGACCTGTTCGCCCGCCGACAGGCGGCGCATCACGCTGGGCAGCCGCACGCCCGACGCCTCGTGGGCGTCCAGTCGCAGCTGGCGCAGGTCGCGGATGAGGCCGCGGCCGATGCGCACGGACAGGACGAGGGAGACGAGCAGCGCGATCAGCCCGAAGACGCCGGCGACGACCGCCTTGACGATGACCTCGATCGCCACCGGCCGCACACGGTCCTGGTAGCGGTCGTTGGCCTGCTCGTCCAGCGTGCCGAGTTCGGCCAGGACGTTTCCGGCCGCGGTGTCCCAGTTGCGGGCGCTGACACCGCGGGGCAGGTCGCCGGACGTGCCGCCGATGACGGCCTGTTCGGCCGTGCGCAGCGTTGCGGTGGTGGCGTTCTTCCAGAAGGCGTCGTAGCGCTGGCTCTCCGCGGTGGGCAGTTGCGCGAGGTTGATCTCGTAGATCACCTCGCGCTGGGCCACGAGGTCGGAGACCTCGCGGATCTCCTCGCGGCGGAGCCGGCCCACGACCAGGGCGGAACCGAGCAGCGCGTCCTCCCGGGAGAGCAGTTCACGCGCGCGGGCGACGCTGACCAGGGCGCGGTACTGCTTGTCCATCTCCACGCTGTCGACCACGTCCAGCTTGGACAGCAGGGTGTAACAGGGGTCGATCAGCTGGGTGTAGAGGTTCAGCGCCTGGGTCCGTGTGACGGTGCGTTCCTCGACGCTCCGGCGCAGCGAGTCGATGCCGTCGAACCCGTCCAGCACCACGGTGAGGCCCTGGCCGTCGTCCTGGTCCAGGACATCGCGTACGTCGGGGTCCTGCGCGTTCCCGCGGATCTCGGCGAGCGCCTCGTCGGTGGAGGTCCTGGTGCGCCGCAGCGCGGTCAGGGCGTTGGAGGCCCGGGGGTCGGCGAGGTAGACGAGGGTCTGGCGGCGTTCCTGCTGGACGACGCGGACGGTGTCCTCGAGGGGGTAGCCGACCTTCTCGACGACGGCCGACACGGTGAACAGGCGACTCGCCTCGCGGCCCGTGAGTACCGTGGCGAAGCCCCAGACGGCGGTCAGGGACACCAGCGGCACGAGAAGCAGCGCCACGATCTTCCGGCGGATCGACTTCCCGCGAAAGCGCATGGCCTCCCCCAGCTCGAACCCCCACCGGTCGGGGGTACGCATGTGCGTCAACAAACGGCGAGAGCCTACTACCGACACACAGTTAACTCGAAGAGCCGTCCGGAACCTGAACTTCCGTACCGAGGGCGAGACATGGCGTGTTGTCCGAACATTACGGGAGATGGCAGCCCGGAATCCCGCGCGCCGGGCCCGGGCGGATCCGGTCGACTCCACGCACGAGTTGGCCAGAATTTTTCGCAACGAGGGAACAATCAGGGCACGTCGATCGTCCTTCTCCATGGGAGCTGGGGGCGGAATCGGCCACACGAGCCGTAGGCCGCACCTGGGCGGCGTAATTCAGCGCAAGCCGGGCAGCCACTGGGGAGCCGGGTCTTCGACTCGGAGGCGAGCGGTCTGCTGGCGGTGGGGAGTGACACGGTGATGGGCACGGCGGAGCGGCGCAAGGCGTCCGAGGACGGTGCGGCGGCGGGCGGTACGGCGCTGTGGGACCCGATGGCACCGGACGACGGCGGCACGGACGGGCCGGTGCGTACGGAGCGGAGAGCTCACACGCCGGGCGCGGGCGGGTCGGCGGACCGGGGCCTCCCGGCGTCCACCGGCGCCGGAGCCGCTGCCGACGGCGGCTCCTCCGCGCGACAAGGGCGGGTCGCCTACCGGCCGTTGTGGGTGGAGGAGCCCGCGAAGCGGCGGCGCATGCCCGACCCGGTGCGTACGGCGGCCGTGCGCGCGGTGCTCGTCATCGCCGTGACGCTGATTCAGGCGATGGTCGCCTTCCTGTGCACGCTGGCCGGGTCCTGGCTGGCCTTCCCCATGGTGATCAGCAGCGTGGTCAGCACCGTGCTGGCCACCTGGGGCGCGCTCGACGTCTGGGTGACCCGCCAGGTGTGGAACCAGCGCAACGGTGTGGTGTCGACGCCGAGCAGCACCGCGCGTGCCCTGCGACGCGAGCAGCGCAGGGCACGACGGCAGGAACGGAGCGCCGAGCGGGCACAGGAGCGGATACGCAGGCAGGGCGGCACCGGCCAGCTGTCCCATCCCTGAGGCTGCCTCAGACCGGCCTGAGGCAGCCTCAGGCCGGTCCCCGGGGAACGCCGCCTGCCCACGGAGTTCCGTCAACCGTACGGGTCGGTCAACCGGCGTTCGGTGCGGGCCTTCTGTACATCCGTGTCGCCGTGATCTCGCTGTGCGCCTGGACCCCGTCGCCGTCCGCCGCCGGGGTCTGCTGCGGCAGACCGGGCCGCAGATGCTCCTCGACACTGATGTACTTCAGGCCCGCCCGCAGGTCGGCGTCATTGCGCAGACGGATCACCAGCGGGAACTCCGCGAGGGCCGTGGTGTCGAACAGGCCGGTGGTGTAGAGGAGCTGCACGCCGAGCGCGTCGGAGACCGCCCTCTGCAGTTCCAGCAGATAGGTCGCGTTGGCCCGCCCGATGGGGTTGTCGAGGAACAGCGTGCCGGCGTGCCGGTGCTTGTCCCTGCCCCGGTCGTTGCTCCTCAGGGCCGCCATCGTGCAGTACAGGGCGATGGCGGCGGTGAGCAGCTGACCGCCGGAGAACACGTCGCCCATCTGTCCGACGGGGACGCGCTCCGCCCGAAGGACCGCGTCCGGCTTGAGGATCTCGACGGCGACGCCCCTGGGCTGCAGGGCCGCGCCCACCCCGCGCAGCAGCAACGACATGCCGTCGCGCCGCAGGTCGGAGTTCTTCTTCACCGCCGCGCGGGTCGCCTCGTCGATGACCTCGCCGAGCCGTTCGACCAGGGTCGCCTGGTCGGGCTCCTCGAAGCGGATGCGCAGGAACTCCTGTCCGGACCACTCGCCGAGCCCCTCGGGCAGCCGGGACAGCCGCTGGGCCGAGCGCAGAGTGGCGAGCGCGGACTCGACGAGCCCCCGCAGCCGGTCCACGATCGAGTCCCGGTTGCGCTCCAGCTGCGCCAGTTCGTCCGTCAGGACGCGCAGCCGGGGAGCGAAGGCGTCCGCCCACTTCTGCGCGTGCTCCGGCAGCGCGGAGGCGGGGAGTTCGCGGATCTGCTGGCGCGCGGGGGTGCGCACCTGCTCGTAGCGTGTGGAGTTGGCGTGCCGGACGAGAACGTCGCTCGCCTCGCGCACGGACGACTCCGCGGCGGAGAGGTCGGCGGCGCAGCCGCGCAGCGAGCGGCGGGCCTCGGCGGCCGACCTGCGCGCCTCCTCCAGGACGCCGGGGTAGGGCTCCGTCTCCTCCTGCTCCTCCTCCGGGGTGTGTTCGCGCAGCAGGTCGCGGAGCATCGCGGCGATCTCGTCGAAGCCGCCGGCCGCGTCCTCGGCTGCGCGATGGGCGGCCAGGAGTTCGGCGTGCGCCTCGCGTGACTGGTCCAAGGCCTCGGCGCGGGCGGCGAGTTCGGCGGTCGCGGTGCGCAGCAGCGCTTGGGCGTGCTCGGCGTCGCGGGGCTGGAGTTCCTCGGCCAGCTCGGTGTGCGCCTCGCCGTCATCGGGTGCGAGCCGTTCGTGTTCGCCGCGCAGCCGGCCGAGTTGCTCGCTGGCGGTGGACATACGGGTCTCCAGAAGCTGCACCAGCTCCTCCGCGCGTGCGGCAGCGGCCTGCCGGGAGGGCCCGTCGGAGCCGTCGGGCGACTGGAGCAGCTGTTCGGCGCGGGTGCGGACCTTGTTGCTGAGCCGGTCCAGTTCGGTGCGAGCGGCGCTCTCGTCGCTCTCCGCCCGGGCCTGTTCGGCTCGCAGGTCGGCTCCGACGCCGACCTTCTCGTACAGCAGGGACGCGGCCCGGTAGGCCTCGCGCAGCGCGGGCAAGGAGGCCGTGGGCGCGGCCGCCCCGTCCTGCGGGACGTCGTCGGGGGCGCCGGCGATCTCGGCGCGCTCGGCGCGCAGCGCACGCGCGGTGCGGCGGGCGTCGTCCGCGGCCCGCTGGGCACCGCGCCGGTCCTCGTCGGCGGCCCGGGCACGCTCCAGGCAGGACTGGGCGCGGGCCTCCGACTCGGCCGCCTCGTCGGCGAGTTCGCGTACCTTGACCTGCCAGCCGGCGCGTTCACGCAGCCGGAAGGCGAGCCCGGCGAGGGCGTCGGCGGCCCGCCTGGCGCGCTGCGCGGCGTCCTGGTGTTCGTCGCGGGCCTGGGCGGCCTCGGCGGCGCTCTCCTCGGCCTCCGCGCGCACGCTGCGCGCCTCGGCCAGTTCGGCCTCGGACTCCTCGGCGAAGGCGCCCGCCTCCGTGGCGGCCCGGGCCAGTTCGGCGAGGCGCCCCGCCGGACAGCCGGCCCGCCAGGACGCGAGGCGCGCGGACAGCTCCCGGTCCTTGGCGAGACGTCCCGCGAGACGGCGGATGTCCTCGTCGCGCTCGGTGGCCCGGGCGCGCAGCGCCTGACGCTCCTCGTCGGCGGCGTGCTCGTCGTGCATGGCCGGGTTCGGCGGGACGAGGAAGACCTCGCTCCGGAGACCGCCGTCGGAGTCGGCGGGCGGGGTCGGGGCGAGCAGGGCGGCGGCGGTGCCGACGGCCACGGCGGAACGGGGCAGCAGTGCGGCGTCGCCGAGCGCCTCACGCGCGCGTGCGTGGGAGCCGGGGTCGGTGATGATCACGCCGTCGACCAGTTCGGGCCGGGCGGCGAGCACACGGGCGTGGTCGGCGGGGTCGACGGCCTGGGCGAGGTAGCGCCAGCCGGGCAGGGCGGGGATTCCGTGCTCGCCGAGGAACTCGACCGTGGCCAGGACGTCCGGGCCGGGCGGCAGCAGTCCGCCGTCGCCCAGCGCGCCGAGGATGCGGGAGTCGTCGGCGGCGGCGGTCCGCAGTTCGAAGAGCTGCCGTTCCGCGGAGGAGACGGCGTCGTCGAGGAGGTCGCGCAGTTCGTCGGCGCAGCGGTCAAGGTCCTCGGGGGTCAGTGCGGAGCCGTCGTCCGGCTCGCCGTCCTGGCGGGGCTGGGGAATCCGGGGGCGTGTTCCGCGACCGGTCAGCCCGAGCAGTTCCGCGAGGCGTTCCTCGCCGGCCAGGGATGCGGCGAGCCGCCGCTCGGCCTCGTAGGAGCGACCCGCACTGGTGGCCGCGTCGGCGGCGCGGGCGGCGGTGAGCTCGGCGCGGGACTCGGCGGAGGCGGCCTCACGTGCGTGTTCGGCGGCGCGGGCCGAGGTCTCGCGCGCGGTGTCCCAGGCGGCGACGGCCGTCTTCTCGGCGTCGCTGGCGGCGAGGGCCGCGCGGGCCGGGTCGGCGTCGGGGGCGCTGTCGTCGAGCCAGCCCGCGCGTACGGCTTCGGCGGTCTCCTGTTCGACCTCGGAGAGCCGCTGGCGCAGGTGTCCCACCTCGCTGCGGGCGCGCTGGGCGTCGGTCGCGGCGGATGTGGCGTCGCGGTGGGCGGACTCGCCGACCTCCTGGAGCGCGGCCGAGCGCTCCTCCTCCTCGTTGGCGAGGGTCTCGGCGCCGTCGGCGGCGGCGTGCAGGGCGCGGACGAGGTCGACGGCGGCCCGGGCGCGGGCGGCGAGGGCGGGGGCGGCGTCGCGTTCGGCTTCCTGGATCGCGGCGGACACGCGTGCGACGCGGTCGGCGGCGGCCCGGTGGCGCAGTACGGCCTCGGCGGCCTGCCAGGCGGCGTGCAGGGTGCGGCCGTCGGCGAGTTCGCGCTTCTGCGCGGCCGCGGACTTCTCGGCGGCGGCGAGCGCCAGCGAGGCGTGCCGGAAGGCGAGTTCGGCGGCGATCAGGGCGCTGCGCTCGCGTGCGCCCTCGGAGTGCGTGACGGCGTACGCGGCGGCCGTGACCCGCTGGGCGAGGTCGCCGGCGCGTGTCTTCTCCCGCACTCCCCGTGCGGACAGCCGGCGGGCGAGCGCGCGGGTGCGGCGCTCGGCCGCGGTGTGGACCTCGCGCGCGCGTGAGCGCGCGCCGGCAGCCTCGACGATCCGCCCGAGCAGGTCGGCCGACCCTGCGGTGAAGTCCCGTTCGGCGATCAGCTCCGCGCGTCGGCCGAGCTTGTTGCCGAAGCCGCTGACCAGGTCGGCGAGCCCGTCGGTGTCACGTGTGTCGGTGACCGCGCGCAGCAGCAGGTCGGTGAAGTCGGAGTCCTTCTTGACCGCGAAGAGACCGGCGGCCTCGCCCTCGTCGGCGTTCATCTCCCGCTGGTAGCGGAAGAGCTCCGGGTCCAGGCCCAGTTCGCCGAGGTGCTCGATCCAGCGGTCGTGGATCTCCTCCCAGTGCACCTCCAGGTGCGGATAGGCCTTCCCGGCCTCGGTGATCGCGTCCCGGAAGCCCTTCATGGTGCGCCGGCGGCCCTGCGCCCCGGACGCCCCCTCGACGGGCGGGCGGACCGCGGTGGCCTCGGCGACGGGCAGGTTGTCCAGGCTCAGCCCGGGCCCGGGCCGGAACGAGTACCAGGCCTCGGCGAACTTGCGCGGGTCGTTGGACACCTGCCGCCCGCGCCACTCGCTCGCCTTGCCGACGACCACGCACTCGCCGGTGAGCACGTGCTGCCACTCGAGCGCCACATGTCCGCAGTCGTCGGCGAGCAGGAACTTGCGCAGCACTCCGGAGCTGGCGCCGCCGAGGGTGTTGCGGTGGCCCGGCAGCATCACGGAGAAGATCAGCTTGAGCAGCACGGACTTGCCGCCGCCGTTCTCCAGGAAGAGGACGCCCGCGGGGGCGGGCCGGCGCGGCGGGCCGACCGGCTCCTCCTCGAAGAACTCCGCCTGGGTGGGGGCGGGGTCGGGCACCACGTCGCCGACGCCCCGCAGGTCAAGCACGGTGTCGGCGTAGCGCGCACCGGCGGGACCGATCGAGTAGAGGCGGACCCGGGACAGCTCGTACATGGCGGACTCTCGTAAGTCTTCGGCAGAACGGGGGGATCGAGGGCCGGGCCCTCGCAGGAGGACGGAGCCTCAGGAGTGGAACGGCAGTCCGGCGTCGGCCACCAGCTCCAGGTCGTCGCTCTCCTCGGCGGGCAGCAGCGT
Organism: Streptomyces sp. NPDC020597; assembly: GCF_044335095.1. Taxonomy (NCBI): domain Bacteria; kingdom Bacillati; phylum Actinomycetota; class Actinomycetes; order Kitasatosporales; family Streptomycetaceae; genus Streptomyces; species Streptomyces sp. NPDC020597. Next base: position 72,754 of record NZ_JBIRUL010000028.1, on the reverse strand, counting down.
CGGGACGCCGTCGGTGACCGGGACGACGCCAAGCTCCAGCAGTTCGGCCATGGCGGCGGCGCCCGCCATGTCGCGGACCTGGAGCTGGTAGCGGGCGGTGGTCCGATAGGTGCCGCCGTTGTCGTCGCCGGTCCGCTGGAGGAAGCCGGAGTCGGTGAGGAAGGCGACGGCCTTGCCGACGATGCCGGTGGTGGAACCGGCCAGTCTGCGCGCGTCCTTGGTGGCGCCGGTGGCGCTGCGTCTGGCCCAGATCCGCCAGGCGGCCTCCAGACCGGGTGCGTCGCTCGCGGGGTCGGTGTTCTCTCCCTGCTGCTCCGCCCGCTCCTCCAGCCTGCGGCAGGCCTGACGGACGAAGGCGTCGACGCCGTTGACGCTGACCCGTCCGATGTAGCCGTCGTCGGCCAGGTCCTCGGGCCGGGGATAGGCCATCGCGGCGACGGCGAGGTGCGCGAGGCCGTGCAGGAAGCGGTCGCCGCCGTCGGCGGACGTACGACGCGCGTAGTCGCCCATGCGGACGGCGAAGACGGAGTCCTCGGCGGCGGTGACGGCCATCCCCGCGCGCGGGGACACCTCCAGCACGATCAACCCGAGTCCTGCGGCGACGGCGTCGGCGAGCCGCGCGAAGGCCGGGTCCTCCCGGTGACGCCGCAGCAGCTCGGCGTACTCCTGGTCGCGCGCGGGCTGCAGTCTGGGCTGCAACCCGAAGGCGACGAGCCGCGCCGCGTCGGCGGCGTCGGCGGGGGTGACGGCGGTGTGCGCCGCCGGAGCGGGTGCCTCCGCGTCGCTCCACTCGACGTGCTCGGTCACGGCTTCGGCTCCTCGGTGTGCGTATGCGTGTGCGTGTGCCCGTACGTGGGCGCGGGGGTGGGTTCGTACAGGCGGTGGCAGGTCCTGCTCATGCCGCCTCCGTGCGGTCCGCCGCCATCCCGGCGGCGTCGAGCAGTGCCGTGCCGACGATCAGGTCGGCCCCGCCGAATTCCGGGTCGTCCAGCTCGGTGCCGTCGTCGACGGCGAAGAGCAGTCTCTCCTCGCCCTGCCGATAGGCGGTGCCGACCGCGGGGCTGGCCGCGTGCACCGCCAGCAGGGCCACCAGATAGGGCAGTTCGGGGTCGGATCGTCGTGCTTCGGCCAGCAGCCCGGACAGTCGGCGCGGGGCGTCCGCGGGCAGGTCGAGCAGCAGCTTGGCGGCGGCCAGCTGCTCCTCGCTGAACCTGCTGTCGTCCGGGGTGGCGATGAGATCCGGTTCCGGCATCTCCGCTCCGAGGTGCTCGCGCTCCACCGGCGGCGTCAGCAGCAGGTCGACGAGGTCGCCCATCCGCACGGCTCCCGGTGTGCGCAGACCGGTCCCCCGGGCGAAGAACGCGTCGGTGACACGGACGGCCTGCTCCAGCGGCAACGGCAGCACGGGGGTGACGAGGTGCCCGTAGAGGTCTATGCCCGACGAGGTCATCGGGGTGGCGAAGGCCTGCCGGTCCTGCTCGGCGCGGAACAGCGGTCCGGCCTCCAGCAGCCGGGACTGCAACTGGGTGTGGCGGCGGATGCAGTCCTTGACGATGTCGACGAGCTCGGCGGCCCGCCGCTTGTTCTCGGCGTCCTCGATCTCGTCGCGGGCCTTGCGGATGTTGGTGAGGATCGCGTTCTCGTGGCGGTAGCGGTCCGCCACGTGGTCGAGGGCTTCGGCGATCATGTCGGGCACGGCGTTGAGCCAGTCCACCGCGCGCACGTTGCGCCGGGTGGCCTCGAGGGCGCGGCGCAGCGTCTCCGAGTACTGCACGGTGCGGTAGCGGGCCTGCTCGGCGGCGAGCTGCGCGTCGGCGAGACGGCCGCGGCGGATGAGCACCTCGAGCTTGACCTCGGCGGCGATCTGCGCGCTGGTGACATCGGTGTCGAGGGCCCCGACGAGGACGTTGACGGCCTCGTCGGTCGTCCGGAGGTAGACCGCGCCGCCGTAGCCGGGGACCTCTTCGATCAGCTTGAAGTCGTAGTCGCGGCGCACATAGGTGCCGTCGGGCGCGAACGTGCCGTAGGCGGCGCGGAAGCCGCGGTCGACGCTGCCCACGTTGATCAGGTTCTCCAGGACCCAGCGGGCCACCCGCTCGTGCTCGGCGACGGGCCGCCGGGGGGCCTGGGCGGCGATGCGCGGCAGCAGTCGGGCCACTATCTGGTCGTGGTCGGCGCCGGTGTCGAAGTCCATGTTCAGCGTGACGAGGTCGATGGCGGCGAGGGCGATCTCCGCCATGCCGTAGACCGAGTACTCACCCGCGAGGTTGGCCTTGCGCGCGTCGAGGTCGTGGATCGGCGCGGTGCAGGCGAGCGCACGCAGCCGCCGCGCCAGCCCCTCGTCGGCGGCCGGGCCCGGTGCGGGGCGCGGCGCCGCGCTGAGCTGGGGCGGAACACGGTCCGTCGGAGCAGGCGAAGTCACGCTGCACAGACTAGGTCCTCGGTCTGACATCGACCCAAACGACGCAGAGCGACGGGCGTCACGGCGCCGCGGCGGGACCTCGGTCGTCGCGCGGGGCCTCCTCGCTCACCCGCCGCCGGTAGACCTCCACCACCCGTTCGAGCGAGTCGGCGAGGTACACCTCGAGGAGCCTCTCCGCCTCGGCCCTGTCGCCGGCCTCGAGGGCCTGCAGGATCTGGCGGTTGCGCTGCAGGTAGGGCTCGTGCAGCCGGCGCGGGTCCTCGACGAGGTGGAAGGCGAGGCGCAGCTCGGCGAAGACGCTGCGCATCAGTTCGTCGGTGCGCGCGCTCTGGGCCAGGGCGACCAGCTCCCGGTGAAAGTGAAAGTTGGCGGTGCCCAGTGCCTTCCAGTCGTTCTCGAGGGTCGCCACCTGTCCTTCGGTGACCGCCGCCCGCAGGGCGTCCAGCGTGTACGGGGGCTCGCCCAGCCCCCGGACGACGGCGCACTCGACCAGGGCGCGGGTGCGGTAGATGTCCTCGACGTCCTGCACGGTCAGGACCCGGACGAACACCCCCCGGTTCAGCTCGTGGACGAGCAGGCGCTCATGCGTGAGCAGCCGGAACGCCTCGCGCAGCGTGTTGCGGGAGACGCCCAGCGCCCCGCCGATGCTGTCCTCCGAAAGCCGTGTCCCCGGCGGGAAGTACCCCTCGGCGATGCGGCTCCTGAGGATGTCCGACACCCGCTCCGCCGTGCTCGTACGGCCCAGGAGGGCGCGGTCGTCGGCCAGTCCGGCCAGCTGCTCTGCCATGCCCGGAATTCAATCGCAGACAGAAGAACGAGACAACAGGGGTATTGAAGGATCGTTCAACGATCCTCTACCTTCGTCTCATGGCGCCGCCCGTCCCCACCGCGGCGACCCGCCTCCCGCACGGCACGGCTCACCCTCAGCACCCTCCGTCATCCCTCAGCGAGGTGCCCATGAGCACGACTCCTCCCCGGCCGGTCCCGACCGCCGACACCCCCCGCACCACCGCCGAACACACCCCTGGCGACGGGGCTCTCGGCTGGTTGCGGGCGCTCGGACCGCGCGGCCGGCGCGCCTTCGCCGGCGCGTTCGGCGGCTACGCCCTCGACTCCTACGACTACTTCACGCTGCCGCTGAGCATGGTGGCGCTGGCGGCGTACTTCGGTCTGGACAGCGCCCAGACGGGCCTGTTCACCACCGTCACGCTGGTCGCCTCCGCCGTCGGCGGCGCCGTCGCCGGCGTCCTGGCCGACCGGATCGGCCGGGTCAGAGCCCTGATGATCACGGTGATCACGTACGCCGTCTTCACGGTCGCCTGCGGTTTCGCGCCCACCTACGAGACGCTCCTGGTCTTCCGCTCCCTGCAGGGGCTGGGCTTCGGCGGCGAGTGGGCGGTCGGCGCGATCCTGGTCGCCGAGTACGCGAGCGCGAAGCACCGGGGCCGCACCCTCGGCGCGATCCAGAGCTCCTGGGCCGTGGGCTGGGGCCTCGCGGCGCTGGCGTACACACTCGTCTTCTCGTTCTTCGGCGACGACATGGCATGGCGCGTCATGTTCTGGACGGGCGCGCTGCCCGCCCTGCTCGTGGTGTGGATGCGGCGCCGGGTGAAGGACGCGCCCCGGGCCGAGGCCGCACGCGCGCGGAACGCCGACAGGGGCTCGTTCCCAGCGATCTTCCGGGGGCCGCTGTTGCGGACCACGCTGTTCGCGGGACTGCTCTCGACCGGCGTACAGGGCGGCTACTACACGCTGGCGACCTGGGTGCCGACCTACCTCAAGTCGGAGCGCGGGCTGTCGGTGGTCGGCACAGGCGGCTATCTGACGTTCCTGATCTCCGGAGCCTTCCTCGGCTACCTGACCGGCGGATACCTCACCGACCGCCTGGGCCGGCGCCGCAACATCTGGCTGTTCGCCCTGCTGTCGGCGGTGTGCATCCTGGCGTACGCGAACATCCCGAGCGGCGCGGACACCCTGTTGCTCGTGCTCGGCTTCCCGCTCGGGTTCTGCATGTCGGCGATCTTCAGCGGCTTCGGGTCGTATCTGAGCGAGCTGTATCCGACCGCCCTGCGCGGCACGGGTCAGGGCTTCACCTACAACACCGGCCGCGCCGTGGGCGCCGTCTTCCCCACGACGGTCGGGTTCCTGGCCGACAGCTGGGGCGTGGGCGGCGCGCTGGTCTTCGGCGCGATCGGGTACGCCATCGCCGCCCTGGCACTGCTGGGGCTTCCGGAGACGCGTGGAAAGGAACTGGAGTGAACCGACCTACCCTCACGCGGGAGCAGTGTCCGCCGAGCGCCGCGGACCGTCCCGTCACCCTCGTCGAGGAGCACGCGCACGCGTGGAGCCCCGCCGCGGCCCGGGCCCGCTTCCGGACGGGCCTGGCGGGACCCACGGCCGGGGTGGCGGCCGGGCACACCCAGGCCAACCTGATCTCGGTGCCGGCGGACTGGGCGTACGACATGCTGCTCTTCTGCCAGCGCAACCCGAAGCCCTGTCCCGTCCTCGACGTCACGGACGCCGGCTCCTGGACGACCGTCCTCGCGGAGGACGCGGACCTGCGCAGCGACTTGCCGCGCTACCGGGTCTGGGAGGACGGGGAGCTCGTCGACGAGCCGACGGACGTGCGCGCGTACTGGCGCGACGACCTGGTGTCGTTCCTGATCGGCTGCAGCTTCACCTTCGAGTGGGCCCTGTCCGGGGCGGGCGTCCCGATCCGGCACGTCGAGCAGGGCCGGAACGTTCCGATGTACGTGACGAGTCGTGAGTGCCGCCCGGCGGGCCGGCTGCACGGGCCCCTGGTGGTGTCCATGCGGCCGGTGCCTCCGCGGCACCTGGCGACGGCGATCCGGGAGAGCAGTCTGCTCCCGGCGGTGCACGGCGGTCCCGTGCACTGCGGCGACCCTTCGGTTCTGGGCGTCGTCGACCTCGGCCGCCCCGACTTCGGCGATCCGGTGGACGCCGAGCCCGACGACATCCCCGTGTTCTGGGCCTGCGGCGTCACTCCGCAGGCCGTGGTGACGGCGTCGCGCCCGCCCTTCGCCCTCACCCACGCCCCGGGACAGATGTTCCTCACCGACGCCCGCGACGAGCAGTACCGCGTGGCCTGAGAAAGAGGTACGAAGGAATCATGACCGCGATGACCGCGATCGATCTGAACGCCGATCTCGGCGAGGGCTTCGGCCGCTGGCAGCTGACCGACGACGAGCGGCTCCTGTCGGTCGTCACCAGCGCCAACGTGGCCTGCGGCTTCCACGCCGGGGACGCGGTCACCATGCGGCGGGTGTGCGCGCTGGCCGTCGAGCGGGGAGTCACGATCGGCGCCCAGGTCTCCTACCGGGACCTGGCGGGTTTCGGGCGGCGCGCGATGGACGTGCCGTCCGCCGAACTGGCCGCCGAGGTGGCGTACCAGATCGGCGCCCTCGAGGTGTTCGCCCGGGCGGCGGGCGCGCGCGTGGCGTACGTGAAGCCGCACGGCGCGCTCTACAACCGGGTCGTGCACGACGAGAAACAGGCCGGCGCGGTGGTCGAGGGAGTGCTTCTCGCCGACGCCGCGCTGCCCGTCCTCGGACTGCCCGGCTCCCGGCTGCTGGAGCTGGCCGGCGCGGCGGGGCTGCCGGCCGTCCCGGAGGCCTTCGCCGACCGCGCGTACACCGAGCGGGGCACGCTCGTGCCGCGCGGGCGAAGCGGCGCCGTGGTCACCGACCCGGACGACGTCGTCGCGCGGTCGGTGAGCCTGGCCCGCACCGGCCGGGTCGTCTCCGAGACGGGGACCGGTATCGACGTCCGCGCGCGTTCCCTGTGCCTGCACGGGGACACGCCCGGTGCGGTGGACCTGGCCCGGCGGGTGCGGCACGGGCTCGAGGAGTCGGGCGTGCGGGTGGAGGCCTTCGCATGAGCATGCGCATCCTGCCCGTCGGCGACGACGCCCTGCTGGTCGAGGTGGCGTCGGGGGCGGAGGCCGAGGCGCTGCACGCCGAGCTGGTGCGTCGGCGCGCGGCGGGCCTGCTCGGCGCCCGCGAGATCGTCCCGGCGGCCCGCACGGTCCTCCTGGACGGCCTGTCCGACCCGGACCGGGTGGCGTCCGAGCTCGCCGCCGCGGACGTCCCGCCGGCTCCCCCGCGCGAGCAGGACGTCGTGGAGATCCCGACCCGCTACGACGGCCCGGACCTGGCCGAGGTCGCCGCCCGGTGGGGCGTCCCGGAGCGGGAGGTCGCCCGTATCCACGCGGCCGTGGAGTTCCGGGTGGCGTTCTGCGGCTTCGCGCCCGGCTTCGGGTATCTGACGGGCCTGCCCGCGCGCTACGACGTCCCCCGTAGGTCGACCCCGCGGACCGCCGTGCCGGCCGGTTCGGTGGGGCTGGCGGGGCCCTACACGGGTGTGTACCCCCGGGCGTCACCGGGCGGCTGGCAGCTCATCGGCACCACGGACGCGGTGCTGTGGGACCACGCGCGCGAGCCGGCCGCGCTGCTGTCGCCGGGCACACGGGTGCGTTTCGTACCGGAGGACGAGGCATGAGCGACCGAGCGATGTCCGTCGTCCGCGCCGGGGCGCTGACCACCGTTCAGGACCGGGGCAGGCCCGGGCACGCGCATCTGGGCGTGCCGCGTTCCGGAGCGCTCGACGCGCCCGCGGCGGCCCTGGTCAACCGCCTGGTGGGCAATCCGCCCGACGCGGCCGTCCTGGAGACCACGCTGACCGGCTGCGCCCTCGCACCGCGTTCCGACGTGACGGTGGCGGTCGGCGGGGCCCCTTGCCGGGTCACCGTGGGGGGCCGGCCGGCCTCCTGGGGCGCGCCCGTGCGGGTGCCCGCCGGTGCGGTGCTGGACGTCGGGCCGGCGATCCGCGGAGTGCGCGGTTATGTGGCGGTGGCCGGCGGCATCACCGTCGAGGAGGTCCTCGGCAGCCGGTCGACGGACCTGCTCTCCGGCCTCGGCCCCGCGCCGCTCCGGGACGGCACGGTGCTGCCCCTGGGGCGCGAGGGCGCACCGCACGCGCGCGTGGACGTCGCCCCGCAGCCGGCGCCCCCGGCCGAACTGGTCCTGCGGGTGACGCTCGGCCCCCGCGACGACTGGTTCACCCCCGACGCGCTGCGGGACTTCACCGCCCGCACCTTCCAGGTGTCCTCGGCGAGCAACCGCATCGGTCTGCGCACGGAGGGGCCCGTACTGGAGCGGGCCCTGGACGGGGAGCTGGCCAGCGAGGGCATGGTCCTCGGCGCCGTACAGGTCCCGCCCGCGGGCCGGCCGGTGGTCTTCCTGGCCGACCATCCGACGACCGGCGGCTACCCGGTGATCGGGGTCGTCCGCGCGGCCGACCTGCCGGCGGCCGCCCAGGCCGCACCGGGAACCCCCGTCCGCTTCGTGGCCGTACGGCGGAGGTGACGCGGCGGAGCGCCGGGAAGCCGACGGGACGGCGGTGAGGCGGCGACGATCCGTTCGGGGCGGTCCTCCTGAACGGACGGCCCTGCGACGCCGGGGCGACCGCCTTGGCGGGGCCGGGCTCGGCGCCTGGGCGACGGCTCAGGGCGACGGCGTCGCCGACCGCCCCTTCCGCTCAGCCGCTCACGCCCCGCGGACGTGGACGCGCAGGCCCGCCAGTGTGCCTGCGGGCAGGGTGTGTGCCTGGGTGTGTCCCTTGCGGGTCGGCCTGAGAAGACCGGCAGGCAGGCGGGCCGGCGGCTCGTCGCCCCGGCCCGGCGGCCCCGATCGCGTCCCTTCCCCGGCGGCCGCCGCCGGACGCGCACCGGGCGGCGGCCTGTCCGGCGTTCACATGGCGGACGTCGCGTCCGGGCCGATCCGGCTGCGGACGGCCGTCTGGACCTCGGCCTCCTCGGCCGGGTCGGCGGCGAGCCGGCGCAGGCGCTCCACGACCCGGGTGTCACCGGTCTCGGCGTGCCGGGCGGCGATCTCGCGGGTGCCCTCCTCGCAGTCCCACAGGCATTCGACGGCGAAGCCGGTGGCGTAGGAGGGGTCGGTGGCGGCGAGTGCCCGGGCGCAGCGTCCGCGCAGATGGGACGAGGCCGTCTCGCGGTAGATGTGGCGCAGCACCGGGGCCGCGCAGGCGATGCCGAGCCGCCCTGCGCCGTCGACGAGAGTCCACAGACTCGGGGCGTCGCAGCCCTCGCCGCGCACGGCCTCGCGCAGGGCGCCGAGGACCAGTTCGCGGTCCTGGACGCCGCCCCGGCAGGCCAGCATGCGGCCGGCGGCGGCGCCGAGGGCGTCCGGTCGGTGGACCCAGCCGCGGGCCCGGTCGACGGCGGCGACGCTGCGCATCCGTTCGAAGGCGTCGACGGCGGCCTCCACCACGGCGACGGTGCCGGTGGCGACGGCCTGTTCGACGAGGACCAGGGCGTCGGGATCATTGCAGTCGGCGAGGTAGCGCAGAGCCGTACAGCGCGCCCCCTCGTCGCCGTCCTTGGCCGCCTGGACGATCTCCGGTCGGTCCTCGGGACCGGCCACGGCGGACAGACAGCGGGCGGCGGGGACATGGAGTGCGGCCCCGCGTTCGACGCCCTGCTGGGCCCACTCGAACACGGCCTGGACACTCCAGCCCGGGCGGGGCCCGCTGGGGCTCATCTGTCGTTGCCAGCGGTCGAAGCAGCCGGACTCGTGGGCGGCACGCACCCGCCTGGAGACGTACTCCCGGGGGTCCTCGGCCCACAACCGCCAGGGTCGTGGCTCGAAGGCGTCCCGCACGACCGCGGCGAGTTCGGCCTCGCCCTCGGCGTCGGTGGCGAACCGTGCCAGCACGGGCACGGCCAGGGCGCGCAGGCCGGCGTCGTCGTCCCGCAGGGCGAGTTCGTCCAGGGCCCAGGCCCAGTTGGCGCCCGAGGCGGCGTACCTGCGCAGCAGGTCGAGGGCGTCCCGCCGGCCATAGGAGGCGAGGTGGCCGAGGACGGCCAGCGCCAGGCCCGTGCGTGACTCCTCGCCGTCGAAGACGTCCTCGACGTCGAAGAGGTGGGCCTCGAGCTCGTCCAGCTCGCCGTGCAGGTCGAGGTAGAGACGGGCGTAGTAGAGGGAGCGGTTCTCCACCTGCCAGTCGTGGCGGGGATCCCGCAGGACACAGTGGTTCAGCGCCGCGAGCGCCTCGGCTCGCGGGGCGGTGAGCGCGTGCAGCGTGCCGTCGCCGCGGCCTCTCTGGAGCAGGCCGAGCAGCGTACCGCTGGGCGCTATGACCGGATCGAACATGGGAAACAGCCTCACATCAAGCGTCGACGCAACCGGGGACGTGCATTACCTGGCCGCGTGACAACACGTCGGTGCGCCCGCCGTTTCCTGCTTGCTGTAGACCATTTTCCTCTGCCTCTCGTCGGTGGCCCATGCGGACCGCGTCACGGCCCGCGCGGTGCGGCAACACCTGCCCAGCCATCGCGTCCGTGAATCACGACGTCATGATGACCCGGCTCTTCTACCTGCCGCGACCGAAATTTCCGGCGGCCTTGTACCGCCTCCCCCGTGGTCGTCGATTTACCTGGTCGGGAAATTCCCTTGACCTGCCCGGGACCGTCGGCTCACTGCGCGCCGAACAGGTCCAGCAGTTCCGTCCTGGCGAACATGCGGGCCGTGTCGACGGCCGACGGCGTGCCCTGGGAAGGGTCCGCGCCGGCCTCCAGCAGTGCCTTGATCACATCCGTCTCCCCCTTGAAGGCTGCCCCCGCGAGCGGGGTCTGGCCTCGGTCGTTGATCCGGTCGGCCTCGGCGCCGCGGGCCAGCAGGGCCCGGACCGCGTCGGCGTGCCCGTGGTACGCGGCGAGCATCACGAGGGAGTCGCCCCGGTCGTTGGTGAGGTTGGCCGGAACGCCCGCGTCGACGTACGCCACGAGTTCCTCGGTCTGACCCTGGCGGGCCAGATCGAAGATCTTGGTCGCCAGCTCCACGACCTCGGGGTCGGGGGCTTCAGTCATCGGCCGGTCCGCCTCTCGCTACAACCGTTCAGGTGAATCGTCAGCGTACTGGCTCGTCGCAGACACGGCCGGACGCATCGGCTGCGAAGCTCACGAACAGCCCCGTTCGACGCGATTCTCCTGCTCAGGCAGTCCTGCGCACCTTCCGCCAGCCGAGGGAAAAGGCCCGCTTTTCACTCAGTTGCACCTTTTGTCGTATGGATACATCCTGTGAGCCTGGAAGTACTCACGGTGACTGTCCCCCGCGAACCAGGAGAACCCAAAATGATCCTGTCCATGTCAGGCGTGGTCCTGCTCGGCATCATCGTCTTCCTCTTCTTCCGAAAGGACGGACTCAAGGCGTCGCACGCCGTGGTCTCGGCCCTCTTCGGCTTCTACATGGCCAGCACGGCCATCGCCCCGAGCATCATGGCCGGCGGCGAGAGTCTGGCCAGCCTCCTCGGCGGCATCAAGTTCTGACGCCGCACGTCCCGTCCGTACGCACCACCAGGAGACAGAAGTGGCCCGGCGACCCCTCCCCCGCATCCTGAGCACAGGCAGCGCACAGATCGCCCGGAGCAGGGAGCTGGCCAGGACGGCAGCCGACAGCGCCACCGACGTCCTCCATCCGCTGATCACGATCACGCGCGGACTGCGCCGGCTGGCCTCGGCCGGACGGCGCAGGTGGGCCGAGACGCCCAAGGACAAACGCGGGCCGCTGCTCTTCCTGGCGGCCTCGGTGATCCTGGTCGTCGTACTGGTGCCGTACGGCCCGCTGCTCGCCGTCATCACCCTGGCGGCCGCGGCGGCCTGGCAGGGCAGGGACCGCACCACAGCTCCCGAAGGCCCCGACGAGTCGCAGATCCAGCGGCTCCAAGTGCTGTACGAGGCCCTGGTCCCGTACTTCTCGACGGCCGACGACCCCGCTCCCCTGTACGCCCACGGCGGCGACTGGGAGCAGGCCTTCCCCACGCAGGAGTTCGACGACTCGGGCCGCGTGGCCCATCTCGTGATCCGCTACCCGGCGTACTTCCCGGACGGCGAACCCGGCCCGCGCGCCCGGATCGAGCAGCTGCTCGCCGCGAAGTCCGGCCGCGGCCGGGAGTACCTCTTCGTCTGGGACGAGGAGGGCAACGAACTGACCCTCAGCGTGCTGTCCCCCCTCCCCGCCGACATCTCCGCCCAGCGCTTCGTCACCGCCCCAGGTGAGACGGTCCTGGGCTTCACCGACCCCGCCGGGGTCCAGCGCACGCTGCCCCTCTCCTTCGGCGAGGACCGCCGCGACGTCCCCCCGGTGGTCTGGCGCACCGGCATCCGCTCGACCGAGCCGCACCTGCTGGCGGTGGGCCGCCCCGGCAGCGGCACGTCGACGCTGCTGCGTTCCATCGCGCTGCAGGCCCTTCAGCACGGTGACGTGCTCGTCGTCGAGGGCGGCGGCACCGGTGAATACGCCTGTCTGGCCGGCCGGGACGGCGTCCTGGGCGTCGAGGTCGGGCTGTCGGGTGCGCTGGCCGGCCTGAAGTGGGCGGCGGGCGAGACGGAACGCCGGCTCATCGCCGCCAACAGCGCCCGGCAGGCCGGCGAACCGGCGCCGGAGGACACCAGACGCCCCCTGTGGATCGTCCTCGACCGGCCCACCGTCTTCACCCATCTGGCAGAGGCGGAGGGCCAACGGGATCCGCAGTCCCTGTTGCAGCTTCCCCTCCGGCACGGTCGCGCGGCCGCCGTCACGGTCGTCGTGGCCGAACAGTTCGACGCACTGGACTCCCTGAGCGAAGCGGTACGGCAGCACACGCGCGCGCGTGTCGTGCTCGGCCCCGCGTCCAGGGAGCAGCTGGAGACGGTCCTCGGCGCGCCCCCGCACACCACCCCCGTCGACGACGTGCCCTCCGGGCGGGGCTACGCCCGGCTCGGCTCGGGGTCGGTGCACCGACTCCAGGTCCCGGCCACCCCGGACCCGTACGACGACGCGACGAGCGACGCACACCGGCAGGCCGTCCTCGATCTGCTGCCGCCGCGCTCCGCGCCCGCCGACGACGGGACGCCGCCCGCACCGGCCGAGGCCCCGGTCGCGAAGGTCGTGGTCACCAAGGCCTCGACCGCATCGACCGCAGAGCAGCAGAACTCCGTCCCGCTGAACGCCGACCCGCAGACGGCCCTCCCGGTCACCGCGTCGTCATCGACCGCGGCGCCGGAGGCCGCCGTCGCCGAAGCGGCGGCCGCGGAGTAGAGAGGCCACGCACCCGACCACGCGCCGGCCGTCCGCACGACGGCCGCGGCGAGTGGCCGTGGTGGTTGGCGGGTGGTGGCCGACGGGTGGCGCGACCCGCCCCGAGACTCACGGCAGGCCACACCCCGCGTCCTCAAGCCCGACGCCCCACGTGCCCTACGGCCTACGGCCTACGCCACGAACGTACGCGGTCCCTCGCCGCCCGCCGTCCCCCCGCTCCGCACGATCCGCGCGGCGGCGGCCAGGCGGGCGGCCGCCTCCTCCGCCACTGCGCCCCCCACGGTGAACGGCAGCCGTACATAACCCTCGAAGGCGCCGTCGACCCCGAAGCGCGGCCCCGACGGCACCCGCAGGCCCACCCGCTCCCCCGCCTCGGCGAGCCTCGACCCGGAGAGCCCCCCGGCCCGCACCCAGAGCGTCAGCCCGCCCTGGGGCACGGTGTACTCCCAGTCGGGCAGTTCGCGGCGCAGCGCGGCCACCAGGTCGTCCCGGTTGCCCCGGGCCTGGCTGCGCCGCAGCTCCACCGCCTCCTCCCAGCCTCCGGTGCTGAACAGCCAGTTCACCGCCAGTTGTTCCAGCACCGGCGTGCCCAGGTCGGCATAGGCGCGGGCGGCGACGAGACTGCGCACGACGTCGGGGGCGGCGCGCACCCAGCCGATGCGCATCCCGGCCCAGAACGCCTTGCTCGCGGACCCGACCGTGATCACCGTCGACCCCGCGGGGTCGAAGCCGCACACCGGCCGCGGCATCTCGACGTCGTCGTCGAGCCACAGTTCGCTCATGGTCTCGTCGGCGACCAGGACCGTCCCGGCGGATCGCGCGGCTTCCACCAGCCACCGCCGCTGGTCCTCGCCGGCGAGCGCCCCGGTGGGGTTGTGGAAGTCGGCGACGACGTACGCGATGCGCGGCGCGGCGTCGCGCAGCACCTGGCGCCAGCGGTCCATGTCCCAGCCGGCCAGTCCGTCCGCCATGGCGACCGGCACCAGACGGGCGCCCGCCTCGCGCATCAGCTGAAGGATGTTGGCGTAGGAGGGCGACTCGACGGCGATGCGCTCCCCGCGCCCGCCGAAGAGGTGGCAGATGGCGTCGATGGCCCCCATCGCACCCGTCGTGACCATGATCTGCTCGGGCATCGTGGGGATCCCGCGCGCGGTGTACCGCTCGGCGATCATGGTCCGCAGCGCGGGCAGACCCGCCGGGTAGTCGCCGTGTGTGTGGGCGTACGGGGGCAGTTCCTCCAGCGCGCCCTGCACGGCGCGGGTGAGCCACGGCTCGGGCGCGGGCAGGGCCGCGCAGCCCAGGTCGATGATCGAGCCCAGGGCCTCGGGCGGCAGCGGCTCCAGGCCGCGGGCCGGGACCGGGTTGCCCGCCGGGACCGCCGTCCAGCTGCCGGCGCCGCGCCGGGACTCCAGGAACCCCTCGGCGCGCAGCGCCTCGTAGGCGGCGGCGACGGTCGTCCGGCTCACGGACAGGGCGAGGGCCAGTTCCCGTTCGGCGGGCAGGCGTGCGGCGACGGGCACTCGGCCCTCCAGCACCAGCAGCCGGACCCCGTCGGCGAGCGCCCGGTAGGCGGGCGGCCGGCGCGAACCCGGACCCGCCGGGCGGTCCTGCTGGGACTTCAGCAACCGTGCGAGCTGTGCGGCCCCCACGGCCGAGGTCCACTGCGCCATGGATACCAGTCCACCTTCCTCGAATTGGCCATGGATGACATCCACTTCCCAGCCACAGAGTGTCACGAGTCAGGCCACTACCACCACAGGGGGCACCTCTTGGGGACCAACGGACTTCTCCGGCGTCCGGCGCGGCGACGTCCGGCGTCGGGACGACTGCCGCGACGGCTGATCCAGCTGTACGTCGGCCTCGCCCTCTACGGCGCCAGCTCGGCGCTGCTCGTCAAGGCGGGCCTCGGTCTGGAGCCGTGGAACGTGCTGCACCAGGGGCTGGCGGAGCTCACCGGGACGACGATCGGGGTCGTGACGACTGTCGTCGGCGCGGGGGTGCTGCTGCTGTGGATCCCGTTGCGTCAGCGTCCGGGCCTCGGCACGATCTCCAACGTCCTGGTCATCGGCGTCGCGATGGACGGCACGCTGGCCCTGGTCCCCGAGGCCCACGCCCCGGCCGTGCGCGTGTCCCTGATGGCGGCGGCCATCGTGCTCAACGGGGCGGCCACCGGCCTGTACATCGCGGCCGACTTCGGCCCAGGGCCGCGCGACGGGCTGATGACGGGACTGCACCGGCGCACCGGCCGCTCGATCCGGTTGATGCGGACGACGGTCGAGGTGGCGGTCGTCGCGACCGGGTTCGCGCTCGGCGGCACGATCGGCGTCGGCACCGTGCTGTACGCGGTCGCCATCGGTCCGCTCGCCCAGTTCTTCCTGCGCGCGTTCGCCGTTCCCACGCCGGCCGCCGGCAGCACGGTCGTCGCCGCGGGGACGCCGCAGGGAGCGATACTGCGTCCGTGACCAGCTCCACACGCCACCCGTACCTCGATCACCCGCGGCCCCTCCCGATCGCCCACCGCGGCGGGGCCGCGGACGGCCTGGAGAACACCGTGGCGCAGTTCCGGCGCGCGGTCGAGGCGGGTTACCGCTACATCGAGACCGACGTGCACGCCACCCGGGACGGCCGGCTCGTCGCCGTCCACGACGCGACGCTGGACCGGGTCACCGACGGCTCGGGGCGCATCGCCGACCTCCCGTGGTCGGACGTGGCCCACGCGCGCGTGGGAGGTGAGGAACCGGTGCCGCTCTTCGAGGAACTTCTGGAGACGTTCCCCGAGGTGCGGTGGAACATCGATCTCAAGGCGGAGCCCGCTCTTCGCCCCCTGCTCGATCTGCTCGACCGCACCGACGCGTGGGACCGCGTCTGCATCGGCTCGTTCTCCGAGGCCCGCGTCGTGCGCGCCCAGCGGCTGGCCGGCCCGCGCCTCGCGACGTCCTACGGCACTCGCGGCGTGCTCAGCCTGCGGCTGCGGTCCTGGGGCGTGCCCGCGCCGTTGCGCCGGTCGGCGGTCGCCGCGCAGGTGCCCGAGATCCGGTCGGGCGTCCAGGTGGTGGACAGCCGCTTCGTCCGCGCCGCGCACGCGCGCGGGCTGCAGGTGCACGTGTGGACGATCAACGAACCGGAGCGGATGCACCGGCTCCTCGACCTGGGTGTCGATGGCATCATGACCGATCACATCGACACGTTGCGCGAGGTCATGCAGGACCGGGGCGTCTGGGTCTGACCTCGGCCCGCCGCCCGCGCGCGGGTTCCGGAAGCGGGAAGCGAGGGCACGGGTGGGCATCGACACCGTGCGGACGGCGGAGTCCGACGAGACCGCCGGGCGGCGGCGCGAGCAGCGCGGCTGGTACTTCTACGACTGGGCGTGCTCCGTCTACTCGACGAGCGTGCTCACCGTGTTCCTGGGCCCCTATCTGACCTCGGTCGCGAAGAGGGCCGCCGACACCGACGGGTACGTGCATCCGCTCGGCGTCCCGGTCAGCGCCGGGTCCTTCTTCGCGTACTCGGTCTCCCTGTCCGTGATCGTCGCGGTGCTCGTGATGCCGCTCGTGGGCGCCGCGGCCGACCGGTCCGGGCGCAAGAAGCCGCTGCTGGGGACTGCCGCCTATGTGGGCGCCACGGCCACCGCCTGCATGTTCTTCGTGGGCGGCGACCGCTATCTGCTGGGCGGCGCGCTGCTCGTCGTGGCGAACGCGGCCCAGTCCGTGGCGATGATGCTCTACAACTCGTATCTGCCGCAGATCGCCCCGCCCGGCGAACGCGACGCGGTCTCCTCACGGGGATGGGCGTTCGGCTACGCGGCGGGCTCGCTGGTGCTGGTCGCGAACCTGGTGCTCTACCTCGCCCACGACTCCTTCGGCGTGTCCGAGTCCGCGGCCGTCCGCATCTGCCTGGCCTCGGCCGGTCTGTGGTGGGGCGGCTTCACGGTGATCCCGCTGCTGCGGCTGCGCGACCGGCCGGCGATCGCGCGGGAGGCGACGGCTCCGGGGCTGCGCCGGTTCGCCGCGACGGTCCGCGACATGCGCCGCCACCCGCTGACGCTCTCCTTCCTCCTCGCCTATCTGGTCTACAACGACGGAATCCAGACGGTGATCTCCCAGGCCTCGGTCTACGGCTCCGAGGAGCTCGGCCTCAGCCAGGCCACGCTGATCGGTGCGGTCCTGCTGGTGCAGGTGCTGGCCGTGGCGGGCGCGCTGGGCATGGGGCGGCTGGCCCGGGCGTACGGCGCGAAGCGGACGATCCTCGGATCGCTGGTGGCGTGGACCCTCACCCTGTGCGCCGGGTTTTTCCTGCCCGCAGGAGCGCCTGTGGCGTTCTTCCTGCTGGCCGGGGCCATCGGACTGGTCCTCGGCGGCAGCCAGGCCCTCTCCCGCTCCCTCTTCTCCCATCTCGTCCCGCCCGGAAAGGAGGCCGAGTACTTCTCGGCGTACGAGATGAGCGACCGCGGCATGAGCTGGCTCGGACCGCTGCTGTTCGGCCTCACCTACCAGCTGACCGGCAGTTACCGGGACGCGATCGTCTCCCTGGTGGCCTTCTTCGTCATCGGGTTCCTGCTGCTGGCGCGGGTGCCCGTGCGGCGGGCGATCGGCGACGCGGGGAATCCGGCGCCCGAGAAGATTTAGCACTCAGGGCTAAAGGGCGGTAGTGTACGCGTTTGGCCTGCCAGGCGTACCGTTACTGCGCGTCAAAGATGCCGAAACGCTGGGTGACATCTCCTTTCAGATGTGACAAACCGGGCGCCGGTGGGTACTGCACTGGTTGACAAGGCTGCGGCCACGACGGCGACCCACGACCCGGAACGGGACTCGGTACGGGAATCTTTACCGCCGACCGGACGTTGACCGGATGACGACGACAGCGACACCTGTCCTGTGGGCGACAAGCCCGGGAGGCACGATTCATGAGTGAGCGAGCTCTTCGCGGCACGCGCCTCGTGGTGACCAGCTACGAGACGGACCGCGGCATCGACCTGGCCCCGCGCCAGGCCGTGGAGTACGCATGTGAGAAGGGGCACCGCTTTGAGATGCCCTTCTCGGTCGAGGCGGAGATTCCGCCGGAGTGGGAGTGCAAGGTCTGCGGAGCCCCTGCACTCCTCGTGGACGGCGACGGCCCTGAGGAGAAGAAGGCCAAGCCCGCGCGTACGCACTGGGACATGCTGATGGAGCGGCGGACCCGTGAGGAACTCGAAGAGGTCCTCGAGGAGCGGCTGGCCGTTCTGCGGTCCGGGGCGATGAACCTTGCGGTGCATCCCCGGGACAGCCGCAAGTCGGCCTAGGCCCCGCACGGCTGAGGCCGGCTGCACACGCACGTTGATGACCGCGGGCGCCGTACGTGAACACGCGTACGGCGCCCGCGGTCTTTGCCATGCCGTCGGGCCCCGGGCCGGGCCCCGCCCGAGCTCCGTCGCGCGCCCGCGGCCCGTCCGAGCCCCATCGACGCGCTGAGGGGAGGGGCTTCACCTGCTGCGCAGCAGGTGAAGCCCCTCCCCTCAGCGCGTCAGTGCTCGTCCCGGACGACCTCGCCCTGGACCACCTTGCCGTCGGGGCGGTGGATGCGCGCCTGCTGGAAGGCGTCCCCCAGGGTGCCCGGAGTGGACGCGGCGACGCGCAGCCTGCGCTCGGCGAACGCGCCCACCGCCCTCTGGACCGGCGGGAGGAGCAGGAGCAGGCCGACCGCGTCGGAGAGCAGGCCCGGGATCATCAGGAGCAGCCCCCCGAGCATCATCAGGCCGTTGCCCCCGCTGCTGGGGGCGGCGCCCCGCTGGAGGGCTTCGTTGAGGTTGCGGAAGGCCCGGCGGCCCGCCCGCTTGATGACCACCGCACCGAGCACGAACCCGGCGACGAGCAGCAGGAACACCACGAGGCCGGAGGATGCGCCGGCGACCGTCGTCAGCAGCCAGATCTCCAGCACCAGCCAGGCGGCGAGGCCCAGCGGCAGGTACGTGCGCAGTCGGGAGCGCCGGGGCTGGGGCTGCGGACGGCCGGGCCGGTCGGCGGTCGGGTGAACGGGGGTCGGAGCTCCACTCGTCATGCGTCCAGTGTGCCCGGACCCGGCTCAGAGCGGCGTAAGGGGACGATCAGCCGTCGCTGTGCGACTTGGCGGCGGGCTCCTGCCGACGCTCGGTCCGGCTCGGCGTCCGTCCGGTGATCTTGCCGACGCGCTCGCCCACGCCCCAGGCCGTGACCCGCCACAGGGCCTCGACGAGGATGTCTCGGCTCATCTTGGAGTCGCCGTGCTCGCGCTCGACGAAGGTGATGGGGACCTCGACCACGTGGAAGCCGCCCTTGACCGCGCGGCGGGCCAGGTCGACCTGGAAGCAGTAGCCCTGCGAGGCGACCTCGTCCAGGCCCAGCCCCTCGAGGGTCTCGCGGCGGAATGCCCGGTAGCCGCCGGTGATGTCCCGCAGGGGCAGATCGAGGGCCAGGCGGGAGTAGAGGCTGCCGCCGCGCGAGATGACCTCGCGGGACCTGGGCCAGTTCACCACCCGGCCGCCGGGCACCCAGCGCGAGCCGAGGACCAGGTCCGCGCCCTTGAGCGCGGTGAGCAGCCGCGGCAGTTCCTCGGGCTGGTGGGAGCCGTCCGCGTCCATCTCGATGAGCACGCCGTAGCCGTTGTCCAGGCCCCAGCGGAAGCCCGCGAGGTAGGCGGCGCCGAGGCCTTCCTTGCCCTTGCGGTGCAGCACCCGGACCTGGTCGTCCGCGGCAGCCAGCTCGTCGGCGAGCCGCCCGGTGCCGTCGGGGCTGTTGTCGTCGGCGACGAGGACGTGGGCCTCGGGAACAGCCTCCCGCACCCGGCCGACGATGCTCTTGATGTTCTCCGCCTCGTTGTAGGTCGGGATGATCACCAAGGCCGTGCCGAGCGGACCGAACGTCCTCCCCCGGTCCTGTGCCGCGAGGGTCCCGTCGCCGTCGTTCACTGCTGCCCCTTCATGTCCGTTCGCCGGATACCACCTTAGTGGCCCCAGCCTGCGATGACGTGACCGCACGTTCGAACGGTGGTGTCGAATCCGCGGAAGCGGGGTAGCCATGCGCTTTTGGGCCCGTATGTACGCGCCCGCCCTCCCGGAGAGGCGGCCACCGCCTTGCGCACGTCCGCGGAGGCCGCTGCGGATGGGGGCCCGGCGCCCTTCGGGCCGGCCCGGGACCCGCTGGCTGCGGATCGACCGAAAGCCGTTGTCTACTGAGCACTCGGGCCCCACCCGGGTCACACCTCCCCGACCGGCCGGAACGTTCCGTCGCTGCGGCGCGGGCGCTGGGCCTGGCTGCCAGTTCGGGCGCGCCGGTTCGGCGCGCCGTCCCTGACCCAGCGGCGCCGCGGCGAGTGCGCGGATGTTCCCCGGGCGGGGCGTCCGGTGGTGGACTCCGCCGAACCTACCGGCCCGCCGCCGTCGGCTGTCAACAGCGGTTCGACCTGCGGGTCTTCTGCCAACGCGCAGGTCAGCCGGGAGGGGGCCCGCTTCGCGCGACGACGGGCGGACGGGTGATCTTTTCCGGGACGACCCGGGAGATCACTCGCCCGGGCGCACGAACACCGTCCGGCCGCCCACCACCGTGCGCAGACACACCGGGAGGTCGTTCCCGGGCGTCAGATCGGGCAGTCCCGGGGTTCCCGAACGAGGGTCGGTGGACCAGCGGGCCACCCGGTCGTCGGGGGCCTGGACCACGAGTTCGTCCGTGCGCCAGACCGCGTAGTCGGCGGGCGCGCCCGGGACCAGCACCCCCGCGTCGTCGCGGCCCACCGCCCGCCAGCCACCGCGTGTGTGCGCGGTGAACGCGGCGCGCGCGGAGACGCGGTGTTCCGGGGTCCGGTGAAAGGCGGCGGCGCGCACGGTCCCCCACGGGTCGAGGGGGGTGACCGGGCTGTCGGAGCCGAAGGCGAGCGGCACGCCGGCCCGCAGCAGTGCGGCGAACGGGTTCAGGGTCCTGGCCCGGTCCGCGCCCAGCCGCTGCGCGTACATGCCCTCCTCGCCGCCCCACAGGGCGTCGAAGGCGGGCTGGACGGAGGCGGTGAGGCCCAGTTCGGCGAAGGCGGCGACGGTTTCGGGCGTGAGCATCTCCGCGTGCTCCACACGGTGGCGGGCGGCGCGGATCCGGGCCAGGCCGACCTTCTCGGCGGACGCGCGGACGCCGTCGACGACGGCGGTGACGGCGGCGTCGCCGATGGCGTGGAAGCCGGCCTGGAGCCCGGCCTCGGTGCAGGCCGTCACATGGGCGGCGACCTCGTCGGCGTCCAGGTAGGCGGCCCCGGTGTGGCCGGCGTCGGCGTACGGGGTGTGCAGACAGGCGGTGTGCGAGCCGAGGGCTCCGTCGACGAACAGGTCCCCCGCGGCTCCGAGGGCACCGAGCTCGCGGGCCTTGTCGACGTCGCGCTCCGCCCAGTAGCCGACGACGCGCGGGCCGCGCGTCCGGGCGGCGAGCCGCAGCAGGTTCGTGAAGTCGTCCTCGGAGGAGATCTCCGGGCCGGCGCACTCGTGGACGGAGCCGATGCCGAGCGAGGCGGCGTGCGCGAGGGCGGTCCGCTGGGCCTCGGTGCGCTGGGCGGGCGTCACGGCTGCGAACGCGGCGGCGCGGACGGTGTGGTGGGCGTCGCGGGTGAGCGGCGCGTCGTCGGCGAAGCCGGCCTCGTCCCGGGCCCGGGGGGCGAGTGCCGACAGTGCGGTGGTGACCGCGGCCGAGTGGACGTCGATCCGGCTGAGGTAGAGCGGTCGGCCTCCTGCGGCCTCGTCCAGTTCCGCGCGCCGGGGCGGGCGGCCCTCCGGCCATCGGGAGGCGTCCCAGCCGTGGCCCAGCAGCACCTTGTCCTGCGGTCGGGACACCGCGAACTCGCGCACCAGGGCGAGGGCGGCTGCCAGGGAGGGGGCCGCGGACAGGTCGAGTCCGGTGAGCGCGAGGCCGGTGGACGTGGTGTGCACATGGGCGTCGGTGAACGCCGGGGTGACGAGGGCGCCGTCCAGGTCGACCACCTCGTCGACGCCGCCGGCGAAGGCGTCGGCGGCCCCTTCGGAGCCCACCCAGGCGACCTGGCCGCGTTCGACGACCATCGCGGTCGCGAACGGATCGGCGGGGCTGTGGACCTCTCCTCGGCGGAGCAGGACGGTCTTCGGCTCGGGGGCGTGCTCACTCATGGGGAACAGTCTCGCGCCTCCCCGGGGACGCCCGTCCCCCAGGGGGCTCCTCAGATCCGCGGCGGCCGGGCCTCGTAGGGGGTGGACAGGACGACCGTCGTGCGCGTCGACACTCCGGCGAGCGCCCTGAGCCGCCCGAGCAGTTCCTCCAGCTCGTGCGGGGTGGCCACGCGGACCTTGAGGATGTAGTTCTCGTCGCCGGCCACGCTGTGGCAGGCCTCGATCTCGGGCACGTCCGCCAGCCGCTCGGCGATGTCGTCGGGGGCGCTGGGATCGAACGGCTTCACCGAGATGAAGGCGGTCAGGGGCAGCCCGACGGCCTCCGAGTCGACGACGGCCGCGTATCCGCGGATGACGCCGCGCTGTTCCAGCCTGCGCACCCTCTGGTGCACGGCAGACGTGGACAGGCCCGTGGCCTTGCCCAGATCGGTGTAGCTCATCCGCCCGTCCTTGACGAGCAGCTGCACGATTTGTCGGTCCAGCTCCTCCATGACGCAAGAACTTACAGGCAGGGTGATCTCCGCGTATACCTATGCAGCGCAGGTCATACCCCGTTTGTGATGTGTCCGGAGCAGCGGCTCGCGCGACGGCCGCACGAGGACCGCGCGGTGGCCGCACGGGTGCCGGGCGTCGCCCGGAGGGCGCTCGCGCGTGGGGCATCTGCAAACGGCATGTGACGAATGCCACAGCACTCGTGAACGCTTCGTGATTCCACGGTGGTTACCGCCGGGACGGGCTGGGAAGTGCTTGCTGTGGTCGAGGCCGCACTGCCGTCACGACCCAGCCCGAGGGGGAGAATCACATGCAGAGTTTCAAGCGCCCTGGTCGCACCGCGCCCAAGCGGCTCCAGTCCGTGAGCGAGCCCGAGCCGGAGGGCGTCGAACCCTTCGACGCCGACGGCTTCGACGGTGACGCCGCCGAGCACGTCGACGCGTACGACACCCTGGAGATGTACCGGGTGATCTGCCCGGACTGCGCACAGCCCATCGCGCTCCTGGCGGACGAGGAGAGCCTGCCGGAGCACGCTTTGTGCGCCTCTCCGTGGAACCCGTTCGGGCTCACGGTCTGTGCCGGCACGGGGCGCAGGGCGACCGAGGCCCGGCCCGCGGACGACTCCGCGGAACTCCAGGGGCAGGACACCGCGCTCCTGCTGACGCTCCCCCAGGGACTGGACTGGCGTACCCAGCCCTTCTCGCACGTCGGCGGCCCGGGCTCACGCCCGATGCGCGTCACGGCGATGCGCCGCGCGGCCGCCTGAGCGGCGTTTCCCGCTCCCGCCGTCTCCGCTCGACTCCGGTACCGGGACCGCACCATGGCCGACAGGCAGGCGTGGTGCGGGATCGGCGCGCCGCCCGACGCGGACGGGGATGGCCCGCGAGTACGTCGCACGGACGCCGAAGCGGTCCGGGGGCACATCCCGAACTCACGCGCGCCCCTGCCCGGCGGTGACTCCGTCATCCGGACCCGCGTTGCCCTGGTATGACACCCACCTACTCGGCTGCTCCCGGGCGTCACCGCCAGCTCTTCGCACCGCCGCGTCCGGAGCCCGTGCGCGGAGAATCGGTTCCGCCGGCCCCACCGCCGCCTCAGGACCCGCCCATCTACCGTGACCTGCTGCGGACCTGGGCCGACCGGGGCCGCACCCTGCCGGGGCGTCACGACCCGGAGTGGGTGCGGCTGGCCGCGCCACAGGTGCGGCGGGGGCAGTTCGGCGGGCTCGGCGACCCGGTGGGCGACGGGCGATGATCCCGCCGCCGGTGCCCGCCGGGCGGCTGCCCTGCCCGCTCAGCCCTCGCGGCGGGCCGGCTTCGGCGCCGGGAAGGAGGGGTCGAGGTCCTCGATGGCGCGCAGGGCGCCGCCCAGGGTCTTCACCAGCAGCTCGACCATGACCTCCCGGGTGAGCTCGGGACGGTCGATCCACTCCAGGGTGGCCCCCTCGACGCTGCACACCCAGGCGAGCAGGGCCATACGCGGCAGCGGCGGCACGTCACCGCGGCCGTACGCCCCCTCGGCGATGGTCGCCACGATCGCCGCGCGCACGCCGTCCCGGATGCCGTGCACCTCGGTGTCGAAGCCGACGCCGCCGCTCACGATCGTGCGGTAGGCGGCCTGGTTGTGCTCGGCATAGCGCAGATAACCGTCGATGGTGCGGTGCACCCGGTCCACCTGGGGCAGTTCGATCCCGCTCGCCGCGAAGGTGACCAGATCCGCGACGGAGTCCTGGATGATGGCCAGGTAGTAGCCGCGCTTGGACTGGAAGTAGTAGTAGATCAGCCCCTTGGCGACATGCGCCTGCCGGGCGATGTCGTCCATCGAGAGCGCGTCGTAGGACGTGTCGGCGAACAACTTCCGCCCGATGGAGATGAGTTCGGCGCGACGCGCCAGTGAGCGCTCGGTGCCGCGCGCCCGGGGACGTACGACTTCGCGCTGTTCACTGATATTCAATTTCGACCCTGGTCTCGGGCAGTCGGCGGGACATCCGCAGTATGTCAGGTCAACCGTGTGTCAGGTCACACCCGTCAGAGCAGTCCGAGCTGGGTGACCAGCATCGCGAGGACCGCGACGAGGACCCAGCCCAGGGCGTGCTCGATGATCTTCGGGCCGTCGGTTTCGGGGCCGCCGGTACGGGTGCGCGTGGCAGTGGCTGTCTGAGCGGTCATGGTGTCTCGCTGAAGTCGGACGTACTGGTGGATCCCCCCACCGATCCGACCACCCTGCCACCTGCCGGGCCTTTTGTGGCAGAGATCTTGCTCACATCCGGATTCCCACCGCCGTCAGAGCCTGGCACTGACGGGCGCTCGGACGCGCGGGGAAATAGAGATAGCAGACGCCGCCACTGCCGGAGACGACCTTCCCCGTCGCGTTGTGACGCCTGGTCCTGAGCCAGACGTTCTCGAACTCCCGCCGCGCGTACACCCGCCGCACCGACGCGTCGTCCGCCGAGAACGGATCGTTGGCGACCACGTCGCCCCCGGCGGTGAAGCCGATCACGGTCATCAGATGCCCGGAGGTCCCGTACCCCGCCCCGGTGAGCTCCTCCTTGAGGAAGGACTGCGACGTCATGGCCGGGATTCCCGCGCCGATCAGCGTCTCGAGGTCGGTGAGGGAGCCGAGGCGGGTCACCACGCCCTGCAGGTCCTCGAAGGTGGCCGCGTAGGCGGCGTTGAACGGCCAGTTGCCGCAGCCTGCGTACTGGTGGTCGTAGGTGTGCCGGGCCGCGTGACACACCTGCGGGTCGGCGTAGGAGGGGTCGACCCACGCCAGCTGCTCTTCGGTGAGCCGCCCGCCCCAGTACTCGACGATCATCTGCGAGGAGGTGGGGCTGCACCAGGCCTCGCCGCCGTTGTCGTACTCGGGGTACTGGCCCTT
Organism: Streptomyces sp. NPDC020597; assembly: GCF_044335095.1. Taxonomy (NCBI): domain Bacteria; kingdom Bacillati; phylum Actinomycetota; class Actinomycetes; order Kitasatosporales; family Streptomycetaceae; genus Streptomyces; species Streptomyces sp. NPDC020597. Next base: position 47,721 of record NZ_JBIRUL010000028.1, on the reverse strand, counting down.
GTGGACCTCCTGCGAGTAGCGCGGGACGCGCAGCTCCCGCGCGAGGCCGGGCACGGAGGCCGGCACGGTGAAGCGGTCCGGCACGTCGGACCCCATCGCCCCCAGCCGCCACACGGTCGGCGTGACATCGGCGCCGGGGCGGCGGTACAGGGTGAGCCGGAGGCGGTAGGCGTCGAGACGCAGACCGCTCGCGGCGTCGTCGATCGCGACCGTGTCGGTCCACACGGTGCTTCGCCCGTCGCTCTGGCCGTCGACCGAGGACCGTTTGATGTCCTGATCTCCGGAGGCCCAGCGGCCCATCACGTACCAGGGGGTGCCCGTGCCGTCGGAGTACGTGCCCGCGATCTCGACCTGGAGCCAGCTGCCGGCCGGGGTGCTCGCGTTCCAGGAGGCGATCACCTCCGTGGCGGGGACGGCGAGCCGGTGGAGGGGGGACGTCCAGGTGGCGTACTCCCAGGACGCGGTCGTCCTGCTGTGCGGGTCGGTGTGGTCGACGACGCCGAGCGGGGCGGCGATGACGACGCCCGGACGGCTCCCCGCCACGGCGCGGGCGCCCTCGGCGACGCCGGAGCGCCAGTCGGCGTACGTGGTCCAGCCGCGGTAGTCGACGGATCGGGCCAGCGCCGCTTCGGCGTCCGCGGCATCGCCGGCTGCGTCGCTCACCACGGCGGCCGAGGCGGAGGCGGAGGGCGACGGTCCCCCTGCCACCGCGGCGGCGACCGCGGCGGCGAGCACCGTTCTGCGGGACGGCTGTTCGACTCGGCTCACGGCTCGGCTCAAGGATCTGCTCATGGGGTGGGGGCTCCCGAGGGTCGGTGCGGCCTGTGGTGTCCTGCGGCTGTTCGGCCACTATGGAGGGAGCCGGACGCGGCTTCCAGCAGGTGGGCCCGTGCCACGCCCAGCACCGTCGGTCTGGCCCACCGGCCGCGGTGACGCCCCCGTAGACTCACCCCGCCGCACCGAAGCACCGCCGCACCCAAGCACCCAAGCACCCAAGCAGGTGCGCCGACGGCGCCGGCGCACCGACCGCCGATCCATCCCCATGACCCCGCGCACCCCAGGATCCGCCATGCGCCAGCTCGCCTCCCGGCTCCTCCGCCTGCCGCCGTCCTGCGGACCGGTACGCCTGATCGGCGTCGACGGGCACGCCGGTTCGGGGAAGTCCACCTTCGCGGACAGGCTGGCGGAGGCGCTGGACGGCGCTCCGCTGCTGCACCTCGACGACATCGCGTCCCACGACGAGCTGTTCTCGTGGACCGGCCGCCTGCTGCCCCAGGTCATCGAGCCCTTGGGCCGCGGCGAGGATGCGCGGTACACGCCCTACGACTGGCACGCCCACCGTTTCGGCCCGCCCCGCACCCTGCCCGCCGCCCCCGTCGTGCTGGTCGAGGGGGTCGGCGCGGGACGCCGTGCCCTGCGGCCGTACCTGGCATGCCTGCTGTGGATGGACGTGCCGCCCGAGGAGTCCTGGGCACGCGGCCGGGCACGCGACGGGGAGGAGCAACGCGCGTTCTGGGACGGTTGGGTTCCGGCCGAAGTACGTCACTTCGCCGAGGACCCGTCGCAGCCCCACGCCGCCCTGCTGGTACGGCAGTTGGAGCTGGGATACGAGGTACTTCCGGGGCCTGCCAGGGCATCCGGCCCGCACCGCGATGTCACCCACCGTGACGGACCACCCATGATGTGGTGAACTCGTGAAAGCCCTTGCGCTCGAACTTCGCCAAGTGCTCCAACTCCGCTTGACCGGCGGCCCGTACAGGACTTACGTTCTCATTGCGCGGCGATCGGAGCCGCCCTCGCACGCGAAGCCCCCGGTTGTTCCCCCGTGACCGGGGGCTTCGTTCTGTCCGGACGCCGCTCCTGGCACCCTTTTCCGGACCTGACGCGACCCGATTCGCTCACCCAGGGTCACCGCGCGGTATGCGCCCCGTCTGCTCCCACCTCGTCGAACGGCCTGTGCGGCACCCTACGGCGGGCCCCTCTCCCGCAGGTACGATGCCCTCGGTGCGACCTGGACGATGCTGCGCACCAGGCAACTCCGGTCCGCGGCACAGCGGTTCGACCAAGGCAGCCGACGGGCGACGGTCCGGCGGCACACCGACGGGGGCACGGTCTGTGGGGGACGTGATGAACTTCGGCACGCAGGGCCCCGAGGCTCCCGCCGACCTCGCCTGGCTTCGAGGCGTGGACGCCTACACCATGGGCGCCTACCCGCAGGCGGAGGAGGAGTTCCGCACCGCGGTGCGGATCGATCCCGGGATGGCCGACGGCTGGCTCGGACTGCACGCACTGCGCGTCGACACGACGACCGCGCTGCTGCGGATGTTCCGCCACCGCGAACGGTTCGGGGAGCAGCGCTCACGGCACCGCCGCACCCTCAACTCCTGGTACTGGCTGGGCTGGTGGGTGCAGCCGGTACTGGAGAGCCCCCGCGACCTGCTGCTCGCCCACGCCTCGCACTGGCTCGACGGCCGCCATGTGCCCGAGCTGGACCGGGCGCTCGCCGGGCTCCCGCCGGTCGACGCCGACCACCAGGTCCGCTTCCTGCACGCCTGCCGCGCCTACCTCGTCAAGGACTGGGAGCAGCTGGTCCGGCACACCGACTCGCTGCTCGACGACCCCCTGCTGTGCATCGAGGCCGGCCTGTTCGGCGGGATGGCCCGGGTGCGTCTGGAGATGTACGGCCAGGCCGAGCCGCTGCTCTCGGCGGCCCTGATGCGCTGCCGCAGCGAACAGCCGCAGCGCAAGGAGCTGCGGTACTGGCTGGCCAGGGCGCACGAGGGCACCGGCCGCTCGGCGGCCGCCCTCCCCCTGTACCGGGCGGTGCACCGCGTCGACGCCGCCTTCATGGACACCTCGGCGCGGCTCGCCGCGATCGCGGAGGGCGACGGCTACGACGACACGGCGGATCTGGCGGCGATCACGCTCTCGGGGCTGGGGCAGGACACGGCCGACGGGCCGGACGGCTTCGATCCGCTGTTCGGCACGGAGGGCCGCGACCTGCGGCTCGAGGCCTCGGATCCGCCGCCCGTCGTGCCCATGCCCTCGGTGACCGACCCCGCCGTGCGCGAGAAGCACGCCGTGCGCTCCTCGTCGCCGCTGCCGACCGGTCCCACCGATCCCGCGTTACTCGAGGAGGCGCTGGCCGAGCTGGAGCGCATGGTGGGGTTGGAGCCGGTGAAGCGCCAGGTCAAGGCGCTCTCGGCGCAGCTCAACATGGCGCGGCTGCGGACCGGGCAGGGTCTTCCGGTGCAGCCGCCGAAGCGGCACTTCGTGTTCTCCGGCCCCTCCGGCACCGGCAAGACCACGGTGGCCCGCATCCTGGGCCGCGTCTTCTACGCCCTCGGGCTGCTGGGCGGCGACCACCTGGTGGAGGCCCAGCGGGCCGACCTGGTCGGCGAGTACCTCGGCCAGACGGCCGTGAAGGCCAACGAACTGATCGACTCCGCCCTCGGCGGCGTGCTCTTCGTCGACGAGGCGTACTCGCTCTCGAACTCCGGCTACGGCAAGGGCGACGCGTACGGCGACGAGGCGTTGCAGGTGCTGCTGAAGCGGGCCGAGGACAACCGGGACCACCTGGTGGTGATCCTGGCCGGCTATCCGGAGGGCATGGACCGCCTCCTCGCGGCGAATCCCGGGCTGTCCTCCCGTTTCACGACCCGCGTCGACTTCCCCTCCTACCGCCCCCTCGAACTCACCTCCATCGGCGAGGTTCTGGCCGCTGAGAACGGCGACGCGTGGGACGAGGAGGCGCTGGACGAACTGCGTTCGATCGCCGGGCACGTGGTCGACCAGGGCTGGATCGACGAGCTCGGCAACGGCCGCTTTCTGCGCACCCTGTACGAGAAGAGCTGCGCCTACCGGGACCTGCGTCTGTCGGCGTATCCGGGCGCGCTGACCCGGGACGACCTCTCGACGCTGCGGCTGCCCGACCTGATGCAGGCGTACGGGGAGGTGCTGTCGGGGCGGGGACCGCAGGACCCGTCGGCGATCTGACGCGCCCACTCGCACGCACCGCTCCCGACTCCGTTCCCGCTCCGGGCCGGGGCCGCTCCGGTCTCCGGGCCCGCATCCGCGCCGGGCCCCGCACCGGCTCGGATCGCCGCGCCGATGACGTCGGCCGGGGTACGCGCACCCCCGGGCCCGGCACGGCCGCCGGGTGTGGCGCAGTTCCCCGGGAGAGCGTCCCCCGCTCGGTGGGCAGGCTCACCGGGCACGCGGACCCGCCCGACCGGACGTCCACCGGCGCCGGCACCCCTGCCGCCATGGCGCGTCCCACCCGAGCCGACCGCCGGACCGCCGGGCCACCCGAGGCGGTCGGCGGGACGAGACGCACGAGCCGAGCCGCCCGGCCGGGACGGCTCAGATACGGCGGCACGGCGGTCGAAGACCGGTCCCCGACCGCTGTCGTCTTCCCGTAGGGGGCGTGCCCGCGAGGCCGGCGGCCTCGCCCCGACCGCCGCCGCGCCCGGGCGGAGCCCGGTCTGCGCTGCACACCGGACCGCGCCCGGCGGCCCGGCCGGGCGCCGTCAGCTCGCCAGCGCCTCCTCCGGCTCGTCGCTCGCCCTCGGCTCCGTGAGCCGCACCTCGGGCACCTCGCGGTGGGCGGGGTCGGTGACCTCGCCCACCAGCAGTTCCAGTACGTCCTCCAGGGCGACCAGGCCGAGGACCTTGCCGGACGCGTCGGCGACCTGCGCCAGATGGGTGGCCGCCCGGCGCATCACGGTCAGCGCGTCGTCCAGCGGGAGCTCGGAGCGCAGCGTCGTCATGGGACGCCACAGCTGCTGCGGCACCGCCCGCTCGGAGTCCTCCTGGTCGAGCACGTCCTTCACATGCAGGTAGCCCATGAACGCACCGGTCTCCGCGGCCACCGGGAAGCGGGAGTAGCCGGTGCGGGCGGTCAGCTCGACGATCTCGCCCGGGGTGACCGCCGGACTGACCGTGACCAGCGACTCGCGCCGGAGCAGGACGTCGGTGACGGGACGGGAGCCGAGCTCGAGCGCGTCCTCCAGGCGCTCCTGTTCCTCCGGGTCGAGCAGACCGGCCTGGCCGGAGTCCTCCAGCAGGCGGTTCAGCTGCTCGCTGGTGACCACGGCTTCCACCTCGTCCCGCGGCTCGACGTGGAAGAGCCGCAGGATGGCCCGGGCGCAGGCGCCGAGCGCCACCGTGATCGGCCGGCACAACCGGGCGAAGGCGACCAGGCCGGGGCTGAGCCACAGCGCGGTCTTCTCCGGCGCCGCCATGGCGAGGTTCTTCGGAACCATCTCGCCGATCACGAGATGGAAGAACACCACGGCCGCGAGGGCTATGACGTAGCCCAGCGGATGGATCATCCCGTGCGGGAGGTGGACCCACTCGAACAACGGCTCCAGCAGCTCGGCGACGGTCGGCTCGGCGACCGCGCCCAGCGTGAGGGAGCAGACGGTGATGCCGAACTGGGCCGCCGCCATCATCTGCGGCAGCCGCTCCAGCCCGTAGAGGACCTGGCGTGCCCGCGCGGTGCCCAGCGGCTCGATCTGGCTGCGGCGGACGGAGACGAGCGCGAACTCGGCGCCGACGAAGAAGCCGTTGGCGAGCACGAGCAGCGCGGCGAAGACGAGTTGGAGGGCGCTCATCGGGCGACCTCCACGACCTGGCCGGTGCGCACCAGCCGGACCCGTTCGGCCCGGTAGTGGCCGACCCGGCGCACCGAGAGCCGCCAGCCCGGCAGCTCGGTCCGGTCGCCGACGGCGGGAATGCGTCCGAGCAGGTCGGCGACGAGTCCGGCGACCGTCTCGTACGGTCCCTCGGGGACCTCGAGGCCTATGCGCTGGAGGGTGTCGACGCGGCAGCTGCCGTCCACGTCCCAGGCGGGCCTGCCCTCCTCGGGCGGGGCGGCCGCGAGTTCCGGGGAGTCCTGGCCGTCGTGCTCGTCGCGGACCTCGCCGACGATCTCCTCGACGATGTCCTCCAGGGTGACCACGCCGGCCGTGCCGCCGTACTCGTCGACGACGACGGCGATGGGCTGCTCGCTGCGCAGCCGGGCCAGCAGGGGCTGGACCGGCAGCGTCTCCGGGACCAGCAGGGCCGGGCGGGCGATGCGGACGACGGGAGTGCGCAACCGGTCGTGGACGGGGACCGCCAGGGCGTCCTTCAGATGGACCATGCCGACGATTTCGTCGATCTTCTCGCGGTAGACCGGGAACCGTGACAGGCCGGTGGCGCGGGTCAGGTTCACCACGTCCTCCGCGGTGGCCGTGGACTGCAGGGCGCTGACCTTCACGCGCGGGGTCATGACGTGCTGCGCGGTCAGTTCGGCCAGCGAGAGGGTCCGTACGAAGAGGTCGGCCGTGTCCTGCTCGAGGGCGCCGGCCTGGGCCGAGTGGCGGGCCAGGGAGACGAGCTCGCCGGGTGTCCGCGCGGAGGCCAGCTCGTCGGCGGGCTCGACGCCGAGCGCCCGTACGAGGCGGTTGGCCACGGTGTTGAGGGCCGCGATCACCGGCCGGAAGAGGCGGGCGAAGACGTGCTGCGGGCCCGCGACGAAACGCGCGACCTGCAACGGCTTGGACACCGCCCAGTTCTTGGGCACGAGTTCGCCGATCACCATCTGCACGGCGGACGCCAGCAGCATGCCGACGACGACGGCGACCCCGGAGACGGCGCCCTCGGGGACGCCGACCGCCGAGAACGGGCTGCTGAGCAGCTCTGCGAGCGCCGGTTCGGCGAGCATGCCGACGACGAGGGAGGTGATGGTGATGCCGAGCTGGGTGCCGGAGAGCTGGAAGGACAGTTCCTTCAGCGACTCGACGACCGTGCGGGCTCGCCTGTCGCCCTCGGCGGCGGCCCGCTCCGCATCCGGACGCTCGACCGTGACAAGGCCGAACTCGGCGGCGACGAAGAAGCCGTTGGCGAGGATGAGCAGGAACGCGGCTGCCAGGAGCAGCAGGGGGGTGGTCATGATGCCGCCGCCTCCGAACCAGGTCGGGTGGGGGCGGCGCAGGTACTACAGGACGAACCGTCCATCGCCGGAGGGAGTCACTCCTCGGGTAGCAGGAACCCCTGTGAGCCCGGCAGGGGCACAGCAGGGGCGGGGGCGCAAGGGTGCGCCTCCGTCACCAGATTAATCAAGACAGGGGGTTCTGCGGCAGGGCAGCGGGCCCCGAGTCAGCCCTGATCTTGCTCGGGAGGCGTCTCGGGGTCGCGGATCGCACGGTCCTCGGCGAGCGCCCGGAGCGCCCGCGCGTCGCGGATGGCCTGCTGCTTGTCGATGCCGGGCTGGATGCCGAGCGCGGGCAGGCTGGTGCCGTCGCTGAGGTTCAGAAACACCCAGGGATCGCCCGGACGGAGGTTCACCTGAAGGATCTCCGCCCAGGCCAGACGCCTGGTGCTGGCGATGTTCACGACGGTGACGCCGGACTCGTCGGCGCTCACCCGCACCCGGGCGAGCTGGGCCAGCACCCAGAAGATGAGCGCTCCGGTGAGGATGAAACTGAGCCGCTCCCCCGGCCCGAGCTGCTCCAGCAGCATCGCGACGGCGGAGATGACGAGGAAGATCGCCACTCCGGCCGTGAGCAGCACCACACGGGTACGGCCGGGCCGGAAGACTACGGGGAGGGCAGGCAGGTCGGACATGTTCCCGGCGGAGGTCAGAGGCGGCAGGCGTGGATGGCCGTGGTCAGGATGGCGCGGGCGCCGATGTCGTAGAGGTCGTCCATGATCCGCTGCGCCTCCTTGGCGGGGACCATGGCGCGGACGGCGACCCAGCCCTCGTTGTGCAGCGGGGAGACGGTCGGCGACTCCAGGCCCGGGGTCAGCGCGACGGCGTTCTCGAGCTGCTCGACGCGGCAGTCGTAGTCCATCATCACGTACGTCCGGGCGACGAGGACGCCCTGGAGGCGGCGCAGGAACTGCTGCACCTTGGGCTCCTCGGCGTCGGCGCCGGTGCGGCGGATCACGACGGCCTCGGACTTCATGATGGGCTCGCCGAAGACCTCGAGCCCCGCGTTGCGCAGCGAGGTGCCGGTCTCGACGACGTCGGCGATGACCTCGGCGACGCCCAGTTCGATGGCGGTCTCGACGGCGCCGTCGAGGTGGACGACGGAGGCCTCGACGCCGTTGTCGGCGAGGTGGCCGGCCACGATGCCCTCGTAGGAGGTGGCGACCGTCTTGCCCTTGAGGTCCTGGACGCCGGTCGCCGCGCCGGGCTTGCCGGCGAAGCGGAAAGTGGAGCGTGCGAAGCCGAGCGGCAGGATCTCCTCGGCGTCGGCGCCGGAGTCGACCAGCAGGTCGCGGCCGGTGATGCCGATGTCGAGGCGGCCGGAGGAGACGTAGATCGCGATGTCGCGGGGGCGGAGGTAGAAGAACTCCACCTCGTTGACCGGGTCGACGATCCGCAGTTCCTTGCTCTCCCGGCGCTGCTGGTAGCCGGCCTCATGCAACATGTCCCCCGCAGGGCCTGACAGGGAACCCTTGTTGGGGACGGCGATGCGCAGCATGAGGTCGGCTTCCTTCGCGTGGAACGGGATGAAGATGGGGGCGGTGTCGGAAATGCGTTTCTACAGGTGCGCGTACACGTCGTCCAGCGAGATTCCGCGGGCGACCATCATCACCTGGACGTGGTAGAGCAGCTGCGAGATCTCCTCCGCAGCCGCCTCCTTGCCCTCGTACTCGGCGGCCATCCACACCTCGGCGGCCTCTTCGACGACCTTCTTGCCGATGGCATGGACGCCCTTCCCGACGAGTTCCGCGGTACGGGAAGTGGCGGGGTCGCCGCTGGCGGCCTTCTGCTGGAGCTCGGAGAAGAGCTCCTCGAACGTCTTCTTGGACATGGTGCTGCCCACCCTAGCCGTTCTCCCGGTCCGGCTACCGCCAGGGTTCGGATACTGAACGGAGGGTGGCCGCGGTCGCCACCGCGGCCGTCACCGCCTCGTGCCCCTTGTCCTCGTTGGAGCCCTCGATGCCCGCCCGGTCCAGGGCCTGCTCCTCGGTGTCGCAGGTGAGGACGCCCATGCCGACGGGCACGCCGGTCTCGACGGACACCTGGGTGAGGCCCTGGACGACCCCTTGGCACACGTACTCGAAGTGCGGTGTCCCGCCGCGGATGACGACGCCGAGGGCGACGATCGCGTCGTAGCCCCGCCCGGCCAGCACCTTGGCCACCACCGGCAGTTCCCAGCTGCCGGGGACCCGCAGCAGGGTCGGCTCGTCGATGCCCAGGTCGTGCAGGGCGCGCAGCGCGCCGTCGACCAGACCGTCCATCACCTTCTCGTGCCACTGGGCCGCGATGACGGCGACCCTGAGGTCACCCACATTGCGTACGGACAGTTCCGGTGCGCCCTTGCCGCTCACGTTCTCGTCTCTCCTCGGTGCCGGTCGTGCTTACTGGTTGCCGCAGGGGGACACGGGGGCCACGTCCAGCCAGGGCAGGTCGTGTCCCATCCGGTCCCGCTTGGTGCGCAGGTAGCGGATGTTGTGCTCGCCCGCCTGGACGGGCATCGGTTCGCGCTCGACGACCTCGATGCCGTGCCGGACGAGCGCCTCGCTCTTCTCGGGGTTGTTCGTCATGAGGCGGACGCCGCGCACGCCGAGGTCGGCGAGGATCTGCGCGCCGGCCCCGTAGTCACGGGCGTCGGCGGGCAGGCCCAGCTCCAGGTTGGCGTCGAGGGTGTCGTGACCCTGTTCCTGGAGTTCGTACGCCCTCAGCTTGGACAGCAGGCCGATGCCCCGGCCCTCGTGCCCGCGCAGGTAGACGAGCACGCCCCGGCCCTCGCTCTGGATGCGTTCCAGGGACGCGTCGAGCTGGGGGCCGCAGTCGCACCGCAGGGACGCGAAGACGTCGCCGGTGAGGCATTCGGAGTGGACGCGGACCAGGACGTCCTCGCCGTCGCCGATGTCGCCGTGGACCAGGGCGATGTGCTCGACGCCGTCGACGGTGGAGCGGTAGCCGTACGCGGTGAACGTGCCGTGCACGGTGGGCAGTCGGGTCTCGGCCTCGCGGCGGACCGTCGGCTCGGCGCTGCGCCGGTAGGCGATCAGGTCTTCGATGGAGATGATCGTCAGGCCGTGCTTGCGGGCGAACGGGATCAGTTCGGGCAGGCGCAGCATCCGGCCGTCCTCACCCGCGATCTCGACGATCGCGCCGGCCGGGCGCAGCCCCGCGAGCCGGGCGAGGTCCACGGCGGCCTCGGTGTGGCCGTTGCGGGTCAGCACGCCGCCGGGCTGGGCGCGCAGGGGGAAGATGTGGCCGGGGCGCACGAAGTCGGTCGGCCCGGCGTCGCCGCTCGCCAGCAGGCGGAGCGTGGCGGCGCGGTCGGCGGCGGAGATGCCGGTGGTGACGCCGTGCGCGGCCGAGGCGTCCACGGAGACCGTGAACGCGGTCGTCATCGACTCGGTGTTGTCGTCGACCATCTGCGGGAGCTTCAGGCGCTCCAGCTCGTCGCTCTCCATGGGGGCGCAGATCAGGCCGCGGCACTCGCTCATCATGAAGGCGACGATCTCGGGCGTCACCTTCTCGGCGGCGACGACGAGGTCGCCCTCGTTCTCGCGGTCCTCGTCGTCGACGACCACGATGGGACGGCCGGCCGCGATGTCGGCGATGGCCTGCTCGACGGGGTCGAGGCCGAGGTCTTCCAGGCCTTCGGTGCTGTACAGGATCGGTGCCGTGCTCATGCCGGCGCTCCTTCCAGAGCGGGTTGCGAGGCCTTGCGGGACCGCAGCCACCAGTCGCGCATGCCCCACAGGACGAGCGCGCCGTAAATGACGTAGACGAAGCCTGAGAAGGCGTAGCCGTTGGCGAAGTTGAGGGGGACGCCGACGACGTCGACGAGGAGCCAGGCGATCCAGAACTCGACCATGCCGCGCGCCTGGGCGTACATGGCGACGATGGTGCCGACGAAGATGTAGGCGTCCGGCCAGGGGTCCCAGGACAGGGACGGGTTGGCCTTGAAGAGGAGGGCGACGGCGACCGTGCCGGCGGCCGCGGCGCCGATCATGGCCGCGCGCTCGGTCCAGGTGGCGAAGCGGGGGGTGATCTGGCCGTCCGCGGACCGCCCCTTGCTGCGGTTCCACTGCCACCAGCCGTACAGGGCGACGACCATGACTACGACCTGCTTGCCTGCGCTGCCGGCGAGGTGGCCGTAGAAGGCGACGAAGAGGACGAGCCCGGAGAGGAACTGCACCGGCCAGGTGAGCAGCGAGCGGCGCCAGCCGAGGGCGAGGGTGATCAGGCCGAGGATGTTCCCGATCATGTCCGACCAGATGATGTGCTGGTCGAACGCGACGAACGCCTCGGAGTTCAGCCAGTTCACTTGCCCGCTCCCTGCTGTGTGGTGGCCAGCAGGCGCTCGACGTACTTGGCGACGATGTCCACCTCGAGGTTGACCGGGTCGCCGGGCTGCTTGAGGCCGAGCGTGGTCAGCGCGAGGGTGGTGGGGATGAGGCTGACGGTGAAGAAGTCCGGGCCGGCCTCGACGACCGTGAGGCTGATGCCGTCGACGGTGATGGAGCCCTTCTCCACGACGTACCGGGCGAGTTCGGCGGGGAGGGAGACCTTGACGATCTCCCAGTTCTCCGACGGCCTGCGCTCCAGTACCGCGCCGGTGCCGTCGACGTGCCCCTGCACGATGTGCCCGCCGAGGCGCGCTCCGACGGCGGTGGGGCGTTCGAGGTTGACCCGGGAGCCGACGGCGAGTGCGCCGAGGCTGGACCGGCTCAGGGTCTCCGCCATGACGTCGGCGGTGAACTCGTCGCCCTCGTGCTCGACGACGGTGAGACAGACCCCGTTCACGGCGATGGAGTCGCCGTGCTTCGCGCCGTCGGTGACGACGGGGCCGCGCAGCCGGAAGCGGGAGGCGTCGCCGAGATTCTCGACGGCGGTGACCTCACCCAGCTCTTCGACGATTCCGGTGAACACTTCCCGGGTCCTCCTGCCTCATAGGGCACGGACTCCGGGGCCTGTCGATGACGACAGCAGGTACGGGCAGCGGCTTCGGGACGACGCCGGACAGACTCGTCCACCGACGAGTGACTCTACGACGACGCGCACGAATGCCCGCCCGCCGCGCACTGCCTCCCATCCGGACTTTAACCGTCGGTCCAGGAATTTCACCTGGTCAACCGGCCGCTGGAAGCGGACGGGTCGCGGACTATAACCGCCGGTTCGGACTTTCACCGACCCCGGAGTGCGCTGCTTTTGGTACAGGGTCAGTGTGCCACGGCCGGTGGGCGTCCATACAGGTGATGAGTGTGGATTGGCTCACAGGGCGTCACTCCTCCACCCAACACCCTATTGGTCCATACCTATTGACGGACTGGTCTAGTCCTTTTTACGCTCGAGCCGTGCGGCCCGGCGGCGGTGACGACGGCCCTTGCCCGCCGCCGGGCCTCCGCGCTCCGGCCGACGGCCCGCTCTGCCAAGGTGTCCCCATGGAGCAGGGTGATCCCAGGACGACCGCGGGCGCCGACGAGTTCGAGGCCCACCGGTCCCGGCTGTTCGGGCTGGCCTACCGGATGCTGGGCTCGGCCCACGAGGCCGAGGACGCGGTGCAGGACGCCTACCTGCGGTTCAGCGGGGCCGACCGGGCCGGTATCGCGCACCCCGCGGCCTGGCTCGCGAAGACCGTCACCCGCCTGTGCCTGACCCGGCTCACCTCGGCCCGCGCCAGGCGCGAGACGTACACAGGGCCATGGCTGCCGGAACCGGTCCTCACCTCGGACGGCACGCTCGGCCCGCTGGAGTCCGCGGAGCAGCGCGAGGCGGTGTCGCTGGCGATGCTGGTGCTGCTGGAACGGCTCACCCCGCAGGAGCGGGCGGTGTACGTGCTGCGGGAGGCGTTCGCCTACCCGCACCGGGAGACGGCCGAGGTCCTCGACCTGACCGAGGCCCACTGCCGCCAGCTGCACCGGCGGGCGGTGCAGCGGGTGACGTCGGCACGCCCGCGCTTCGAGGCCGCGCCCGCCCGACGGGCGGAGCTGGTCGCCTCCTTCGTGAAGGCGGCGCGGGAGGGCGACCTGGGGGCCCTGGAGAAGGCGCTCGCCGCCGACGTCGAGTGGTGGAGCGACGGCGGGGGCCGGGTGAAGACGGCCCTGCGGCCGATCCTGGGCCGGGAGAAGGTGCTGCGCTTCCTGGACGCCGGGTCCCGGACGTTCGCGGCCGGCTTCGCCTACACCGCCGTCGAGCTCAACGCCACGCCGGGCGCACTCGTCCACGGCGGCGGCGTGCTCGTCGCCACGCTCGGCTTCGAGAGCTCCGATGAGGAGATCACAGCCGTGCAGGTCATGATGAACCCGGACAAACTGAACTTCGTGGGCCGTCAGCTCGGCGGGATGTAGCGCGCCGCGAGAAGCGGTTCTGCCGACGCTGTCACATTCTGCGGGGGCCGGGCGGTCTGTGCTGCCGGAGGGCGTTCCGGTCGGGAGCGTCCACTGTCCGAAGGGCTGAACAGCATGAGTGTGATCCTGGTGACCGGCGGGACCGGAACCCTCGGCAGGCTCGTCGTGGAACGGCTGCGAGCGGCCGGGCACGAGGTGCGGGTGCTCAGCCGGCACGCCGAACCGTACGCCGTCGACCTGCGCGAGGGCGGACCCGGCCTGGACGCCGCCGTGACGGGCGTGGACACCGTCGTGCACTGCGCGAGCTCGCCGCGCGGCGGCGACGAGCGGGCGGCCGCACACCTGATCGCCGCGGCGCGCCGGGCCGGCGTGGCACACCTGGTGTTCATCTCGATCGTCGGCGTGGACCGGGTGCCGTACCCCTACTACCGGGCGAAGCTCGCCGTGGAGAAGCAGGTGGCGGAGTCGGGGCTCGGCTGGACGGTGCTGCGCGCGACCCAGTTCCACGATCTGCTGGTCCAGGCGTTCCAGGTGCTCGCCAAGGTCCCGGTGATGCTGCTGCCCGCCCGGGTGAGCGACCAGCCGGTGGCGGTCGGGGAGGTCGCCGACCGGCTGGCCGAGCTGGCCGTCGGGGCGCCCGCCGAACGGGTCGACGACATGGGCGGTCCCGAGGTGCGCACGGCCGAGTCGTTGGCCCGCGCGTTCCTGAAGGCGAGCGGCCGGCGGTGCGCGGTGGTGAACGTGCCGCTGTGGGGTGCGACCTACCGGGGTTTCCGCTCCGGGGGCCACCTAGCCCCGGAACGGGCGGTGGGCAAGGGCACGTTCGAGGACTATCTGGCCACGCGCGTCCGGCGCTGAGACCCGGGGCGCCTCGGGGCCGCCGTCGCGAACAGGTCCTCCTGGGCGCTGTCACGGGCCGTGAGCAGTGCCCCGCGCAGCACCGCTCCGCCGCCCAGCACACCGGGGCGCACCTCGGTGGGCAGCGGGGCCATGCGCCGCAGCCGCCGTGCCACCCGCTCGGCCAGCACCTCCCCGCCGGCCTGGCCGACCTCGCCGCCGAGCACCACGCAGCCCGGGTCGAGGACGGCGACGACGGAGGCCGCGCCCAGGGCCAGCCGGTCGGCGAGGGCGTCGAGGAAACGTGCGGCGGCGGCCGGCCGCGCGGGGCCCCAGGCCGCCGCGAACGCCGTCGCCGGGGCCGCCGCGGGTCCGGCGTCCTCCGCCCCGGCCGCCGCGGGTCCCGCCTCCCGGGTCGGGGACTCCGGTTCACCGGCGTCCTCCCGCTCCGCGCCGCGCACCGCGGCCACCGCCTCCCGCACCAGGGCCGCGGCCACCGGCTCCTCGGTGTGCGGTCCGGGCGTCAGGCCGAAGGTCTCCGCCAGACCGGCGATCGCCGCGGAGCCGGCCAGCGAGTGGAAGCCGCCCTCGCAGTCGGTCGCCGAGGGCAGTCCGCTCGTGCCGGGGACCGGCAGGAAACCGATCTCCCCGGCGCCGCCGGAGGCGCCCCGGCGCAGGACGCCGTCCAGGACGACCGCCGCGCCGGTGCCGTGGCCCAGCCACAGCAGGACGAACGTGTCGCGGTCGTGGGCCGCGCCCTCGCGCTGTTCGGCCAGGGCGGCCAGGTTGGTCTCGTTCTCGATGTGCGCGCGGGCCCGCGGGAACCGTTCCTGGAGGGCGGCGACCAGACGGCGGTGCCATTCGGGCAGGCCGCTGGAGTCACGCAGCTCACCGCTCGCCGGGTCGATCAGACCGGGCGCGCCGATGCCCAGGGTGTGCAACCGGTCGGCGCCCGCCTCCTTCGCCACGCGCTCGACCAGCGCGACCGCCCGTTCCACGGCCGTTCCGGTGCCCGTGTCGCCGCCGATCGGCACCGACGCCTCGGCGAGCACCCGGCCCACCAGGTCGGAGACCAGCACGGCGACGCCCTCCGTCCGCACGTCCAGCGCGGCCAGCTGCGCACGGTCGGCGACGATGCCGTAGAGCTTGGCGTTCGGGCCGCGGCGCTGCTCGCCGGTCTCTCCCACGACCCGGATCAGCCCGGCGGCGGTGAGGCGCTCGACGAGGTCGGCCACCGTGGGACGGGACAGGCCGGTGAGCTCTTTCAACCGCCCCGCCGTCAAAGGGCCTTCGCGTTGCAGCAGCCGCAGGGCGAGCCGGTCGTTGATGGCCCGGGCGGTGCTCGGGGTTGCGGGCATGGCGGGAATCCTCCCACGGCCGAGGGGGACCCGGTCGGGGGACCGGCCGGAACTCCTCTATTTATCAGGCAGGGTTCCTGATAGTTTACGTCGACGATGCGCGGGCGCCGCCGAGGGAGCCGGGAGGGCGGGAGAATGAGCGGAGTGGGCGAAGTGGTCTGCACACCGGTGAAGGTGCGGCGCGCCCGGTACGCCGTGGCGGCGGTGTTCGCCGTGCACGGCGCCGTCACCGGATCCTTCGCCACCCGGGTGCCCTGGATCCAGGACCACGCCGGCGTCTCCACCGGCCAGCTCGGGTTCGCCCTGGCCTTCACCGCGTTCGGCGCGGCCTGCGCGATGCCGCTGGCCGGCTCGGTCACCCACCGGTTCGGCAGCCGCACGGCCCTGCGCGGGCTGCTCGCGCTGTGGACGCTGTCGCTCGTCCTGCCCGCCCTCGCCCCGAACCTGCCGACGCTGTGCCTGGCGATGTTCGCCTACGGCGCGGCCGCCGGCATGGCGGACGTCGCCATGAACGCCCTCGGGGTGGAGGTGGAGCGGCTGCTCGGTAAGTCGATCATGTCCGGGCTGCACGGCATGTGGAGCGCCGGCGCCCTGATCGGCTCGGCCGGCGGCACACTCGCCGCCCACCTCGGCGCGGACGCCCGCGCGCATCACGCGCTGGCCGCCGCCATCCTCACCGGGCTCGGGCTGCTGGCCTGCCGGTGGGTGCTCGACATCCGGCCGGCCGCGGATGCGGAGCCGCCTCCCCGGTTCGCGCTGCCGCCGCGTTCGGCGCTGCTGATCGGCGCGGTCGGCTTCTGCGCGGTGTTCGCGGAGGGCGCGAGCCTGGACTGGTCGGCGGTGTACCTGCGCGACCGGCTCGAGTCGTCGGCCGGGGTCGCGGCGGCCTGCACGACCGGCTTCATGCTCACGATGGCGGTGGC
Source organism: Streptomyces sp. NPDC020597 (assembly GCF_044335095.1). Classification (NCBI taxonomy): domain Bacteria; kingdom Bacillati; phylum Actinomycetota; class Actinomycetes; order Kitasatosporales; family Streptomycetaceae; genus Streptomyces; species Streptomyces sp. NPDC020597. The sequence continues at coordinate 31,295 of NZ_JBIRUL010000028.1, read as the reverse complement.
GCGGATCGCCGGGGACGCGGTGGTCGACCGGTTCGGCGCGGTGCGCACCGTACGGGCGGGCGGCGTGCTGGCCGCGCTCGGCGGCCTGCTGATCGTCGTCGCGGGGCATCCGGCGGTGGCGATCGGCGGGTTCGGGCTGATGGGGCTCGGCATCGCGGTCGTCGTGCCGCTGTGCTTCGCCGCTGCCGGCCACAGCGGGCCCAACCCCAGTCAGGCCATCGCGGGCGTCGCGACGATCACGTACACCTCCGGGCTGATCGCCCCGAGCCTGATCGGCGGGGTCGCCCAGGCGACGAGTCTGATGGCGTCCTTCGTCGTGGTGACCGTGCTGGCGTGCGGACTCGTGGCCTTCGCCGGTGTGCTGCGGGGCGGGGAGCGGACGGCCGCGAAGGTCAGTCGGCGGGCCGCAGCAGTGCCCGACCCCCGGCCCTGAAGGTCTCGCTCCAGGGCCGGGGGCGCATGGTCGTCGCGTCCAGCCGGACGAGGACCCGGGCTCCGCGCGCGTACGTGAGCGTCCCGTCCGTCGAGCAGAAGCGGAAGCCGTAGGTCAGGCCGGTGACGCCGAGCCGCTCCACCCACAGGTGCACGGCGTACGCGCCAGGTCTGGTGACCGGCGCCTCGTAACTGATGCGGAGTTCCTTCACGGCGTTGCAGGCGTCGCCGGCCGCCTCCCAGTCCCCCTCGAAGCGCACGCCGTTTGCCTGCCACAGCTCGGCCCAGGCGCGCTCGACCATCAGCGGGTAGCGGGCGTTGTGGAGCAGCCCGAGCGCGTCCAGGTCGTCGAAGTGGACGGTGACCGGGACGAGCCGGCCGTACGACACGGCAGGGGCGGGCGGGGCTTCGGCGGTCACGGCGGGGCTCCTGTGCAGGTGAGGGCGGTGATCCCTATCGTAAGCGCTTCCTAAGCGGTCGCTCACCCTCCCTCCGGTGACCGCCCCGGGCACCCCCTGGGCCGCTGAGGCACGGGAGAATGATCAGAACGTCCGCACCCCGTACGAAAGCGAAACCGCACCATGGATCTCGGCATCCGCTGGAAACTGCACGGCGACGGCCGGACGCCGGCGCCCGGGGCGGTGGTCCGCCCCGACGAGCGGCTGTCGTGGCCGCGCACGGCCGGACTCGGCGCCCAGCACGTGGTGGCGATGTTCGGCGCGAGTTTCGTGGCGCCGGTCCTGATGGGCCTGGATCCGAACCTGGCCATCATGATGTCCGGCGTGGCGACGGTGATCTTCCTGCTCGCCACCCGCGGCCGGGTGCCCAGTTATCTCGGCTGCTCCCTGTCCTTCGTGGGGGTGGCCGCGGTCATCCGGGCCCAGGGCGGCACCAGCGCCACGGTCACCGGCGCGGTCCTGGTCGTCGGGGCCGCCCTGTTCGTCGTCGGCCTGGCAGTGCAGCGCTTCGGGGCGCGCATCATCCACACCGCGATGCCGCCGATCGTGACGGGCGCGGTGGTGATGCTGATCGGCTTCAACCTCGCTCCGGTCACCGCGACCACGTACTGGCCGCAGGACCAGTGGACGGCTCTGCTGACGATGGCGTTCACCGGTCTGGCGGTGGTCTGCCTTCGGGGCTTCTGGTCCCGGATCGCGATCTTCCTCGGCCTGGTCTTCGGGTACGCCGTGTCGTGGGCGTTCGACCGGATCTTCGGCCGCATCCACTCGGCCGACGCCGGCGGCAAGGTCACCGACCACTGGCGGCTCGACCTGTCCGGGGTCGCCGACGCCGACTGGATCGGCCTGCCGTCCTTCCACGGACCGTCGTTCGAGTGGTCGGCCATCCTGGTGGCCCTGCCGGTCGTCATCGCGCTGGTCGCGGAGAACGCGGGGCATGTCAAGGCGGTCGGCGAGATGACCGGCGACGACCTGGACGACCGGCTCGGCACGGCGATCTCCGCCGACGGCGTCGGCTCGATGCTGTCCACGGCGGTGGGCGGGCCGCCCAACACCACCTACTCCGAGAACATCGGCGTGATGGCCGCGACCCGCGTCTACTCGACGGCCGCCTACTGGGCGGCGGCCGGCTTCGCCCTCCTGTTCGGGCTGTGCCCGAAGTTCGGCGCCGTGGTCGCCGCGATCCCCGGGGGCGTCCTCGGCGGCATCACCGTCATCCTCTACGGCATGATCGGCCTGCTCGGCGCGCAGATCTGGCTCAACGCCCGGGTCGACCTGCGCAATCCCCTGAACCTGGTGCCGGCCGCGGCGGGCATCGTCATCGGCGTCGGCAACGTCACCATGCGCTTCACCGACACCTTCTCCCTGAGCGGCATCGCGCTCGGCACGATCGTCGTCGTCGGCGGCTACCACGCCCTGCGCGCGTTCGCACCCGCCCACCTCAGGACAGGACGGCCGCTGCTGGACGGTGGCGCCAGCAGCTACGACGACGCCAGCTCATAGGCGTACTCGGGGCTGAACTCGCCCGCCGCCCCCTTGCAGCCGTCCGACTCCCCCGGCAGTTTCACCCACAGATAGGCGTCGATCCGCGCCTGCCCGGTGTCCAAGGTGGGCGCCCTGCCGATCCTGCGGCCGTCCGGGTCGCACCACTGGCCGTCCGCCGGTGCGCCGTTGCCGTTGCGGCTCGTGTCGATGACCGCGCCCAGGCCCGCCGGACCGCCCAGCGCGTCCAGCACCCGGCGCACGTAGGCGGCCTCGTCCGCGGTGGCGCGGAAGTTGGAGACATTGCTGAAGATCCCGTCGGAGGACGCGGCCGAGGCGGCGCCGGCCTGCCTCAGCAGCGCGGCCTGCTGCGCCGGCGCGTTCCAGTGGGAGTGGCCGGCGTCGTAGTAGACACGGGCCGCGGGGTCGGCCGCCTTCAGCACGCGTCCCGCGCGGGCCAGGGCGGCGAACCGGTCGGCCCGCGCGCCCGCGTCGAGACAGTCGGCCTGGGCGATCGAGTCCGGTTCCAGGACGACGATCACCTCGCCGCGGCCGAGTCCGGTGGCGAACCGGTCGATCCAGCCGTCGTAGGCGTCGATGTCGGGCGCCCCGCCCTCGGAGGCGCCGCCGCAGTCGCGGTCCGGAATCGCGTACGCCACCAGGACGGGGACCCTGCCCTGAGCGGCGGCGCCGGAGGTGACGGCGCGGACCCGTGCGGCGATCGTGCCGGGGGCGTAGTCGGCGAACCACACCGCGGCCGGCCGGTTCGCGACCCGGGACTCGATCACGGGGGTGCGCGGGTCGGCGGGGTGGGCGTGCACCCAGTCGAGGACCTGGGACTCGTCGTGCCGGTACAGGCCCGCGGACGCGGTGGCCGCCCGCGGCTTGCGCACGGCGCGGCGGCCGGCCGGGGGCGTCGGCGTCGCGGCGGGCGCCCCGGTCGGGGAGGCCACGGCGACGGACGGGGACGCGGACGGGGACGGCGGCGGGGAGGGGGCCGGCGGCATCGCGCCGGGCCGGGCGTCGGCGGCGCGGTCCCGGCCCCGCTCGCCGCCGTCGCCGAGCGCGGTCACCGTCCCGGCCGCGACGCCGAGGACGACCACGACCGAGGCGACACAGAGCATGGCGCTGCGTCGGCCGGCCCGTCGCTCACGTAGCCCTGACACCGTGCTGTTCCCCCTCCCGTGCGGCGGGCGCGTCCCCCTTTCCGGGGAAGCGTCGGGCTCGCCGGCACGCGGGCCAGCCTAGAACTGCCACCCTGCCCCCATGCCGCAAACGGAACAGTTCACCCCTCCCGTCGACGCGGGGGCCGGCTCGGCCGGCCCTGGCCTCGACGGCGTGCTCGCCCGGATGCGCGCCCTCGACGCGGCCCTGCCTGCGCGCGACGGGGTCGCGGTCTTCAACCGTGTCTACCTCGCCGTGACGGAGGAGGTCGGCCGGCGCATCGACCGGGGCCGCTTCCCCGACCCGCAGGCCGCGATCACGCTGGACGTACGGTTCGCCGAGCGTTACCTGGACGCGGTGGATCCGGAGCCCGGCGACCGGCGTCCGCCCGCCTGCTGGCGCCCGCTGCTGCAGTTCCGCCGCCATCCGGGCGTACGCCCGCTGCAGTTCGCGCTCGCGGGCATCAACGCGCACATCGGGCACGACCTCGCGCTCGCCGTGGTGGACGCCTGCCGTAGCCTCGGCTGCGAACCGGTCGAGCTGGAGGACGAGTTCGACCGCGTGGGCGATCTCCTCGTCTCGCTGGAGGAGCGGCTCCGCGAAGAGCTGATGCCGGGCCCCGACCTGTTGCAGATCGCCGATCCGCTCACCCATCTGCTCGGCGCGTGGAGCCTGGAGCGCGCCCGGGACGCCACCTGGACGGCGGCCCGGGCGCTGTGGGCGCTGCGCCGGCTCCCCGAAGTGGCCGTGGAGTTCACCGAGCGGCTCGACACGGCCGTCGGCTTCGCGGGCCGGATGATGCTCACCCCGCTGTGACGCGCGCCCGGGCGCTGCGCGCCGGCGGCGGACTCAGTCCTCCGGCAGTTCCACGGGCGCGATCTCGTCGTACACGTCGCCCGGGCCCGGGTTGGTGGCGTCGGTCGCCCCGCCGAAGTGGTGCATGACGCCCCAGACCGCGTTGAGCGCGGTCTGCACGGCGCCCTCGGCCCAGCCGGCCGTCCAGGAGATGTCGTCTCCGGCGAGGAAGACGCCCCGCTTGTCCTCGGGCAGCCGGTCCTGCATGAAGTGGGTGAACAGCCGCCGCTGGTAGCGGTAGTGGCCGGGGAGGTTGGCCTTGAACGCGCCCATGAAGTAGGGCTCGTTCTCCCAGGACACCGTCACGGGGTTGCCGATGACGTGCTTCCTGATGTCGACGTTCGGGTAGATCTCGCCGAGCGACTTCAGCATGACCTCCATCCGCTCGTTCGCGGACAGCGGCAGCCACTTGAGGCTGTCGTCGCACCAGGTGTACGAGAGACAGATGACGGCGGGCCTGTCGGGGCCGTCGTCGAGCAGGTACGTCCCGCGCGTCATGCGGTCGGTGAGCGTCATCGACATGACGTCGCGGCCGGTGGTCTCGTCCTTGTCCAGCCAGAACGGCCGGTCGACGGGCACGAACAGCTTGCTGGACTCCATGTAGTGCGTGCGCTCGATCGCGGTCCAGTGGTCGATCGGGAAGAGCGAGTCGTCGCAGGCGATCTTCGACAGCAGCATCCAGGACTGGGCGGTGAAGATCGCCGCCCGGTAGGTGCGGATGTCGCCGTTCGCGTCGGTCACGGTGATCCGGTCGCCCGCGGTGCGGTGCAGCCGCGTCACGGCCGGCCGCGGCTCGCCGCCCTCGTGCAGCGAGCTGAGCGAGGTGCCGTACGGCCAGTGGACGATCTTCTCCGGCTCCCGCTCCCACAGGCGCAGCGGCAGCTGCTGGGAGCCTCCGACGATGCCGCGGTGGTGGTCGTCGGCCTCGGTGTAGACGACGCGGAGGATCTCCAGGATGGAGTTGGGGAAGTCGGTGTCCCAGCCGCCGGTGCCGAAGCCGACCTGACCGAAGATCTCCCGGTGACGGAAGGACTTGAACGCCTCGGAGTCGCAGAGGAATCCGTAGAAGGTCTGGTTGTCCAGCTTCTCGACGAGCTCCGCCCAGATCTCGCGGATGCGCGGCACGTCCCGCTCGCGCATGGCCCGGTTCATGTCGGAGAAGTCGGCGCCCTCTTCGAGGCAAGCGTTCCAGGCCGCGGCGACGTCACGGTAGACCTGCGGAAGGTCGCCGATCGTCTCGGCGTAGTGGGACTCGCCCTTGAGGTCGACGACCGTCGAAGGGGTGGCCTCCGCGAGGGGGTTGGGGAACGGCCGGGTCTCCAGCCCCACCAGGTCGATGTAGTGCTGGAGCGCCGTCGAGGACGGCGGGAAGCGCATCGCTCCCATCTCGGCGGTGAGGGAGGGGTCGCAGCCCTCGAAACCGACGGTGCGCAGCCGTCCGCCGATCCGGTCGGCCTCGTAGACGACCGGCTTGAGTCCCATCTTCATCAGCTCGTACGCGGCGACGATGCCGGACAGTCCGCCGCCGATGACGGCGACCTCGACGCCGTGCTCGGTCGCCGGGATCTGGCCGAGGCCCGCCGGATGGGCGAGGAAGTCGTCGTAGGCGTACGGGAAGTCCGGACCGAACATGGTGATCGGCGGCTGCTGCTCGTCTGCGTGCTCGACGGCGTTGGGCACGGTGGACGTCATGGGGTGCGGACTCCTTGCGGCAATGATGAGCTGGGGGTGCGGCGTCGGGGGTGCGGCGGTCAGGCCAGGGACCCGTAGAGGCCGGGGCGGCGGTCCCGCAGGTAGGGGTTGGCCTCACGGGAGGCGGCGAGGGCGACCGGGTCGACGTCGGCGAGGACCAGTTCCTCGGCGCGGCCGGCGCGGGCCCGGGCGACGCCGTCGGGACCGGCCAGCGTGGAGAGTCCGACGAACTCGAACTCCCCTTCCCTGCCGACCCGGTTGACGTAGGCGATGTACATCTGGTTCTCGAAGGCGCGCACCGGGATCATCGACTCGGCGACGAACTGGTAGGGATGCATCTGCGCGGTCGGCACCACCAGCAGGTCGGTGCCGGCGAGCGCGTGCGCCCGCACGTTCTCCGGGAACTCGACGTCGTAGCAGATCAGGAGGCCGACGGTGAGGCCGTTCAGCTCCGCCTGCACCACGGGCCGCCCGCCCTCGGTGAAGTGGTCGCGCTCGAAGCAGCCGAACAGGTGGGTCTTGCGGTAGTTCGCGAGGCGGTCGCCGTCCGCGGAGATCAGCTGGACCGCGTTGTACACGGTCTCCCCGGAGCGCTCCGGATAGCCGTAGGCGATCGCGATCCCGTGCCGCGCGGCGGTCTCGACGACGGCGTCCGCGCAATCGCCGTCGGCGGGCTCGGCGAGGCGGGCGATGCCGTCGCCGATGGCGTACCCGGTGAGGAACATCTCCGACGTGACGAGCAGCCCGGCGCCCGCGGCGGCGGCCCGGCCCGCGGCCTCGTCGAGGACCTTGAGGTTCTCGCCGACGGAGCCGGGGCGGCCGGAGCTCTGGAGCAGGGCGGTGCGCATGCGTGATCCTCACCGGGCGGAAGGGTGGTTGTGGGGGCCACCTAGACGGTACGGGCGGGCGTGCGGGCCGGACAAGAAGGAGCCGTTGCGCGACGGTGAGCGGTTCGTTGCGTGCACGACGGGTGAGGCGGCGATTCGTTGCGCGCCTCCCCCGCGCGCCCACCCGGCGACCGGGCGCTCACTCCCCTCTCCCCCGGCCTCGCGGCCCCGCACGCGCCCGCCTTCTCCGGCGGCCCCGCGGCAGCGCGCTCGCCGCCCTCCGCCGCCGGCGGCCCACCGCCAGCGCCGTGACCAGATACGGCAGCGCGCACAGGGCGAACACGATGCCGTGCGGGAACCGCGCGCCCAGGACGCCGTACGCGCCGTACACCGCGACGGTCACCAGCTCGGTCCCCAGGCCGGCGACCGAGGTCAGGGTGGCCCGTGCGCCGCCCTCGATGCGCTGCTGTAGCCGGACGTCGGCCAGCACGGTCGCCGTCTGGAAACCGCCGAAGGCGAGGCCGACGAGGGCGATCGCGGGCTGCGCCCCCGACAGCGCGCCGGCCGCCAGGGCGAGCGCGGAGCCCGCGAGGACCGCCGCCAGCCCGGTGCGGCCGAGGCGCTCCGCCGCACCGGCCAGCAGACTGCCCGCCGTCACCCCGGTCCAGATCATCATGAGCAGGTACGGGACTGTCCCGTCCGCCGCTCCGGTCTCCCTGACCAGCAGAGGGGTGTACTCGTCGAGGGCGCCCCACACCGCCGTGACGGCGGGGACGAGCAGCAGGGCGCCGAGAAGGGGGCGGTCGCTGCGGAGTCCGCAGAGCCAGGAGAGGCCGGTGCGCAGCGCCCGGGCCCGGCCCTCGTCGGCCCGGGCCTCGTCGCGCTCGCCCCCTCCCCCGCCGACGTCGGCGTTGGCGTCGGCGGGCGCCGGAGTGCGGTGCTCGGGGAAGCGGGTCGCCGTCGCGGCGCAGAGCAGGCACGCCAGCACGCTGGCCGCGCCGACGGCCGGGTATCCGCCGACCGTGAAGACCGGCCCGGCCAGTCCCGTCGCCGCCAGCACGGCCGCCTGGCCCACGGCGTGCGCGCGTCCCATGACCGCGGCGTACCGGTCGGCGGCGCCGGCCAGGTCCAGTTCCTCGTAGACCAGTGCCTCCAGCGCGCCGGAGCCCAGCGCGCCACGGGCGCCCCACAGGACGAAGCCTGCCGCGAAGGCCCAGTACGACGGGAACAGGACCCACAGCGCGAAGCCGGCCGCGCCGAGGAGGGGGCCGGTCCACAGCAGCAGTCGTCGGGAGACGGCGTCCGCCCAGGCGCCCGAGGGCACCTCGAGCAGGACGCCCGTCAGCGACCACAGCACGAAGAGGGAGGAGATCTCCCCGACTGACAGCCCGGCGTCCGCGAACAGCAGCGCGTACACCGGGTAGAGGAGCACGAACTCGTCGAGGAACGCGTACGCGTAGAGCGCCGCGGTCAGTCGACGGACGTCGGAGCCGGTTGTGGATCAATGTCGCCAGGTCATGTCTCCGATGCTAGACGGTTCACGTCCGCTCGCCCACCGGTTTGCCGGAGACCGCCGAGGGGGTGATCGCGAAGGTGGTGATCACGGCGGCGTGGTCGGAGGGCCAGTCGTTGTCCTCGACGTCCGGCCACGGCCGGACGGCGCCGGTCACCAGGGTCCGCGAGTCGAGCACCCGAAGGCCCCGGTGGAGCACGAAGTCGATCCGGTCCTGCGGCTCCGCCCGGCCGCTGCCGTCCTCGTGCTCGGCGTGCACCGGCGACCAGGTGTGACCGGGCTCCCGCACGGGGTCCGGGTGCGCCTCGCGATAGGAGTCGGCGAAGCCCGCTTCCTCGGCGGCCCTCGTCACCGGCCACGGGACGTCCGCCCGGTCAAGGTGGGAGGGGCAGTTGAAGTCTCCGACGAGGACGACGGGACGCTCCGGGCCCTCCCCGACCCTGCGCAGGGCGTCCCCCAGCCGTGCGAGCCGGCCTTCCTCGTGCGCGGTCAGGACGTCCGCGGTGAGCCCGTCGAAGGCGGCCTCGTAGGGCCCGTAGGGCGCGCAGTCCAGGTGGACCGTCCACACGTCCACCTCGCCCCCGAGGACGCTGATCCGGGCGCCCGCCGCACCGTAGAAGCCCACGTCGGGGTCGCCGAGCCCGGCCGTGATCGGGTGGCGGCTGACGATCCCCAGGTTCTCCCCGGCCCGGTGGCAGTGCCAGCCGAGGGCTTCGGCGAGCTCCTCGGCGGCGCCGCCGTACGTCTCCTGGAGTCCGACCACGTCCACATCGGCCTCGGTGAGCACCTTGAGCTGCTTGGCCCGGTGGTCGCGGACCTTGGTTCCCCCGTACCAGAGGTTCCACGTCATGACGCGGAGCCGGTGCGGCAGCAGGGAGCGCAGCCGTTCGGGGGTGACGCCTTCCAGACCGGGCACGACGGTCCGGCCGGGGGCGGGCGGGATCGGCGCGAGCGACGGCACCGCCAGCACCGCGCACCCGGCCGCCTCGGCTGAGGCCACCCCGGTCTCGGTGTCCTCGACGGCCACACAGGCCGCGGGGTCGACGCCGAGGGCGCGGCAGGCCGCCAGGTAGGGGTCGGGAGCGGGTTTGGTGTGCTCGGTGTCGTCGGCGGTGACGGTGACGGCGAAGCGGCCCGCGCCGAGCGCATCGAGCACGAGGTCGGCGACCGCCCGGGGCGACGCCGTCACCAGCGCCGTCGGCACGCGGTCCCGGGCCAGGGCGTCGAGCAGGTCGAGCGCGCCGGGGCGCGGCACGATGCCGGCGCGCACGCGGTCCGCGAACTCGCGGTGCAGCGCCTTCGCGAGGCCCGCCGCCGGCCGGCCGGAGCCGGCGGCCAGCCAGTGGGCGGTGTGCTCGACGGGGCGGCCGAGCACCTCCGGCCGGTCCGCCTCGGTCAGTGGCCGTCCGGCGACCCGTTCCACCGCCTCCCACCACAGCCGCTCGGTGTCGACGAGCGTGCCGTCCATGTCGAACAGGGCGGCCTGGAGCGGGAGTCGGGTCACGGTTTCCTCTTTCGGCACGGGGTCAGGAAGCACGTTCGGCCACGAGCACCGGGCGGTCCGGCAGCGACACGGTCACCGCGGTTCCCGCCGCGAGCCCGGCGGCCTCGTGGGCGGGCAGGTCGGCCTTCACCTCGGCGCCGTCCGCGAGCCGGACGGTGAGCCGGACGGCCGCGCCCAGGAAGGAGGCGGCGACCACACGCGCGTCCCCGGCGTCCTCGGCCCGCACCCGCACCGCCTCCGGCCGCAGCAGGGCGTCCACCTCGGTCACGGTCGGCACCCGGCCGTCGACGGGCAGCCGCCGCCCGAGCACCTCGACGGTGTCGCCGGTCAGGCGTCCCGGGATCCGGCTCGTCGTGCCCACGAACTCGGCGACGAAGGCCGTGACCGGCCTGCCGTACAACTCGGCCGGGGCGGCGCACTGTTCGAGTCGCCCGGCGTGCATCACGGCGACCCGGTCCGCCATGGACAGGGCCTCCTCCTGGTCGTGGGTGACGAACAAGGTGGTGATGCCGAGCTCCTGCTGGAGCCGCCGGATCTCCTCGCGGAGGGTGAGCCGCACCTTGGCGTCGAGCGCGGAGAGCGGCTCGTCCAGGAGCAGCACCCGCGGGCGCAGGGCGAGCGCGCGGGCCAGCGCGATGCGCTGCTGCTGACCGCCGGAGAGCTGGTGCGGGAAACGCCCGCCCTTGTCGGCGAGGCCCACCAGGTCCAGCAACTCGGCGGCCCGTGACCGCCGTTCGGCGCTGCGCACCTTGCGCATCCGCAGTCCGAAGGCCACGTTGTCGAGCGCGTCGAGGTGCGGGAAGAGGCTGTACGACTGGAAGACCATCCCGGCGTCCCGGCGGTGGGCCGGAACCCGGGTGACGTCCTCGCCGTCGACGAGCACCGCGCCGGAGTCGGGGTGCTCGAATCCGGCGAGCACCCGCAGCGCGGTGGTCTTGCCGCAGCCGGAGGGGCCGAGCAGGGCGAGGAGTTCACCCGGCCGGACGGTGAGGTCCAGGCCGTCGAGGGCGACGGTCGGGCCGAACTCCCTTCGCAGCCCCCGGAACTCGACGGTCGCCGCCTGCTTCGCGGCCTTCGTCTCTGTCGTATCGAGCACGGTCATGGTTCAACCCCGGGAAGTAGAACGGGCGCGCCCGCCGAAACCGGCGAGGACGAGGAGGAGTGCCCAGGTCACGAGCAGGCTGAGCACGGACACGGCGACGGACAGCTGAGCCTGCGAACCGCTGACGTTCACGATCCAGACGGCGAAGGGCTGGAAGCCGAGCAGCTGCGCCACAGTGAACTCGCCGAGCACGAGGGCCAGCGTGAGGAAGGAGGCGTTGAGCAGCGCGCCGCGCAGGTTGGGCAGCACGGCCCGCACGAGCGCCTGCGGCCAGCCGGCGCCGCAGCTGCGGGCGGCCTCGACGAGGGTGCGCACATCGACGGAGCGCAGCCCGGCGTCCAGGGCGCGGTACACGAACGGCAACGCCATCACCACGTACGCCAGCACGAGGACGACGGGGAAGCCGGGGTCCTGGATCGCGACGAACGTCTGGAACAGCGGGGTGCGCGAGAGGTGTTCGGGCCCCCACTTCAGCACCGTGCCGATGCCCGCGACGAAGGCGATGGGCGGCACCACCAGGGGCAGTGAGCACACCACCTCGACGACCGGCCGCAGCCGGGGCGAGCCGAGCCGCAGCGCCACCATGGCGGGCACCATCAGGAGCAGGACGACGGCGATGGTGGCGGCGGCCAGCTCCAGGGAGAGCAGCAGGCTGGACCCGAAGCCGGCGGTGGAGAAGATCTGCGTGTAGGCGTCGAAGGTGACGCCCTGGCCGGGCACGTCGACGGTGAAGACGACCGACGCGGCCAGCGGCACCACGAAGTACAGTCCGGCGAGGCCGAGGACGCCCCACCGCCACAGGTTCAGGCGAGCCATCGCGCGCTCCGTCGTTGCAGGGGCAGGTACACGGCCATGACCAGTCCGGCGACCAGGACCATGTCGAGGCTGAGCGCGAGCGCCACGTTCTCCTGCCCGACGAGGACGTTGCCGGAGATGGCGTCCGCGATCTGGAGGGTGACCAGCGGGATGGAACTGCCCACCATGGCCGCGGCGGTGGCGTACGCGGCGAAAGCGCTGCCGAAGAGCAGCACGAGGCCTCCGAGGAGCGAGGGCAGCAGCACGGGCAGGGCGACGTGCCGCCAGTACTGCACGGACGTCGCGCCGTTGTTCTGCGCCGCCTCGCGCCACTGGGAGCGCAGTCCCTCCAGGGCGGGGGTGATGGTGAGCACCATCAGCGGGATCAGGAAGTACAGGTAGACGATCACCAGTCCCCAGAAGCTGTACAGGTCCCAGCCCCGGTCGGTGAGCCCGAACTGCCGGGTGAGCACACCGGCGTTGCCGAGGGTGGCGACGAAGGCGAACGCCAGCGGGACGCCGCCGAAGTTGGCCAGCACCCCGGACGCGGTGAGCACGGCCTCGCGCAACGCGCGGAAGCGGGAGGTCACCACGGCCTGGGCGAGCGGCAGCCCGAGCAGTGCCCCCAGCGCCGCCGACACGGCGGACAGCTTCACACTGCCGAGCAGGGCCGTCAGATACGCGCCGCGCAGCGAGGCCGTCAGGTTGTCGACCGTGTAGGACGTGGCGCCCGTGGCCGGGTCCTTGGCGGTGAACGCGCCGTCGAGCATGGCCGCGGCGGGCAGCCCGAAGGCGAGCGCGGTGAAGGCGAGCAGCGGGACGACGGCGAGCCAGCCGAGGGCACGGCGCCGCCGCTTCACCGGAGCGGCGGACGCCGTGTCGACCCGTACGGCGGTGGTGGTCATCCGGAGACGGCCTTGGCCCAGCCCTGCCCGAGGACCGTCTTGGCCTTGCTCTGCTGGGCCTCGGTCGGGAAGGAGGGCGTCCCGGACACGGCGGGCAGCTTGGCCGCCGCCGCCTTGTCGAGGGTGCCGGCCTTCTCCATGGCGGTCATCAGGGCCGGACGGGCGTACCCCTTGAGCCACAGGTTCTGGCCCTCGGCGCTGTAGAGGTACTCCTGCCACAGACGGGCCGCGGCCGGGTGCGGGGCGTCCTTGTTGATCGCCTGGGAGTAGTACTGGGAGAACTGGCCGTCGCTCGGCACGGACACCTTCCAGTCGACGCCCTTGGACTTGAACTCGTCGGCGTATCCGGCGTTGAGGTAGTCCCAGTCGATGCTGATGGGCGTCTCGCCCTTCTCGACGGTGGCCGGGGTCGACTCGACGGGCGTGTAGTTGCCGTTCTTCTTGAGCTTGGCGAAGAAGTCGAGGCCGGGCTGGATGTCGTCGAAGGAGCCGCCGCTCGCCAGGGCCGCCGCGTAGACGCCGCCGAACGCGGAGCCGGACTTGGTGGGGTTGCCGTTGAGGGCGACCTGGCCCTTGTACTGCGGCTTGAGGAGGTCCGCGAAGGTGGTCGGACAGGCCTTGACGCGCTTGGCGTCGCAGCCGATGGAGATGTAGCCGCCGTAGTCGTTGTACCAGCGGGCCTGCGCGTCCTTCTGGCCCTCGGGGATGTCCGCGAAGGAAGCCACCTTGTAGGGGGCGAGCAGTCCCTGCTGGGCGGCGCTCAGCGCGAAGGAGCTGCCGAGGTCGAGGACGTCCGGCGCGCGGTCCTGGCCCTTGCGCGAGGTGACGGCGTTGATCTCGTCCTGGCTCGCGCCGTCCGGGTTCTCGACCGCGACCTTGATGCCGTACTTCTTCTGGAAGCCGTCTATGAGGGCGCCGTAGTTGGCCCAGTCGCGGGGCAGCGCGATGGCGTTGAGCGTGCCCTCCTTCTTCGCCGCCTTCACCAGCGCGTCGAGTCCGCCGAAATCGGCGGCGGAGGCGGCGGTGGCGGCGTTCTTGCCGTCGGCGGTGGTGGAGGTGGTCTCGGGGGCGGCGCCACAGGCGCTCAGAGCGAGGGCGGCGAGGGCGGCGAGGGCACCGCCGCGGACGGCGGTTCTCGGCAGGGGCACGGTCACGGCTTCTCCAGGGGACGCGCGAGAATGCAGGAGATAAGGCGAACTTGTCTGAACAAGTTCGCCTCAGTACGCACGCCGCTGGTGTCCCCTCCGTAAACACTGGCGAAACCCTGAGCCCCGATTTCACGCACAGTTGCGACAGCCGCCGAGCAGCCCGGCAGGTCGACTAGGCTGGTCAGACTGTCTACAGCCGTCGACGCAGAGGGGAAGCATGTCCGCGCGACACGAGGAGATCGCCGACGAGCTGCGTCGGGCGATCGACCGCGGAGAGTACGCCGTCGGCTCGCGGCTGCCCGCGGAAACCGACCTCGCGGCCCACTACGGAGTCTCCCGCGGCACGGTCCGCCAGGCCGTCGCGGCACTGACCGCCGAGGGGCTCATCGGCTCGCGCCAGGGCGCCCGCCGCGTGGTCCTGGCCAGCCGCCGCAGCCAGAGCTTCGCGGAACTGCGCAGCTTCGCCCAGTGGGCGCGCGCGATGGGCCGCGAGGCGAGCGGCCGGGTGATCGCGCAGGAGTACCGCCGGGCCACCGCCGAGGACGCCGTCCATCTGCAGTTGCGCGCCGGCACGCCGGTACTGCGCGTCCTGAGGCTGCGCGGCCTGGACGGCGAGCCGGTGCTCGTGGAGCGGACCGTGTACGCGGACTGGATCTCCCCGGCCGTCGAGTCGATCGAACCGGACTGCCCCTCGGTGACCCAGCGCCTCCTCGACGACACCGGCCTGGTCTTCGCCTACGGCGAGCACGTCATCGACGCGGTGGCGGCGGGCGCCCGGGACGCCGAGCTCCTCGGCATCCGCCGCACGAGCCCGCTGTTGCGGGTCCGCCGGGTCACGACGACCCGCGAGGGCCGGCCGGTCGAATGGTCGGACGACCGCTACCGCCCGGACGCCGTGAGCTTCAGCGTGCACAACTCGATAGGGAACAACGCCATGGCCCGCAAGACGGCCGAGTAGGCCGGCACCACGCGCCCCGGCGCGGGCCGCCCACCCCCGCCCGGAGCGTGGGCCGGGGCCGCTCAGGTGGGCGAGCCCGCCGAGAAGCGGCGCAGCAGCGGGGAGAGCACCAGCACGGACTTCGTCCGCTCCACGAAGGGCTCGCCCGCGATGCGCTCCAGGACGCGCTCGAAGTGGCGCATGTCGGCGGCGAAGACCTGCGCCACCGCGTCCGCCTCGCCGGTGACGGTGGAGGCGGCGACGACTTCCTGGTAGCGCTCGAGCCCGCGCTGGATGGTCTCCGGGGAGGTGTTGCGCCGGCAGTAGATCTCGACGAACCCCTCGGTCTCCCAGCCGAGGGCCGCGGGGTCGACCCGCACGGTGAAGCCGGTGATGGCGCCGGTGGCCCGCAGCCGGTCAACGCGCCGTTTCACGGCGGGCGCGGACAGGCCGACCAGCTGCCCGATGTCCGCGAAGGAGCGGCGGGCGTCCTCGGCGAGGGCGTGCACGATGCGTTCGTCGAGATCGTTCAGCACAGTGGGTCGTTCACTTCTCAGATGGCGCGGGGGTCGCGAGTCGGGAGCGGCGGTGGCCGTAAAGGAAGTAGAACACGAGCCCGACCGCCATCCAGACACCGAACACCACCCACGTGACGGCCGACAGGCTGCCCATCATCCAGACGCAGAAGCCGAACCCCAGGGCGGGCAGGACCGGGGACAGCGGGACCCGGAAGGTCCGCGGCATCCCGGGACGGGTCCGGCGCAGCACCACGACCGCGATGTTGACGAGGCCGAACGCGAACAGCGTGCCGATGCTGGTCGCGTCCGCGAGCTGACCGAGCGGGACGGCGGCGGCCAGGACTCCGCAGAACAGCGACACGACGATCGTGTTGGCGCGGGGCGTGCCCGTCTTCGGGTGGACCCTGGAGAACAGCTTCGGCACCAGTCCGTCCCGGGACATCGCGAACAGGATGCGGGTCTGGCCGTACAGCACGGTCAGCACGACGCTGGCGATGGCGATGACGGCGCAGAAGGCGAGGAGCGTCCCCCAGAAGGACTGCCCGGTCACCTCGCGCATGATCTGGGTGAGCGCGGCCTCGGAGTCGCCGAACCGCTGCCAGGGCTTGGCGCCGACGGCCACGGCGGCGACGAGTACGTACAGCGCGGTGACGATGACCAGCGAGAGCATGATGGCCCGCGGGAGGTCACGCTGCGCGTTCTTGGCCTCCTCGCCTGCGGTGGAGGCGGCGTCGAAGCCGATGTAGGAGAAGAACAGGGTGGCTCCGGCGGCGCTGACGCCGGCCATGCCCAGCGGCATGAAGTGCGCGTAGTTGCCGGAGCGGAAGCCCTGGACGCCTATCGCGCAGAACAGCACCAGGGCGGCGATCTTCACCGCGACCATGACGGTGTTGGCCCGCGCCGACTCCCGCGCGCCGCCGAGCAGGAACGCCATGGCGAGCAGGACGACGACGAGGGCGGGCAGGTTGAAGACGCCGCCGTCGCCGGGGGGAGCGGACAGCACGTCCGGGATGGTCACGCCGATCGTCCCGTCGAGCAGCTCGTTGAGGTACTCGCCCCAGCCGACGGCGACGGCGGCGACCGAGACGCCGTACTCCAGCACCAGACACCAGCCGCAGATCCAGGCGATCAGCTCGCCCATCGTCGCGTACGCATACGAGTACGAGGAGCCGGCGACCGGGATCGTGCCGGCCAGCTCGGCGTAGGACAGCGCGGAGAAGAGGGCCGTGAGACCGGCGATCACGAAGGAGAGGGTGACGGCCGGACCGGCCTTGGGGACGGCTTCCCCGAGGACGACGAAGATGCCGGTGCCGAGGGTGGCGCCGATGCTGATCATGGTGAGCTGCCACAGTCCGAGAGTGCGCCTCAGGGCCCCTCCGTCCCCCTGACCGCCCTCGGCCACCAGGCGTTCCACGGGCTTGCGCCGCATGAGCCGCGCGACGGCCCCCGGGGGCGCCGAAGCGGTGTGACTGCTCTGCTGCGCGGGTGCGCCTTGGTCGAGCACGCGGGGACTCCTTCGTCGCTGTCTCTCGGCACGACGGGGGCCGGCGGCTCACCTGCGCGAGCAGGAACCCACCGAGCGGGGTCCCCGCCACGCCACGTACAGCGCACGACCCTATGAGCAGGGCCGTAGCACTCGTAATGCTGCAATCTTGCGCACACACGCAAGATCGTTGCGTCTGTCCCCCAGCCGTGCCTGTTCATTGCGCGACCGCCGAAAACCCCCGGGGGAACGCGCGGGGCGCCTGTTCACCGCCGGATTGCGAAGCCCCGAGGGGACGCGCGGGGCGCCTGTTCACGCCGGGCGGCACGACGCTGTCGAAGGGGCGCGGGGAACTGCGCGACCAGCCCCCACCGGCCCGCACCCGATTCCCGACCCGACCGCCCGCCAACCGCCCCACCCGCGGAGCGCCCCGCGCCCCGCGGAGCTACCAGCTGGCGTGCAGCGGCTTGCCCTCCGCGTAGCCGGCCGCGCTCTGGATCCCCACGACGGCCCGCTCCGCGAACTCCTCGAGGGAGCCGGCGCCGGCGTAGGTGCAGGAGGAGCGGACGCCCGCCACGATCGAGTCCACCAGGTCCTCGACGCCCGGGCGGGCGGGGTCGAGGAACATGCGGGAGGTGGAGATGCCCTCCTCGAACAGCGCCTTTCGGGCACGGTCGTAGGCGGACTCCTCCGAGGTGCGGTTGCGGACCGCCCGCGCGGAGGCCATGCCGAAGGACTCCTTGTAGGGACGGCCGTTCGCGTCGTGCTGGAGGTCGCCCGGGGACTCGTAGGTGCCCGCGAACCAGGACCCGACCATGACGTTGGAAGCGCCCGCGGCGAGCGCCATGGCGACGTCGCGCGGGTGGCGGACGCCGCCGTCGGCCCACACGTGCTTGCCGTGCCTGCGCGCCTCGGCCGCGCACTCCAGGACGGCCGAGAACTGCGGCCGGCCCACGCCCGTCATCATGCGGGTGGTGCACATGGCGCCGGGGCCGACGCCGACCTTGATGATGTCGGCGCCCGCCTCGATCAGATCCCTGACGCCCTCGGCCGAGACGATGTTGCCGGCGACGATCGGCACCTGCGGGTCGAGCGCGCGCACCGTGCGGACGGCGCTGATCATCGACTCCTGGTGACCGTGCGCGGTGTCGATGACGAGCGTGTCCACGCCCGCGTCGAGCAACTGCTTGGCCTTGCCCGCGACGTCGCCGTTGATCCCGACGGCCGCGGCGATGCGCAGCTTGCCCTGGGCGTCGACGGCCGGCGTGTACAGGGTGGCGCGCAGGGCGCCCTTGCGGGTCAGGATGCCGGCGAGCTTGCCCTCGCGGTCGACGGCGGGGGCGTAGCGCCGGTTGGCCGCGTCCAGGGTGTTGAAGGCCTCGCGCGGGTCGATGCCGGCGTCCAGGAGCAGCAGGTCGCGCGACATGACGACCTCGAGCTGCGTGAATCGGTCGACGCCGGTGAGGTCCGCGTCGGTGACGACGCCGACGGGACGGAAGTCGTCGTCGACGACGACGCCCGCGTTGTGCGCGCGCTTGGGCAGCAAGGCGAGGGCGTCGGCCACCGTCTGGTGCGGGGCGAGCACGATGGGGGTGTCCAGCACCAGGTGCCGGCTCTTGACCCAGCCGACGACGTCGGCGACGACGTCGATGGGGATGTCCTGCGGAATGACCACGAGCCCGCCGCGCCGGGCCATGGTCTCGGCCATGCGGCGGCCCGCGACGGCGGTCATGTTGGCGACGACCAGCGGGATCGTGGTGCCCGTGCCGTCCGGAGCGGAGAGGTCCACGCTCTGCCGCGACCCGACGGCGCTGCGGCTCGGCACCATGAAGACGTCGTCGTAGGTGAGGTCGTGGGCGGGCTGGATGTCGTTGAGGAAACGCACGTGCTGCACATCCCGGTAGATCAGAGGTGACCCCCGGACAGGTCAGCCAGGGGGATAAGCACGTACTTCATTCTCCCACGGAGGCGGCGATGTGATGCCCGGACGGAACGTCCAAGCAGCTCACCGGGGTGTTAGGAGGATCCTCCGAGAGCGAGCACGACCGACAGCGCGGGAGTCCGGTCCGCCGCCGAGGCGAACACCTCCTGCGCGATCTCCCACTCCTCGGGCCGCGTCGCGGCGTACGGCCGCCAGTTCCGCACGACCACCAGCACGGGTCCGGACTCGGGTCCGTCCGGCAGGGCGGTGAGGCTCTCGGCGAGAGCGTCCCAGTTGCGCGCGAACCGGTCGGACAGCTCCAGGTGCCGGGCGCAGCGGTCCATCAGTTCCGCCTTGTCCCGGACGCCGTCGAGGTCCAGCGTGAGCATGTGCTCCGTCATGCAGGCACCGTCCTGAGCCAGTCGTGGTGGTTGCGGGGAGAGAACGACGGAGGGGGCGGCGCCTGTGGCCGTCCCCCTCCGCCTTCCGTCAGCTCCCGTCCGGGTCGGCCCGGTTGAGTGCCGGCTTGGGCGTCGGCCCCGCCGTCATCAGATAGTCGGCCGCGGAGGTGTCCGTCACCAGGCTGGTGACGAGCCCGGACCGCAGCACGGCGTCGATCGCGGCCGCCTTGCGCTGGCCCCCCGCGATCGCGACGACCTCGGGAATCCTGCGCAACTGGTCCGTCTTGACCGTGATGCACCGCTCCCCGAGGTCGCGTCCGACCCGGCGGCCGTCGGTGTCGAAGAGGTGCGCGGACATCTCCGCTGCGACGCCGAGCGAGGCGTAGTGCGCCCGCTCCTCGTCGCTCAGCATGTCGTGCACCGTCGAGATGCCCGGCTCCCACGAGCCGATGGAGACACAGGCGACCGTGACCTTGTCGAAGTACTCGAAGGCCCGGGCGATCCCGGTCTGGTGGCGCAGCGCGGTCGCGGTGGCCACGTCCGGCAGCAGCATCGGCGCGTAGATGGGGTGCGCGTCGCCGCCGGACACCTGGGCGGCGCGGCGGACGGCCTCGACCGAGCCGCGCTCGGCGGTGCCGGCGTCGTACACGCCCGTCAGCTGCACGACCGTGCAGGGCGGCAGCCGGTCCAGCGCCGCCGCCATGTGGATGGTGGACCGGCCCCAGGCCAGCCCCAGCACGTCCCCTTCTTCGACCAGTTCGCCGAGCAGGTCGGCGGCCACCTCTCCCAGGTTCTCGGGATCCGTGGCCTCCTCGGCCTCGGCCGGGGACTCGACCACGACGGCGTGCCTGAGGCCGTAGCGGGCGCGGAGCGCGTCGGAGCGCTCGGCGTCCAGTTCGGCCGGCACGCGGATCTCGATCCGTACGAGATCCCGTTCGAGAGCGGTCTCCAGCACCCGGGCCACCTTGAAGCGGCTGACGCCGAACTCCTCCGCGATCTGGATCTTGGACTTTCCCTCTAGGTAGAAGCGGCGGGCCATGGCCGCCGCCTGCACCAGCTCAGCGGGTCCCATCCGCATGGCTGACCGGCCCGCCGACATACCCGACACGGCGATCTCCTCACTGCTGTTCACACTCTGGATACGCCGTTCATCCTCGCAGATCCGGCGCAGTTGATCAGCTCTGATGAGAGCCGTTCACATTCCTGTCGGTAACTGGTCGGTTCAGTGGCGGCACGCCCAGGAGGCTCCCTCGGTCGCCCGCTGCGCCTGAGCCCGCAGGCCACGGACGGCCTCGGCCGGGTCGTCGGCCCCGTAGACCGCGGATCCGGCCACGAAGACGTCGGCGCCCGCCTCGGCGCACCGCTCGATCGTCGAGGCCGACACCCCGCCGTCGATCTGCAGCCAGAGGTCGAGTCCGTGCTTGCTGATCAACTCGCGGGTGCGGCGGATCTTCGGCAGCATGATGTCGAGAAAGGCCTGACCCCCGAAGCCCGGTTCGACGGTCATGATCAGCAGCATGTCGAGTTCGGGCAGCAGGTCCTCGTACGGCTCGATGGGCGTCGCGGGCCTGAGCGCCATGGAGGCGCGGGCGCCCTTGGCGCGGATCTCGCGTGCGAGCCGCACCGGCGCGGCGGCCGCCTCGACATGGAAGGTGACGGACGAGGCGCCCGCCTCGACGTAAC
This sequence comes from Streptomyces sp. NPDC020597, assembly GCF_044335095.1. Classification (NCBI taxonomy): domain Bacteria; kingdom Bacillati; phylum Actinomycetota; class Actinomycetes; order Kitasatosporales; family Streptomycetaceae; genus Streptomyces; species Streptomyces sp. NPDC020597. Next base: position 10,475 of record NZ_JBIRUL010000028.1, on the reverse strand, counting down.
TCGGGGCCCATCGATCAGGGGCCTCGATCATCAGATGGCAGTCCAGCGGAGTGTCCGTCGCACGGGCCAGTGACTCCACGACCGGCACACCGAGCGTGAGGTTCGGGACGAAATGGTTGTCCATCACGTCGACGTGGAGCCAGTCGGCTCCTTCGACCGCCTTCGCCTCGTCCGCGAGGCGGGCGAAATCGGCGGACAGGATGCTGGGGTTGATCTGCACGGCCATGACCCAAGCCTGCCATGCCCCCGAGGGGTTGCGGGCACCGGTTCCGCGCGAGGAACGTGGTTCGTCGTCCGCGGGCCCGTCCCGGCCGATCGGGCAGGTCCCCGCGCCCGCCACCGGGCGCGGTTCCACACGGCGGCGGAGTGGATCGTGGGGTGGTCATGACCGGGAATCGCGGTGTCGCTCACCTCGTCTGCGGGCGGCGGGCGAAATGGCTGGTGCTGGCGCTGTGGGTGGTGGTGCTGTTCCTGACCGCGCCCTTCGCGCAGAAGCTCGCCGACGCGCAGGACAACGACGCGGCCTCCTGGCTGCCGGGCTCGGCGGAGTCCACCCAGGTCCTGGAGATCTCGAAGGACTTCCGGCCCGAGCAGATCCCCGCCGTCGTGGTCTACGCCCGCGAGGGCGGCCTGACCGCACAGGACCGGGCCGCGATCGAACGGAACGCGGCCGAGCTCCGAGGGCTCGGCGATCACGGCATCCGCGGCGCCGAGACCCGGGGCCCCGTCTACGACCGTGCGGCCGATCCGCGCGCGGCGCAGATCTTCGTGCCCATCACCATGGACGAGAGCGGCTGGCAGCGCATCGGCCCGGCCGTCGACTCGATACGTGACGTCGTCGGCGACGGCGGCGCCGGACTGGCCGTGCACATCACCGGCCCCGGCGGCACGTCGGCGGACTTCTCGAAGGCCTTCGAGGGCATCGACTCCACGCTGCTGGTGTCGGCGATGGCGGTGGTCGTCGTCATGCTCCTGATCACGTACCGCAGTCCCAGCCTGCTCCTCGTCCCGGTGATCGGCGTGGTCGCCGCCCTGTTCACCGCGCAGGCGCTCATCTACTTCCTCGCCCAGCACGCGGGCCTCACGGTCAACGGGCAGAGTGCCGGCATCCTGACCGTACTGGTGTTCGGCGCGGGCACCGACTACGCCCTGCTGCTGGTGGCCCGCTACCGGGAGGAGCTGCGCCGTCACGAGGACCGTCACGAGGCGATGGCCCTGGCCCTGCACCGTGCGGGCCCCGCGGTGCTGGCGTCGGGCGCGACGGTCGTGCTGAGCATGCTGGTGCTGCTGGCCGCCGAGATGAACTCCACCCGCGGCCTCGGCCCGGTCGCCGCCATCGGGGTGGCGGTGGCGCTGATCGCGATGGTGACGCTCTTCCCGGCGTTGCTCGTCATCTGCGGCCGCTGGATCTTCTGGCCGGTGATCCCGCGCTTCGGCTCGGACGAACCGACCGAGCGCGGCATCTGGGCCCGCACGGGCCGCGGTCTCGCCCGCCGCCCGCGTATGACCTGGGCCGTGACGGCTCTCGTGCTGGCGGTCTGCTCGCTCGGCCTGATCCAGCTGCGCGCGGAGGGCATCAGCAACGCCGACGCCTTCACCGGCCCGCCGGACTCGATCACCGGCCAGAAGGTGTCGGGCCGGTACTTCCCCGCCGGCAGCGGGGATCCGCTGATGATCGTCTCCGACCTGGACCGGGCCGGACAGGTGCGCCGGGCCGTGGCCACGACGGAAGGCGTCGTGCCGACCTCCCTCGGTGTGCCGCCGGGCGCGAAACCCGTCCACGAGGGCCGGGTGCTCCTCGAGGCGACCATGACCGCGCCGTCGGACAGCGAGGCCGCGAAGCAGACCGTGGAGCGGGTCAGGGACGCGGTGCACGAGGTGCCCGACGCCGACGCCCTGGTGGGCGGCGGCACGGCGGCCCTGCTGGACATGGACAAGGCGACCACGCACGACAACCTCGTGATCATTCCGCTGGTCCTGGTCGTGGTCCTGCTGATCCTCTGCGGGCTGCTGCGCGCCCTGATCGCCCCGCTGGTGCTGGTGGGGACGGTGATCCTGTCCTTCGCCGCGGCCCTCGGCATCAGCGCGCTGGCGTTCCGCCATGTCTTCGACTACGCGGGCGAGGCGACCGACTTCCCGCTGTTCGTCTTCGTGTTCCTGGTGGCCCTGGGCATCGACTACAACATCTTCCTGACCACCCGCATCCGCGAGGAGGCCGCCCGGCAGGGCACCCGCGCGGGCGTGGTGACGGGCCTGGCCGCGACCGGGGCCGTGATCACCTCGGCGGGCCTGGTGCTGGCCGGCACCTTCGCCGCCCTCGGCACACTGCCGATGGTCGCCTTCGCGGAGATCGGCTTCGCGGTGGCCCTGGGCGTGCTCCTGGACACCTTCATCGTGCGGTCGGTGCTGGTCACCTCGCTGTTCCTGGACATCGGACCGAAGGTGTGGTGGCCGCACCGGCTGTCCCGGGAGCCGGCCGGGCATCCGGAGCCGGTCCGGGGACGGTCCGGGGGCGACGAGCACTCCGAGGCGGTCCGGAACGACGAGCCCTTTGCATGACCATGCGAGTTCATGCATAATCTTCCTATGTCCAAGGTCCTCACCTCCCTTCCCGCCGGCGAGCCCGTCGGCATCGCCTTCTCCGGCGGGCTCGACACCTCCGTCGCGGTCGCGTGGATGCGCGACAAGGGCGCCGTCCCGTGCACCTACACCGCCGACATCGGCCAGTACGACGAGCCCGACATCGCGTCGGTGCCCGGCCGCGCGAAGACCTACGGCGCCGAGATCGCGCGCCTGGTCGACTGCCGCGCCGCGCTCGTCGAGGAGGGCCTGGCCGCGCTCACCTGCGGGGCGTTCCACATCCGCTCGGGCGGGCGCGCCTACTTCAACACCACGCCCCTGGGCCGTGCCGTGACCGGCACCCTCCTGGTCCGCGCGATGCTGGAGGACGACGTCCAGATCTGGGGCGACGGCTCGACCTTCAAGGGCAACGACATCGAGCGGTTCTACCGCTACGGCCTGCTCGCCAACCCGCATCTGCGCATCTACAAGCCCTGGCTGGACGCGGACTTCGTGACCGAGCTCGGCGGCCGCAAGGAGATGTCGGAGTGGCTCGTCGCCCACGACCTGCCCTACCGGGACAGCACGGAGAAGGCGTACTCCACCGACGCCAACATCTGGGGCGCCACCCATGAGGCGAAGACCCTCGAGCACCTGGACACCGGCGTCGAGACCGTCGAGCCCATCATGGGCGTCCGGTTCTGGGACCCGTCGGTGCACATCGCCGCCGAGGACGTGACGATCGGCTTCGACCAGGGCCGCCCGGTGACGGTCAACGGCAAGGAGTTCGCCTCCCCCGTCGACCTGGTGATGGAGGCCAACGCGATCGGCGGCCGGCACGGCCTCGGCATGTCCGACCAGATCGAGAACCGCATCATCGAGGCCAAGAGCCGCGGCATCTACGAGGCGCCCGGCATGGCCCTGCTGCACGCGGCCTACGAGCGCCTGGTCAACGCGATCCACAACGAGGACACCGTCGCCCAGTACCACAACGAGGGCCGGCGCCTCGGCCGCCTCATGTACGAGGGCCGCTGGCTGGACCCGCAGGCGCTGATGATCCGCGAGTCGCTCCAGCGCTGGGTCGGCGCGGCCGTCACCGGCGAGGTGACCCTGCGGCTGCGGCGCGGCGAGGACTACTCGCTCCTCGACACCACCGGCCCGGCGTTCAGCTACCACCCGGACAAGCTGTCGATGGAGCGCACCGAGGACTCCGCGTTCGGCCCGGTGGACCGGATCGGCCAGCTCACCATGCGCAACCTGGACATCGCCGACTCCCGGGCCAAGCTCGAGCAGTACGCCGGCCTCGGTCTCATCGGCACCGGCAGCCCCGCCATCGGCGCGGCCCAGGCGGCCGCGACCGGCCTCATCGGCACCATGCCGGAGATGCCGGAGGGCGGCGCCGAGGCGATCGCGTCCCGCGGCGAGGTCTCCGAGGACGACGCGCTGCTGGACCGCGCGGCCATGGAGTTCGGCACCGACTGACCCCGGCAGGGGCGCCCGCACACGCGAAGGGCCGGCCGCACACCCACGGTGTGCGGCCGGCCCTTCGCGCGACCCCCTACGGACCTCGGCCCGCCCTGCGCCCTCCGCACGGCTCGCGCGGAGCTCAGCCCGTCTTCCTGATCAAGGCCAGGTACATGGCGTCCGTGCCGTGCAGATGCGGCCACAGCTGGACGTCCGGCCCCTCGCCCAGCGCCGGCACGCCCGGCAGCAGCGGCCGCGCGTCGATCAGCTCTGCCTGCGGGTACTGCTTGAGGACGTCGGAGACCACCGCCCGGGTCTCGGCGAGATGCGGCGAGCAGGTGGCGTAGCCGACCACGCCGCCGACCCGGACGGACTCCAGCGCGGTCCGCAGCAGTCCGCGCTGCAGGGGGGCGAACCCGTCGAGGTCCTCCGGCCGACGCCGCCACCGCGCCTCGGGCCGCCTGCGCAGGGCGCCGAGACCCGTGCACGGCACGTCCATCAGCACCCGGTCGAAGGACCCCGGCCGCCACGGCGGACGCGTGCCGTCCGCGGCGATGACCTGCGAGGGCCCCGGATTGCCGGCCAGGGCCTTGGCGACCAGTCCCGCCCGGTGCGGCTGCTTCTCGGCGGCGAGCAGCACGGCTCCCCGCTGGGCGGCGAGAGCGGCGAGCAGCGCGGCCTTGCCGCCGGGCCCGGCACAGCCGTCCAGCCACTTCGTGTCCGGACCGTCGAGCGGCGCGGCGGCCAGGGCCAGCGCCACGAGCTGACTGCCCTCGTCCTGCACCCCCGCCCGCCCGTCCCGCACGGCGTCGATGGCGCCGGGCTCGCCGCCCTCGGAGAGCCGCACGGCGTACGGCGACCAGCGCCCGGCGACCGCCGCGTCCTCCCGGAGCAGCTCCTCGGTCGTGGCGCGGCCGGGCCGGGCGACGAGCGTCACCTCGGGCCGCTCGTTGTCGGCCTCCAGCAGTTCCTCGATGCCGGCCCGCCCGCCGCCGAGGGAGTCCCACAGCGCGGAGACCACCCAGCGCGGGTGCGAGTGCACGACGGCGAGGTGGTCCTCGGGGTCGTCGTCGTAGGGCGGCGCGACCTTCTCGATCCACTCGTCCAGATCGTGCTGGGCGACCTTGCGCAGCACGGCGTTGACGAACTTGGCGCGCCCGTCACCGAGCACGACCCGCGCGAGGTCCACCGAGGCGGACACGGCCGCATGGGTCGGGATGCGCGTCCCCAGCAACTGGTGCACACCGAGGCTCAGGACGTCGAGGACCGGCGGATCCACCTCGCGCAGCGGCCGGTCGACGCACGCGGAGATGACGGCGTCGTACGTCCCCTGCCGGCGCAGCGTCCCGTAGACCAACTCGGTTGCGAGGGCCGCGTCGCGCCCGTCGAACTTCTCGGGCCCCTCCTTCTCGCGTGCCTTGCGCAGCAGCGGCGGCAGCACGAGGTTGGCGTAGGCGTCCCGTTCGTCCACGGCACGCAGGGCCTCGAAGGCCAGCAGACGGACGGGGTCCTTCTGGGGCCGGCGGTAGGGCTTGCCCGGCTTACGGGGACGTTGGGGCTGCTCGCTCACGAGAAAGGTGCTCCGGGTGGCAGAAGGGAAAGGTGCGTCGAGAAAGCGCGTCGGGAAGGAGGTGGAGCGCGGCGGCTCGGTGCGGCGCGCCGCACCGGCGGGGACGTCGGCAAAGCCGCGTCCTGAGGGGGAGACGGGCGGGGGAGAACGGTGCGTCCAGCGTACGTCGGCGGCCGGGGCTACGCCCCGACGGCCTCTTCGTCCCCGATCCGGACGCCCCGCGCCCAGTCGGCGGCGCGCATCGGCTTCTTCCCCTGCGCCTGCACCCACAGCAGCTCGACGGCGTAGGAACCGGTGCCGACGTGCACGCTGTTCTTGCCGACGGCGAGCGCGCCCGGAGCGAGGTCGGTCCGCTCGGGGACGGGCCGGACCTGGATGAGCTTGAGCCGTTCGCCGCGGAAGGTGGTCCACGCCCCGGGAGCCGGGGTGCAGCCCCTCACCACGCGGTCGACGCGCAGGGCCGGCGTGGCCCAGTCGACCTGGGCGTCCTCGACGGTGATCTTCGGCGCGAGGGTGATCCCGTCGGCAGGCTGCGGCACGGCCTGGAGGGTGCCGTCCTCGATCCCGTCCATGGTCGCGGCGAGGAGCCCGCTCCCGGCGAAGGCGAGCCGCGTGAGCAGGTCGCCGCTGGTGTCGGTGGGGCGGATCTCTTCCGTGACCGTCCCGTACACCGGCCCCGAGTCGAGCCCTTCCTCGATGAGGAAGGTGGAGGCGCCGGTGATCTCGTCCCCGGCCATGACGGCGTGCTGCACCGGAGCTGCGCCGCGCCAGGCGGGCAGCAGCGAGAAGTGCAGGTTGACCCATCCACGCGCCGGGACGTCCAGCGCCACGCGGGGCAGCAACGCCCCGTAGGCCACGACGGGACAGCAGTCGGGCGCGATCTGCCGCAACCGCTCCAGGAACTCCGGCTCCCTCGGCCTCCCGGGCTTCAGCACCTCGATGCCGGCCTCCTCGGCCCTCTGGGCCACGGGCGAGGCGACCAGCCTGCGTCCCCGCCCGGACGGCGCGTCGGGTCGCGTGACGACGGCGGCCACCTCGTGCCGCCCGGAGGCGATGAGAGCGTCCAGGGCGGGAACGGCGACCTCGGGGGTACCGGCGAACACGAGCTTCATGAGTGGGCGGCGCCTCTCGAAAGGACGAACGACGGGCAACGCACAAGTTTATGCCGCCCGCGAAGCCCCGGAACCCGGCCGACCCGGCCGCCCGGCCCGGCCCGACGGGGGGCGTACGCATATGCCCATACGCCCCCACACCGTGACCAGCGGAGCACACCCGCGTTGGTCAAGAAAGAGTTGACACACCTTCTTCAACGCCGGTTCGAGAGGCTTGTTCATGGCCGACCATGCAACCCACGACGCCCAGGCCCGGGCCAGCCTGCACTTGCTGGTGCGGGACATCGAGCGCGTCCGCCGGCAGGTGGACGCACTGCGCACCCTCACCGCGCAGCTGGGCAACGTCTACCGCCCCCGCCGCTCCGGCCCCTCCACGGGCTTCGTCGTCTACGGGCGCGCCCCCGCCCCGACGGTCCGCCTCGCCCAGGAACTGCGGGACAGCGTCGAGACGCTGGTGACCGCGGCGGTGGACTTCGACCGTTCGCTGGGTTTCTCCTGGGACGCGGTGGGTTCCGCGCTCGGGGTCACCAAGCAGGCGGTGCACCGCCGTTACGGCGCCCGCCGCGCAGCCGCCGCCCAGTCGGCCACCGTCGAGGCGGAGCGCCCGGCGGAACCGGCCGGTGCGCGCACGGTCAGCGTGACCACGAGCATCCCCACCGTTCCCACGGTCCCCGCCGCCCGCTCGATGCCGACCCAGCCGACGGCCGGCAGCCCGTCCCTGCGCGACGAGGTGAGACCGACCGCCTTCCCCGGCCCCCGCAACGGCTGACGCGGCCACCGCACCTCCCCCACCCCACCTGCCCTCTCGGCCCCCTCCGAGAGGGCAGTCGCATGCCGCCGCCACGGATGCCGGCCCGCCGCCCCCCCGGTGCCGGGCGTGGCCCACCCCTCCCGCGTGCCTCTCCTGTGCCGCTCCCCCGTGCCGCGCCGCCGTCGGCCCTCGCCCTGACGGCCGTCACGCCGAACGCTCCCGCAGGGCGTGGCGGGTCGGACGCTCGCCGAGGCCCGCCCCGCCCCCGGGCCGGAACCCGAGCCCGACACCGGCCCTGCTACCGCGGCCCACCGCCGCCCGCCACCGCGCCGGCCGCACCACCTTCGAGCCGCCCACCACGGCCGCACGCACGCCCGAAGAACCCCCACCACGGCCGCACGCACCACCGAAGAACCCCCGCCCCGGGCCCTTTCCTTCACCCGATGTCGGGTGGGTCGATCCGCACCCGGACGGTCTCGTCCGCGCCCCGCCCGGAACGCCCCACGCCGCCCGTCCGGGCCATCCGTGCCGCCTGCGCCGCCTTCAAGGCGGCGGCGAGTGCGGCCCCGCTCCCCGGCGGCACCCGGATCAGCGCCCGCTCCCACTGCTCCCCGGGCGGCGGCGCCCCCGGACGGCGGGGCCGCCCTGCCGGCTCGGGCGGTACCGGGACCGGCCCCAGCACCTCCGCCTCGCCGGGCAGATCCACGGCGGCGAGGAACGCGGTCACCGCTTCCGCCGCGCCCGACACCGCCGCCATCCGCGACACCGGCGGAAAGCCCAGCTCGGCCCGCTCGGCGAGCTCCCGCACCGCGTGTCCCACGGGATCCCAGCGCACCAGCGCCTGCACGGGCCGCAACGTCGGCTCGGCGACGACGACCACTGTCCCGCCCTCGCCCTGCGGCCGCACCAGGGCGGCGGCGGCGACCCAGCGGCGCAACGCGTCCTCCCCGGCCCGCAGGTCGGGCCGGCCCAGCATGGCCCAGCCGTCCAGCAGCAGGGCCGCCGCGTACCCGCCCTCGGCGACCGGCTCGGCGCCCGGCGTGGACACCACGAGCGCGGGCGCCCCCGGCACGGTGTCCAGCACGTGCTCGCGCCCTGACGTCCGCACCGGAACGGCGGGGAACGCCCGCCCCAGCTCCTCCGCCGTCCGCCGTGCGCCCACGACCTGAGCCCGCAGGCGGAACGAGCCGCATTCGGGACAGTGCCAGGCCCTCTCCTCGCGTCCGCACCAGCCGCACCACAGAGCGCCGCCGGCGCCGCCGTCCCGCGCCTCCAGCGGTCCAAAACAGTGCCGGCACCGGGCGGCGGCCCGGCACTGCGCGCAGGCCATGCGCGGCACGTACCCGCGCCGGGGCACCTGGACCAGCACCGGACCGTTCTTCAGCCCCTCCCGGACCGCCTGCCAGGCGAGGGTCGGCAGCCGGGCGGCCCGCGCCGCCTCGTCCCGGGCGAGATCCTGGTCGCCCACGGTCCGCACCAGCGGAGCGGTGCGCCGCACCTGCTCCCGCGGGGCGACCAACGGCCGGGCCCACCCGCTCTCGACGAGCTGCGCGCCCTCCACGGTGCAGCTCCAGCCGCCCATCAGGAACCCGCACCTGTCCTGAGCCGCCCTCAGCAGCAGCACCTCCCGCGCGTGGGGCTGCGGCGCGTGCAGCTCGCTGTGGCTGTCGTCGCCGTCGTCCCAGAGGGCGAGCAGTCCGAGGTCCTGGACCGGCGCGAACATGGCGGCGCGGGTCCCGACGACCGCCCGCACCGAGCCGCGGCGCACGGCGAGCCACTCCCGGTACCGCTTCTCGGGACCGGCGTCCGCGGTGAGCAGGGCGTGCCGCCCCGCCCCGAGCACTGCCGTCAGCGCCGCGTCGACACGGGCCGCGGCCCGTCCGTCGGGGACGACGACCAGCGCTCCGCGCCCCGAGGCGAGTGTCGCGGCGACCGCCCGCGCCAGCTCCTCGCTCCACTCGGGCCCGGGGAGCGCGTTCCACACCGCGCGCGGCGCGCCGCCGGACGCCAGGGACTCGAGGAACGCGCCCCCGCGCTCGTACCGGTCCCAGGAACCGGGCGCGGGCGGGGCGGGCGGCGGCGACGGCTCGGGCGAGGGCCGCTGCTCGGCCCGGGCGTTGCGCGGGGGGACGGCGAGCTGCAGCACGTCGGCCAGGCTCCCGGCGTACCGGTCGGCGACGGCCCGCGCCAGCCCCAGCAGCTCCTGGCTCAGCACCCGTTCGGGCGACACCACCTGGGCGAGCGCCGCGAGCGGCCCGGAGTAGTCGGACGCGGCGCGCCGCTCGACGAGGAAGCCGTCGATGAGACCCCCGCCCTCGCGGCGTCCCTCCCGCACCCGCCCGCGCCCTGCTCCGAAGCGCACCCGCACCCGCACTCCCGGCTGGGCGTCGGCGTCGAGTTCGGCCGGCACGGCGTAGTCGAAGTACCTGTCCAGATGCAGCACGCCCTTGTCGACGAGCACCCGCGCGACCGGCAGCTCCTCGGCCAGCGCGGCCCCCCGCCAGGTCCGGGGCTTGGCCCGTGGCGCCTTGGCCTGCCGGACGCTCTCCCGGATCAGCGCGAGCTGCTCCGGCGGCGCGCCCTCCCCGGCCGCACCACCGCCCCCCTGCCCGTCCTCGCTGCTCACACCTGCATTCTTACCAAACCCCACTGACAACCAAGGGCGCCCCGAAGGCGCCCCCACGTCGTCCTCCCGAGATCAGGCCGGCCGCGGCAGGGGCACTGCCCGGTTTCACCGCACGCCCGAAGGCGCGCTCCACCGAAGTAGCCGCGGCCTTCGCACCGGAAGATCACCAGCCTAGGGAGACCACGCCCCCTGCCGCGAGCCGTTTTCCGCCCCGGCCGCCCCCCCGGCGGGACACGTCGAGGCCCGGCGCTCCAGGGGAGAGCCGGGCCTCGAGGAGTCGCTGAAGCGACCGGCTGCTACAGGCCGGCGGCCTTGCGCAGCGCGTCCACGCGGTCGGTGCGCTCCCACGTGAAGTCGGGCAGCTCGCGGCCGAAGTGGCCGTACGCGGCGGTC
>NZ_JBIRUL010000027.1:0-101834 GCF_044335095.1 Streptomyces sp. NPDC020597 | reverse complement strand
TTGAGGACTGTGGCGAGGTCTCGCAGAGGACCGGGCTGGAGGGCGTAGACGCGGCGCTGGCCGGTGCGCCGGGAGGTCACGACACCGGCACGCTCAAGGGCCTGCAGATGCTTGGTCGTCTGCGGCTGCCGCGCCCCGGCGAGCTGGGCCAGAACCCCGACCGAGCGGGGCCGGTCCGCCAGCAGTGCCACGAACCGCCAGCGGGCCGGGTCGGCCAGCGCGGAGAGTAGTGCGTCCATAGGATGAAGTATTCTCTAGAAAGAATATTCGCGTCAAGGAATATTCTGCTTGCGCTCGAACGGTTACGCTCAGCGACCACTGACACTCGGAGCCGATGTGGGGGTTGAGCAGGCTCAAAGCGCGAAGGGCGTCCTGAACGGTGTAGTCACGGGTCGGGGTGGCGCCGGAACAGTTGGCCCAGTGGTGCCGCGCACCGGGGGCGTATGGCGCGGGCGCAGCCGTCGGGGGTGGCCCGCCCGCAGACGCCGGCCGGCCGGGTCGGGGACGGGCGGGGGTGGATGCGGTGGCGTACGGGCGGTAGTTCGCTCCACCCGAGTACCGCGTGGGTCGTTCTGGACATCGGTCGCCGCCGAACACTTCGCCTTTTGACCCGACAACATCTGGCAGGGTTGCCGCCCCCAGACGCTGGCGGCGTATGCCGAGCGCCTCATCGACACCCACTCCTGGGAATTCTGGTGGGACTGAACCCGGCCTGCCGGGAAACGAACACTTGAGAACTGGGAAGCGATCTTCAAGGCCTCGTATTGGTCCGTGTCAGGGACACCCGTCAACTGCACAAACGTCCGCGTGGGACACGATGTTCAAGCAGCGCCCCGGAGAACGCCGCCCAAAAGAAGCCGTCTTGCCGCCGTAGATCGTGCGCACGTGCTCGGCGAGGGCCTCGACGGAGGCGTAGTCGGAGACGTACGTGCGAATCCATTCGACGCCCGCGACGCCTGTCGTCCCGGTCTTCTCCGAGTCGGCTTGACACCGCCTGAGCCGACCATGCGGTGGCGGGCGATCACTCCCGCCCCTGCTCCCTCCAAGGCCGGCAGCGCAACAAATGTGGCCGACGACCCGGTCTGCGCCTCCAGAAGCGCCTGGCCCTACTCCACCGCGTCTGCGTGCGGTTCGTGGCCGACAAGACCGCGCTGCCGGAGCTGATGTCCACCCGCCGGTACGACACGCGCTCGGACGAGGGACTGGCGACCGCCGTCGACTGCGCCGGCGCGTTCCTGCGGTAACTGATCGGGGACGCTCAACTGCGCAGCGAAGTGAGCCGCGACGTTGTCGCCTGAGCCGGTGGAGGCAGCTGTCGGCGATCGGGGGGTGCACCGGAGGTAACCGCAGGAACGAACAGTGCGGCCGGGCAGGATGATTCCGCCGGCCACTGTCCCGTCACAGCCGCCCGAAGGAAGACCGACTCGGTCGACGGACCAGGGCCTGTCCGGTCGGGCGGGGAGGAGACCGGACAGGCCCTGGTGGATTCAGGCGGTGCGCAGCCAGACCGTGGTGTCCGGCGGCAGCAGTCCGTCGTGGCCCAGGGGCCCGGAAGCGAGGAGCAGGTCGTGGGCTTCGGGGAGAGCCATGGGCCGGTGGGAGAGGTTGACGGCGCACAGCAGTCCGTGGCCGCGTTCGAAGAGGAGGGTGCCGTGGGGGCTGTCGAGCCAGCGGAAGTCCTCGCCGCGCAGGGCCGGGGTGGTGCGGCGCAGGCGCAAGGCGTCCCGGTAGAGGTGGAGCATGGAGGCGGGGTCGGCCTGGTTGGCTTCGGCGGTGTATGACTTCCAGTTCTCGGGCTGCGGGAGCCAGGGGGTGGAACCGGGCGGGCCGAACCCGAAGGGTGCGGTGTCGCCGCTCCAGGGCAGGGGAACGCGGCAGCCGTCGCGGCCGCGGGCCGTGCGGCCGGAGCGTTCCCAGGTGGGGTCCTGGAGGACGTTGTCGGGGAGGTCTTCGACTTCGGCCAGGCCGAGTTCCTCGCCCTGGTAGATGTAGGCGCCGCCGGGCAGGGCCAGCATGAGCAGGGCCGCGGCGCGGGCGCGGCGGGTGCCCAGGTCCAGGTCGCAGGGCTGGGTGTGGGCGCGCAGCGGGGCGCTCACACCGGTGTGGGCGCGGCCGTAGCGGGTGACGTGCCGGGTCTCGTCGTGGTTGGACAGGACCCAGGTGGCGGGGGCGCCGACGTCCGCGAGGTCGGTGACAGTGCGGTCGATGACCCTGCGCAACTCGTCGGCCTGCAGAGGGCATTTGAGGAAGTCGAAGTTGAAGGCCGTGTGGAGTTCGCCCGGGCGGAGGTAGCGTGCCAGGCGTCCGGGGCGAACGTGGGCCTCGGCGACGAAGACGCGGGGGTCGGGGTAGCTGTCGGCGACGGCGCGCCAGTCGCGGAAGATGTCGTGGACGCCGTCACGGTCCCAGTGCGGGTGGTTCGGCCGGTCCTCGTGGGCGATGACGGAGAACTCCGGCAGGCCGAGGTCGGGGAGTGCGGGATCCTTGGCCATGCCGTGGGCGACGTCGATGCGGAATCCGTCGACGCCGAGGTCGAACCAGAAGCGCAGGATCGACTCGAACTCGGCGCGGACCTCGAGGTTGTCCCAGTTCAGGTCGGGCTGTTCGGGGGCGAACAGGTGCAGGTACCACTGGCCGTCGCCGGTGCGGGTCCAGGTGGGTCCGCCGAAGGCCGCGTGCCAGTCGTTGGGGGGTTCGGATCCGTCTTCGCCCCTGCCGTCGCGGAAGACGTACCTGTCCCGCTCGAGGGAGCCGGGGCCGGCGGCGAGCGCCTGCTTGAACCAGGTGTGCTGGTCGGAGGTGTGGTTGGGGACGATGTCGAGGATGACGCGCAGGCCGAGCGCGTGGGCCTCGGCGATGGCCTGCCGGGCCTGGTCGAGGGTGCCGTAGGCGGGGTGGATGTCACGGTAGTCGGCGACGTCGTAGCCGCCGTCGGCCAGCGGGGACGGGTACCAGGGGTTGATCCAGATCGCGTCGACGCCGAGGTCGGCCAGGTAGGGCAGGCGGGAGCGGAGGCCGGAGAGGTCCCCGGTGCCGTCGCCGTTCCCGTCGGCGAAGCTGCGTATGTAGACCTGGTAGATCACGGCGGAACGCCACCAGCGGTCGGGTGCTGTGCTCACGTTGTGCCGGGTTCCTGACTGTTCGGTGTGCAGGTGAGGGGTGTCGCCGGTGAGAGCCTCGCGGCTCCGGTCAGCCCTTGACGGCGCCGCTGGTCAGGCCGCGGACGAAGTACCGCTGCAGGAACAGGAAGACCGCGAGCGGGACGAGGACGGAGAACAACCCGGCTGCCGTGACGAGTTCCCAGCCGGTGCCCTGCTGGTTCAGCAGGTTGCTGACCGCGATGGTGACCGGCTGCTTGTCGCCGGGGCCCACGAAGACCAGGGCGACCAGGAGGTCGTTCCACACCCAGAGGAACTGGAAGATCGCGAAGGAGGCCAGCGCGGGGGCCGACATCGGCAGGATCAGCCGGTAGAAGGTCTGGAAGTGGCTCGCGCCGTCGATCTTGGCGGACTCGATGACGTCCCTGGGGAGGGTCGCCATGTAGTTGCGCAGCAGGTACACCGCGAGCGACATGCCGAACCCGATGTGCGCGAGCCAGGCGGCCGGGAAGGTGCCGTTGAGGTGCATGGAGGCGTACAGCTTGATGATCGGGACGAACGCGACGTAGTTCGGTACGACGAGCAGGCTCACGATGACGATGAAGAGGGTGTCGCGGCCCTTGAACGTCATGAAGGTGAAGGCGTAGGCGGCGAAGGCGGCGATGAGCAGCGGCAGGAACACCGCCGGGAGGGTGATGGCCATGCTGTTGAGGAAGGCCGTGCCCAGGTCGGCCTGTTCGATGGCCTTGGAGTAGTTTCCGGTGGTCAGGTGGGTGAAGCCGCCGGGGTGGGCCAGCAGGGTCCACCAGCCGCTGGAGTTGGCGTCGTCGACACTGCGGAAGGACGTGACGACCACCCCGAGGGTGGGCACCGTCCACAGGGCGCACACCAGGAGCATACTCAGCTTGGTGGGCAGTCTGCGCCCTGCGTTCCTGCCGCGGGGTGTCCGGGCACGGCGCGGCCGCGCCGGGGCGGAGACCTTCTGCGTTGTCTGCGTTGTCTGGGTGCTCATGCCGACTCCTCCGCCCTGAACTGGCGAATCTGGTAGATCATGATCGGCACGATGGCGATGAGCAGCATGACGACGATCGCCGACGCGTAGCCGTAGTTGTAGTTGGTGTAGAGCTGGTTGAAGAACTCCAGGCCCACGACGTTGGTGTTGAACGACCCGTTGGTCATCACGTACACGACGTCGAAGACCTTCATCACGGTGATGAGGACCGTGACGAAGACGGTGATGATCGTGCCGCGGATCTGCGGGATGATGATCCGCCAGAAGATCCGGCCCTCGCCCGCGCCGTCCAGGCGGGCCGCCTCCAGGGTCTCCATGGGGACGCCCTTGATGGCGGCGGACAGCAGGACCATGGAGAAGCCCGCCTGTCCCCACAGCAGCATGATCATGAGCAGCATGCTGTTGGCGTGCGCGGTGCTCTGCTGGAGCCAGGGGACGGGGTCATGGCCGAAGGCGGTGACGACGCCGTTGAGCAGACCGGTCTGCTCGGTGCCGGCGGGCTGGGCGGCGTACATGAAGCGCCACACCGTCGCGGAGCCGACGGCGCTGATGGCCATGGGCAGGAAGACGATGGTCTTGGCCGCCTTCTCCGCGGAGGAGGAGAGGCGGTCGGCGAGCACGGCGACGAGCAGGCCCACCGCGATGCACGCGGCGGGGACCAGGGCTATCCACAGCAGCGAGTTGAGGAGGGTCTGCCGGAAGGCCGGTGTGCCGAGGAGGCTGGTGAAGTTGTCCAGTCCGACGAAGCTGGTGCCGTCGCTGCCCTTGAGGCTGTCGACGACGGTGACGACCGTGGGGTAGACCAGGTAGACGCCGATCGCCGCGATGGCCGGCGCGATGTAGAGGTAGGGCTTGATCCGGTCTTCCCAGCGGCCCGGGAGGACTTCGGCGAGTTTGTCGAGCACCCAGTAGACGGCCAGGGCGGCGGCGATGCCCGCCAGCACCGTGAGCACCGTCGAGAGTACTTGGCTGGCCACGGCGGTTCCTTCCTCGAGCACGGGAGTATCGGACGGGGCGGCGGGCCGCCGGGAGCGTGTGCCGGCGGCCCGCCCTGCGTGGTCAGCCGGCGGGCCAGCCGGCGTCGATGTTCTTCAGGGCGGCGTCCAGCGACTCCTCTCCGGTGATCCAGGCCGTCATCTCCTTCCAGAAGGTGCCGGTGCCGACCGCGGTGGGCATCGCGTCGGAGCCGTCGAAGACGAAGCCGGTGGAGTCGTAGGCGACCTTGGCGACCGACTGGGTCGTCTTGAGCGGGTAGGCGGAGAGCGGGAAGTCCTTGTGCGGGGAGATGAAGGACGAACCGTTGCCCGCTGCCGTGGTGCCGAGGTCGGTGGCCGCCAGCAGCTTCATGACCTTGCGGGCGGCGGGGCTGTCCTGGTAGATGGAGGCCGTGTCGCCGCCGCCCTCGACCGGGTTCCCACCGTTCGCGGTGGCCGGCGGCAGACCGAAGACGCCGACCTCGGAGTCCAGGTTCTTCTGGACCGGCTTGGGGAAGAAGCCGGTGATGAAGCTGCCCTGCTGGTACATGTAACAGCCCGGCTTGTCCTTGAACATCGCGTTGCCGGCGGTGCCGAAGGCGTTGCTGGCGATCGACTTGCGGCCGCCGAGCACGTTGCCGTCGGTGAAGGCGATCTTCTCGAACTGGGCGGCGGCCTGGCGGACCAGCGGCGAGTCGAACTTGACCTTGTGCGCGACCCACTCGTTGTACTTGTCGACGCCGCCGTACTTCAGGACCAGGTTCTCCATCCAGTCCGTGGCGGGCCAGCCGGTCGCCGTGCCGGACTCGATGCCCAGACACCAGGGCGTTTTCCCGTCGGCCTTGATCTTCGCCGTGAGGGTGTCGAGTTCGTCGAGGGAGGTGGGCGCGGTGTAGCCGGCCGACTCGAACGCCTTCTTCGGGTAGAAGACCAGTCCCTTGACGTTCATGCTGACCATCAGCCCGTAGGTCTTGCCCCTGGTCTTGGCGACGTCCAGCGTGCCTGCCGTCATGCTCTTGCTCAGCGCGGGCAGGTCGAGGACGTCGTCCAGCGGGGTGATCTTGCCCTTGGACGCGAGGTCCTTGATGATGCCCGGTTGCGGCAGAAGTGCGATGTCCGGCGCGTCGCCCGCCTGCACCTTCTGCACGAGCAGCTGGTTGATGTTGTCCACCCGGCGCCACTGGACGGTGAGGCCCTGGGCCTTGGCCTCGGGGGCGAGCTTGGCCTTGAGACCGTCGATGATCGGTTGGTCCATGCCCGTCCAGATCGTGATGGTCTTCTTGTCGCTCGCGCTGCTGCCGGAACCGGACGAGCAACCGGTGGCGAGCAGTGCGAGCGCGCTGAGCGCGGTGACACCCACAACCAGCTTCCGTGTGGACATGTGTTCCTCCTTGGCCGGTGCGCCGGGCGGTCGGGGAGCCGCCGTCATGCACCTGAGGTGACCTGGTCTGCCGGGGCGGGTCTTGCACCGGGCCACCGCGGCGGGTTACTAATTCGGGTTAGTGGCCGAAAGCTAGCCGCCAGCCGTTTCGTGCGTCAAGGACTTGTTACGAGGGAGTCATCCGTGGATGACCATCTGTATCCGCGGGGCCGGCCCGGCTCAGGCCCCGGCGGGCCCGCCGGCCGGCGGCGCCGTGGAAGCACGCAGCACGAGCGGGCAGTGCACCACGGTACGCCCGCTCTGCAGGGCAGGACCGCCCGCGGCCAGCTGCTCGGCGGCCAGCCGGCCCATCGCGTCGTACGGCAGCCGTACGGTGCTCAGCGCCGGGTGGATCTCGGCGGCGAGCTCGAACTGGTCGTCGTAGCCCATGACCGAGATGTCCTCCGGCACCCGCACACCTGCCTCCAGGAGTGCCAGGAGCGCACCGAACGCCATCCGGTCGTTGCCGCACATGATCGCGGTCGGCCGGGGGCTGCGCTGCAGCAGCTTGCGGGCCAGTTCGTAGCCGGAGTCGGCGTGGTAGTTCCCGGACAGGACGGCGGACCGGCGGGGGTCGAGGCCCGCACCGCGCAGTGCTTCGCGGAATCCGCGCAGCCGGGCTTTGGTGGCCCAGACGCTGGCCGTACCGGTGAGGTAAGCGATGTCCCGGTGCCCGAGATCGAGCAGCGCCTGGGTGGCCTCCCGTCCGCCGCGCACCTCGTCGGGCAGGATCGTCGGGAGGGGGTCGCCCGGGACGAAACAGTTCAGCAGAACCGTCGGCACCCTTGCGGCATCGTCCGGGAGCGTCACCGATCTGGTGCCGGCCACGGCGAAGATCAGGGCGTCGGCCTGCCGGTCGAGGAGCTCGCCGACCAGTTGCGCGGCCTGGCGGTTCGAGCCGCCGGTGTTGACCAGGACCAGCAGGTTGCCGTGGCGTATCGACGCTTCGTGCGCCCCCTTGATCGCGGCGGCCGCGAACACGCCGAAGTCGATGTCATGGCTGACGAAGCCGATGGTCGCGCTGCGCCCCTGGCGCAGCCCCTGCGCGGCGCGGTTGGGACGGTAGTCGAGTTCGGCGGCAGCCTGCAGAACCCGCTGCCGGGTCTCGTCGCTGATCGTCTGCCCGGCTGTCCGGTTGAGGACGAAGGAGACCGTCGCCGGCGAGACGCCGGCCAGCCGCGCGACATCGGCCCGGCGGGTCCGTCTGTCCCTGGGTGGGTGATCTTCATGGGTTGACACGCGGCAAGAGTACGAGATGCCCCACCCCTGAGAGTCGGCCACCGCACGGGCCGGTCCCATCTGCTCAATAGCGCGTTCCATCATGATGAGAGGTATCTGCGATATGCCCACATGGCTGCACTACGAGCCCGCGAAGGGTTGGATGAACGACCCCAACGGGCTGATCCACTGGCGGGGCCGACACCACCTCTTCTACCAGTACAATCCGGACGGAACGGAATTCGCCAACCAGCACTGGGGCCATGCCAGCTCCCCGGATCTGCTCACCTGGACCGAGCACGAGACGGCACTCTTCCCGGGCCCGGCCGAAACCGCGCCGTACGACGCCACGGCCTGCTTCTCCGGCTGCGCCGTCGCCCACGACGGCGGCGTCTCGATCCTCTACACCGGTGTCCTCGGCGACGCCCAGCTTCCCTGCCTCGCACACGCCGCCGACGACGGGCTGTCGGGCTTCGTCAAGGACCCGGCCAACCCGCTCGTCCCCGCGCCGCCCGCCGCCGACATCACCGAGTTCCGCGATCACAGCGTGTGGCACGAGGCCGGGGAGGACGGCGGGGCCGGCCGGTGGCGGCAGTTGGTCGCGGGCGCGCGCCGCGAGCACGGGGGCTCGGTGTTCGCCCTGTCGTCGGCGGACCTGCGGGCGTGGGACTACGACGGCGTCTTCGTGGACCGGGCCGCCGCGAAAGTGCCGGGCGCGGTGTGGGAGTGCCCGGACTACTTCCCCGTGGACGGTACGGGGGCGCTGCTGGTCTCGGTCATCCACGAGGACGGCGAGGAGGGGCCCGCGGTCTGGTGGATGACCGGCACCGTGTCGGAGGCCGGCTTCGAGGTGCGTGAGAGGGGCGTCGCGGATGTCGGCGACCGCTTCTACGCCCCTCAGTCCTACTGGGCCGCCGACGGCCGCCGGATCCAGTTGGGCTGGATCCGTACGCACGAGGACCCCGCCGGCCTCGGCGGACCGGCGGTGGGTTTCATGTCCCTGCCGCGCGAGCTCTCGATACGGCAGGGCCGCCTGCGCTCCCGGCCGGCGGCCGAGCTGACGCGACTCCGACGGGCCGCGACACCCCTGCCGGAGACCGGCGCGGTCCACCTGGATGAGGGAAGGGTCGCGGGTGAGCTGGTGCTCGACGCCACGGCAGCGGACAACGCACGGTGCGTCGTCCTGCGTTCCCGGGACGGAGCCGAGATGACCGTGACCCTGGCGGCGTTCGCCGGAGCCGACGGAGAGCTGCGTTTGTTCTGGGACGCCGGCATCGTCGAGGTCTATCGCGGCGGCATCGTGGGGACCTGGTCGGACCTGCGGATCGCCGAGGTCGCCGAGCTGCGGCTGGACGGCCGCCCGGATGCGGCGGGCGGCCGGGCCCAGCTCTGGGAACTCTCCCGGCCGGACCGCCATGCCGGCCCGGCCGCCGGGCACGCCGCTGGATGACGGCGCCTCCAGCAGCACACGGCAGCGGCGGGGCGGACGCCACGCCCCGCCACCCTCCCGGCGTCCAGCGGGCCCCGCGACCGGACGGCCGAGGCTCCCCTCCACCCCGTCGGCCGCAGCGTTCAGCTGTTCAACGACGACGCCGTCTCCCTCATCCGACAAGCCCATCGCCGAAGCCACCGGCCGCCTCTTTGTCGTCCCCCGCCGAAGAGAGCGGCCTAAGCCTCCCGCGGGAACACCGAATCCATGCCTGAGCAGCGGGAAATCAAAGCCCACACCCGGTAAGGCAGCGGCTTCTGAGGCAGGGGCGGTGCTGAGCAACAAGTGACCGAGCTGTGCACAAGTGAGCCAAAAGAGCGACGAGTTGAGCACGGATCAAGCTTTCGTGAACTTGTCGGCGAACATATCCTCCTCGACGGCCAGGCCGCTCATTGACGCCCATCTCCAAAGGAAGAGCCTTGTTGAAGAGAACACTCCTCTCGCTCGCGGCCGCCGGGGCGAGCGTCGCCCTCACGGCCCCCGCCGGTACCCGGTACCCGGAGGGTCGGCCACGGCGTGGAAACACCCGCCATGGCCACGGCGTAGGCGCCTTGCAGGCGCAGGGCGACTTGACCTCAAGTTCGCTTGAGGTCCCAGAGTGATCCGCATGAACACCGAAGCCGCAGACATCAAAGCCATCGAACAGGTCGTGGCCGCCGTTGAGCGCGCCCAGCGCGCCAAGGATGTGGAGGGTTTCCTCGCGCTGTTCCATCCCGATGCCCTCTGGACGACCGCCCATGGCAAGGTCCTCGTCGGCTTCGACGCGATCGCCGAGTTCACCCGCGCCGTGCTGCCCACTGCGAGCTGGGACGGTGAGGTCACCTACGAGGCGGTGCACATACAGTTCCTGCGGCCCGACGTGGCGGCCGTCAAGGTCCGCCAGATCTACCACTCGGCAGAGGGCGACACGGAAGGCGCTCCGCTCTACGTCATGACCAAGCAGGACGACGGGAAGTGGCTGATGCACGCAGGCCAGAACACCGAAGTGCGGGTCGGTTAGGACCTGCCCGAGCGATCATGTGACTGAAGCGCCTTCGGACCGTGGAGGACGGTCTCAACCTTGCCGGCGAGGACTCCTGGAACCTCCCGCACGTTGCCGACCACCACGACACGTCTCCGACGATCGCCCCGCTGGGACCTCCTCAGCGGGGCGATCCCGTTCCCACTCATCGGCGCCCTCCGCGCCGGACCCGTCGGCGTTTTCAGCGTCGCCCGACAGACAGGGTCGCCGCCCTTGATGCGGCGGGCCGGATTCAAACCCTGCCCCATCGGGTCGACCGCACACACCCCTTCTGCCTTCCGCCTGACCAACTGACCCGACGCCGACAGGTATGCCGGCGCTCACAAGAGAGGGCGCCGATATCCGATACATCATTACTCTTCAGGTTTTCCAATCCCTTATCGGACCTCTTGACCTGCCCATAGTTCCGGCATTACGGTCCCCCCTCAGAATCTCGAACAGTGTTCGACATTTCGAATTGAATACCCCGCATGAGTGCCCAATGGAGGACACCTCAATGCGTTACCGACTTAGATTCAGCAACCGCCTGATCGCCGCGCTGTGCGGCTCGATGCTGTCCACGAGTCTGTTGGCCGTAGGGCCCGGGGCCACCCCCGCCCAGGCGGCCGACGACCCCAACGCGGTGGCACTCGACAAGGACGCGATCCTCGCCGCCAGCGGGCTCGACGAGCGGCAGTGGTACAAGGACAACATCCCGTTCGTCGACACCCCCGACAACGACATCGACGACGTCTACTACTACCGGTGGAGCACCTACAAGCGGGCGCTCCGCTACACCGTGCCGGGCACGGGTTACGTGTCCACCGAGTACGACGTGCCGATCGGCTACGCCAACAATCCGTACACAGCTCTCCCGGACGCGGCCGGCTACCACCTGCTGGACGGACGCTGGCTGCACAACCGCGACTACGCGGGTGACTACCTGAACTTCTGGCTGCGCGGGGCGGGCAACTCGGGCGCGCGGAGCTTCAGCGAGTGGATCACGAGCGCCGCCTACCAGCGCTATCTCGCGACCGGTGACGCCGCGCAGATCAAGTCGGCCCTCCCCCACCTCATCGCCCTGTACAAGCGGTGGGACGCCGACTTCAACACCGACATCACGGTGAACGGCACCCAGTCGACCAGCGACCTCTACCACCAGAGCCCGCTGTCCGACGCCACCGAGTACACCGAGACGTCGATGCACAGCAGCAACTGGTTCAGCGGCGGCCGTGGCTACCGGCCCACAATCAACGCGTACATGTTCGCCGCCGCCCAGGCGATCAGCAAGATCGCCACCATGACCGGCGACACGGCGACCGCGAACGACTACGACGCCAAGGCCACGCAGCTCAAAAGCGCCGTGCAGAACTCGCTCTGGGACCCGCAGCGCAAGTTCTTCATGCAGGTCTACAACACGGACGGCACCAACGGCGCCCTGAAGCAGACCAGGACGACCTGGCGGGAGCTGATGGGCTACGCCCCCTGGGCGTTCAACCTGCCGGACGCCCAGTACTCGTCGGCATGGCAGTACCTGACCGACGCCAAGAGGTTCAAGGCGGCGTTCGGACCCACGACCCTGGAGCGGGTGCACGACTTCGAGGCCGAGCAGGCCACCCGCAACCACGCCGACCTGTTCAACTCGGCGACCGCCTCGGGCGGCCAGTACATCGGGAAGATCGACTTCGACGACAGCTACGTCACCTTCACCGTGGACGCGCCCGCCGCCGGGACGTTCCCGGTGACCGTGTACTACGCCAACGCCACCGGCGGCACGTCGACCCACAACCTCGTCGTGAACGACGCCACCGCCACCCCGATCACCGTCAGCTACCCGGCCACCGGAACCTGGGGCAAGTTCGCGGAGTCGCAGGCCGTCACCGTGCAGGTCCCGATGAACGCCGGGGCCAACACACTGAAGTTCGCCAAGGGCACGAGCTTCGCCGAGATCGACCGGATCACGGCGAACCCGTACTTCAACTACCAGGCGATACCCGCCACGCAGAAGCACGACGACGCCAACTGCTGCCACTGGAACGGCCCGAGCTGGCCCTTCCAGACGAGCCAGGTCCTCACCGGCATGGCGAACCTGCTCCAGGACTATCCGGCGCAGAGCTACGTCACGAAGCAGGACTACGCGACCATGCTCGCCCAGTTCGCCGACCTCCAGCACAAGGACGGCAAGCCCTATGTCGCCGAAGCCGCCAATGGTGACACCGGCGAGTGGATCTACGACGGAACCAACTTCAGCGAGAACTACAATCACTCCAGTTTCAACGATCTGGTGCTCACCGGTCTACTGGGCATCAAGCCGCAGGCGAGCAACACGCTGGTGCTGAAGCCGCTGGTCCCGTCCAACTGGGACTACTTCGCGGTGGAGTCCCTGCCCTACCACGGGCACACCTACTCGATCCGCTGGGACAAGGACGGCACCCACTACGGCAAGGGCAGCGGACTCCAGGTCTTCCAGGACGGCCAGCGCATCCACCAGTCCTCGACGCTGGCCAACACCACGGTCGACGTCGCCGCCCCGATCACCCCGGCACAGCCCCCGCGGATGGTCAACGTGGCGGCCAACCCGCTGACCGCCGAGCAGGACTGGCTGGGCCGGGCCATCACACAGCCCTTCCCGAAGGCCTTCGCCTCCTACACCAACACCGTCTCCAACGGCCCGCACTGCCACAGCGGACAGACCTGCAAGCCCACCACGTTCGACGCCCCGCTACGGGCCACCGACGGCTGGATCCGCTACGACAAGACCCCCGACGACCGGTGGACCAACTCCGGCTCGCCGAACGCCACCGATACCCTCGGCGTCGACTTCGGCGCGCCGCGGAAGATCAACGAGGTCAAGTTCTACACCTACGACGACGGCGCGAACATCCGCGTCCCGGCGAGCTACACCGTCCAGTATTTCGCCAACGGCTCGTGGGTGGACGTCCCGAACCAGACCAGGAGCCCGGCCGCGCCGGTCGCCAACAACGCCAATGAGGTGACGTTCCCGACGGTCACGACGTCCCAGTTCCGAGTCCTCTTCACTCCGCAGGCGGGCAAGTTCGTCGGCGTCACGGAACTGGAGTCCTGGTACCCGGAGACCCCTGCCGTGAAGATCGTCAACAAGAACAGCAACCTGGAGCTCGGCATCTCCGGCTCCTCGATCAACGCCGGTGGCGCCGCCCAGCAGCAGACAGCCGACATCACGGCCAATCACTGGTGGAAGATCGTCCCCGCCGAGAACGGCTACTACAAGATCTTCAACACCAACAGCGGCCAGGTCCTCGGCATCAAGGACGCCTCCAAGACGGCCGGCGCCGTCGCACTCCAGTGGGGCGACACCCTCACCTCCGACCACCTGTGGTCGCTGGTGGACGCCGGCGGCGGCTACAGCAAGATCGTCAACAGGAACAGCGGCCTGGTCCTGGGCGTCCAGAGCATGTCCACCGCATCCGGGGCCACGGTCCTGCAGTGGGACGACACAGGCACCCCCGATCACCTGTGGCGCATCGTCACAGACGACGGATCCACCCCGTTCAACTCCTGACCGGACCCTCCCCCGCCGCGTCGGCATCACCTGACGCCGCCGCGGCGGGGACCCGTCCGTCACCGGCATTCATCCGTCGTCGGGGCGGATGCGGTGCCTTCACGAACGTGGAACCCCTAGCGCAAAGCACCCGTGCCGCCCACCGTGCCCTGGCGGCTCGGACCGGCCGCGTAGCCAGGCAGGGGCGATTGCGGAGAACTCCGGGGTCCTGCCGACGGTCCGGCTGTGCCTGTGCCTGTGCCATGGCTACGGCCGCGGCTGTCGGGCCGCCGCAGTCAGAGCTGGAACTCCGCCGGGGACAGGCCCAGCGCACCGCAGGCCTCCCGCAGGATCGCCTGCTCCGCCTGGGAGAAGTGGCCGTCGGCGCCGGCGATGACGATGCCGGTCTGGACGACCGCGCGGGCTTCGGTGGGCTTCTTCGCGGCCTTGGCGATCTCTTGCAGGGCCTCGGCCCTGCCCTGCGGGAAGTTGCGCGTGAGCTGGTCCACATGCCGGTTGAAGCGCTGGCGCAACTGGTCCGGCGGGAAGTTCTGCAGCACGTCGTTGCTGAGGATCATCGACTCCATCTGCTGGCGCTCGGCGGCGTCCACATGCCCGTCCGCCGCCGCGACCAGGGCGCACATCGCCATGCTGGCGTCCCGGTACGCACCACTCTTCAGTTCCGCCTTCAGCGAGCCGAGCTGTGTCTTCAGCAGGCCCACCAGCTGGGCCTTCGAACCGCCCCGCGAACTGCCGTGCGAACCCGTGGCGCCGTGGCCGGCGTGACCTGCGGCCGTGCCGTGACCGCCGCCCTGGACCTGCTGTTGCAGCTGCTTGGCCTGGTCCTTGAGCCGGTCGAACAGTGCCATGGATGTCACCTCGGTATTCGTCGGGTCGTGCACGCTCACTCGATCAACGTCCACCCATGGGCCAAGGTTCCGTGCAAGCGTCCCGGTCCACCTCTGCGGACCCGCACAGCCCGTGGCGGCGAGGCTCGGACGAGAACACCGACGGCCTCCCGCGGCAGGTCTGTCCCAAGGGCGAAGACCCCTCGAAGGGCACCGAGCACAAGGCGCCGGTCCTTTCGCCTGACGGTCACTGGGGGCGAAGGCCTGGCGAAGCCAGCCCTCCAGGAGCAGAGGATCGTCGGCCGCTGCGGCCGCGTTCTCGCCGGTCATGGCGGGGTCCAGGCCGCTGGGTCGATCGACTGAGGCGCGGTCGCTGACCGATGGACGCAGCGTTGGTGGTCGTGGGAGGAGTGGTTGTGCTGGTCGTCCCCGTGTTCCTGCCAGATCGTGTTCTGGCGGCGCTGGAGGCACGGGGCCTTCCTCGGGGCGAGACACGGTTCGCCGACTCCTCCGTCGACCTGTTGCTGCGGACCTTCGCGCCCGCGTGCTCGGCCTCGTCCCGCTTCGCTCAGGAAGCAGGCTCGGGAACTTCGCCCGGCCTGACCTGCACGATCTCGACACGGGTGCAGCCCACTGCTTTGAGCTCGGTGCGGCGGTGCTTCGCCGACCGCTTGTCGTACCTGCCGCCCGACGCCTGCGCAGCGCCGTCCGGGTCGGTCCACAGGAGACCGTAGTACTGCATCACGCTCGTCATGGGGATCATCACTTCCCCTCCCCCGCCGGCTGTAAGCACCCTGCAGAAGGTCCGTGGACGATTGCACGGCGGCCGTTGCCTCGGCAGCGACGCCCAGCACTCTCGGCTGCCCCGGGAACGAGGAGTTCCCCCTCGTCCTGTCGCCGGCAACGCCCTGCGCCAGGGTAACGGCCGAGATCACTTCGCGGGTTCGGTCGGGTCGCCGCGGGCCCGACCGTGCGTGACGGCTGAGCACATCTGCGACCGGGAGGGCAAAGCCGCGACCGTCGACGTCTCCTTGTGACCCGGAAAGTTGCGAACACCGCTGCTTCGATACGAACGCCCCTGCTCGCCAGGCTCGTTCCCCTAGGGTGTCGCCCTGTCGCTCGTGGCCTGCCCTGCCTGCCCTGAGCGGCCATCAACCCGTCGAGAGGGAACGGTTGCCCGTGGGTGAGACAAGCGGACGTTCGTACGGCGACGGCCCTCGGGCCGGGTCAGGTCGACGGGAGAGCAGCAGATCCAGGCGCGCACGCGGCAGGTTCGTGCGCATGTACCGCCGCTACCACGCGTGGCGGGCCCCGTTCCCGCTGTGGGCGCGGATCGTGTGCGACGTCCTGTTCTGGGCCGTGCTCGCCGCCGTGGCGTACGTGGCGATCGGCAGCCTGTGCGGAGCCGTCCTCATCGCAGCCCCTCTTCTCGGGTTCCTCGGCCTCGCGTCGAGCAAGGAGCACGACGACGGCATCGACTGGAGCGACCACCGGATGGGGGGACAGCCCAAGAACCCCGGGCCCAAGATCTAGGACGCCCCCGCCGGGACGGGCGCGCCACGGCGCCCGCGCAACCGGGATTCAGGCAGTCGGCCGACGGAAGCAGATACGCAGCGGCGGATCCCGCGGCCCTACCCGATCCGTCGGTCGGCACGGACCGCTAACGTCTCGGTCCCGCGAAGGCGTAGGCCGCGGTGCCGGCGAGCGTGAGGAGCAGGGCCGTCCAGGTGGCCGCTGCCGTGCCTGCCGGCAGGAGCATCCAGGTCGCCACCTGCGTCGGCGTACCGGCGTCGGAAGGGGCGAAAAAGGCGACCGCCAGCCAGGCGAACGGCAGCGTCCACGCGTACCGGCCGCCCGCGAGCGCCGCGCCCAGGGCGGCCAGTCCCATCAGGCCCGCGCTGTCCCGGACGACGAACACGGCGGCGGCCCGGTGCTCGCCCATGGTCTGCGCCGTCAAAAATGCCGCACCGACGACTGCGCCGGCGAGCAGCACGTGCGCCGCTCTGCGGGGCGCCCAGCGGATCGCGGCCGTCCGGTCCAGTGGGAGGTCCTGCCCGCTGAGCCCGGTGGAGGCTGCCATCGCCCCCATGGCGAGGATGAGCACGGGCAGTCGCGGATCAGCGGGGCCCTGGCCGTCGTCGCCGGCGAGGGCCCACAGGGTTACCGTGCCGATCACCAATGCGGCGAGCGACGCGGGTACCTGACGCGAACGGGCGTACAGCATCAGCCATCTCATCGGGACGCACCGCCTTTCAGCACGTCGAGCGCATCGCCCTTGCAGGAGAGCGCGGCGGTGCGCATCGCGTTGATGCGTGAGAGCTGTTCGGCCCGGGGAAGCGCCTTGAGTTCCTTCCACACCGGGCCGGTCTCGTCGTCGACCGTGCGGGGCGTGTGGGCCGGGAGGGCGCCGGGAAGGGGGTGGAGGTCTCCGAGGACCCAGCCCACCGCGACGGCCTGCGCGGCTGCGTCCGCGTATTGCCCCGAGCTGCTCCAGCCGACGGGGGTGCACCCCGGCACCATGGCCTCGGCGATCAGGGCTCGGGTCAGTTCGTCGCCCCTGGCCGCGGCGATGACGTCGTCGTCGAAGTCGAAGAGCACGGTCGTGCGGGACCACTGCTGCATGGCGCCGTCCGGCAGGGCGGCGGTGTTCTCGCGGACCGAGACCGGCGCCTGGTCGCCCAAGGTGCCGGCGAGCAGGCGCAGCGCCTTCTTGCCGGGGCCCGCCAGCTCGGCGAGTCGCGCCCGGTGTGTCTTCGTCACGCACACCGGTCCGTCGCACACCTGCTTCGCGGCGTCCTCGTCGACGACGTACATCCGCTGCGGGTCGGAGGGGAGGACGAGCAGGGCTGCTGCCGCGCCCGCCAGGACGGGTGTCAGGGCGATCAGCCGGGTGCGAGGGGTCGCGGCGACCAGCAGTGCGAAGCCGGTCGCTGCCATACCGAGCAGCCAGATCGTCTGTCCGATGTGCACGGAGACGGAGAGGGTGACGAAGACTTCGCGTACCTCCTCCACCGTCGGTGACAGCAGGGAGACCCGGTTCGGCTCCGTGCTCGGGAACCCTCCTGCGGTGGTCGTCTCCGTCCGGCCCAGGGAGATGTACATGAGGGCTGTGAACGCGAAGGCGCTCATGGCCAGCGCGGGCGGGGTGAGCGGGGAGGGCAGGGCCCGCCCGGCCCCCATGCCCAGTACGGCCCCGGCGACGAGGAAGAGCGCTCCAACCAGCGAGACGGGCAGCCATCCGAGGTGTGTGTACCGGGTGTTGCCGAGCACCTGGAGCGCGCCCACGAGGATGAGGAGGGCGAAGGCGGAGACCAGTGTGATCGTCATCGCGCCGGCCGTGGTGGCTGCGCGGTGCCGGGTGGGTCTGGGTGTGCTGGTGAGCAGCTCGGACATCTTCGAGCGGTGGTCGCGCAGACCCTGCAGCGCCCCGAGACCGACGGCGAGCGGCCACAGGTAGAACAGCAGGCTGCGGGTCCACAGGGCCAGGGGCGTCCACTGGGCCGTCCATGCCGTGGTGCCCCTCGACCATGGGCCGTCGATCGGGTACAGGAACGCCAGTGCGGTCGTGAGGATCACGGCGCCGGCCCAGGGGGCGAGGGAGCGTCTCAGTTCGATGCGCAGGATGCGGATGTTCACCAGGCTCCCCTTGTCGGCTCGGGGTGCTGCAGCAGAGCCGAGTAGCCGCGTTCCCATGGGCTGTCGCCTTCGTGCTGCGGGCCGCCCGCGGCGGCGAGTTCGCCGGGGGTGCCCTGGAAGACCAGCCGGCCGTCGGCGAGGAGGACCACGTCGGTGCAGGCGGCGGCGACGTCCTCCACCAAATGGGTCGAGACGACCACGCAGCTGTCCTGGCCCAGCTCCTGCAGCAGTTCGCGGAAGCGCAGTCGCTGTGCGGGGTCGAGGCCGGCCGTCGGTTCGTCCAGCAGCAGGACCGACGGGTCGTTGACGATGGCCTGGGCGATGCCGGCCCTTCGCACCATGCCGCCCGACAGGGCTTTCATCCTTTCGTCGGCGCGGTCCGCCAAGCCCACCCGTTCCACGGCGCGCTGCACGGCTGCGGGGATGTCCGCCTTGGGCACCTCCTTCAGCCATGCCATGTATTCGACGAACTCGCGCACGGTGAAGCGTTTGTAGTAGCCGAACTCCTGCGGCAGGTAGCCGATCCGGCGGCGCAGCGCCCGGTGCTCGCCCATGCCGGCCACAGAGTCGCCGAGCAGTTCCAGGGCGCCCTCGGTCGGACGCAGTACGGTGGCCAGCGTCCGGATGAGGGTGGTCTTGCCCGCTCCGTTGGGGCCGAGGAGGCCGTGTACGCCGGTGCCCAGCGACAGGTCGAGCCCGTCGACCGCCATCCGGTTCCTGCCGACCCTGACTTTCAGCCCGGTGGCCTGGATCTCCCAGGCGTAGGCCGTGGGTGAGATGTCGGCCGCGTTCGGCGCGGACGTCATGTGGTGTTCCCTTCCTGGTGTCATCGATGGGCTCCCAGCACGGAGTACGCGCCCCTGCGGGCGATCACGACGCCGATGCCGAGGGTGAGGATCAGCCCCCACACGGGCAGTGCGTCCGTTTGGAGGGCGAAGGTCGTACGGCTGGCGACCGCGGTCGGCGCCACGACCACGGCGGCCCACACGAGTGCCAGCGTGGTGGCGGCGCGTGTCACGCCGACGACACCGCCGAGCGCCAGGGTCATCGAGGTGAAGGCCAGACAGGGCAGCAGCCACTGGGCGACCATCACTCCCGTCGTCCATCCGCCCACCAACAGGGCGGGGAGGACCACGGCGAGCACGGACGCGGTGCGCCGCAGCACCAGTTGGAGCCCGGCCCGGGGCGCCGACGCGGTCAGCTCGTAGGCCGGGTCCAGACCGCGCGACCACGATGCGGCGACGCCGAGCACCGGCAGGACCGGCGCGAACAGCAGCACCAGCGACACCTGGCCGGAGCCGGAGCCGGATCCGGTGTCGGAGCCGGTGTCGGCCAGGTCGAGCAGCAGCGCGAGCAGCGTCACGGCCATGACCATGAACAGCCACGGCACCATGGCGGGCGTCAGCCACCTCGACAGCGGCGCCGACCAGCGCCGTCCGCGCGGCATCGTGGCCGTGACGGCCAGTTGGGGTTCGAGGCCGGACCACACGTCGGCGACCAGCGTCGCCACGGCCGGCGCATGCGCCGTGACGGCGGCGGACAGCCGCTCACGGCAGAGCCGGCACGCCTCCAGATGGGCCTCCAGAGCCCACACCTCGTCGGCGGCGAGGTCCGTGCCGCCGCGCGCGTATCCGTCGATGATCCGCATCGACGCGTGCTCCACGCTCATGTCAGCGCCTTCCGCATCGCGATCCGGGCCCGGCGGGCACGGGTCTTGACCGTGCCCTCGGGCAGCCCGAGCAGGACGGCGGTCTCCCGAACGGACAGCCCGTCGAGCACCATGGCCTGCAGTACCTGCCTGAGTTCGGGCGCCAGGCGCCGCAGCGCGTCACCGACGTCCCCGCCGACGGTGACCGCGAGCGCCTCTTCCTCGGCGGCCGGCGCCGCGTCGGCGAGCGCGGCGGCCGGCGGCGGTTCGGCGTGATGGGCTCTGCGCCGGAAGGCGTCGACGAGGCGGCGGGCCGCGATCGTCCACAGCCATCCGACGGCCGTCCCGCCCACCGAGGCCCCCGCGAACGCGCCCGCCGCGCGCCACACCGCCAAATACGTCTCCTGCATGACCTCCGCGACGATCTGCTCGTCGGCACAGCGACGGCGCAGTCGCAGCGCCATCCACGGTGCTGTACGCCGGTACAGCTCCTCGAACGCCGCGCGGTCTCCCGTGGCCACCAGGTGGACGAGACGCTCCTCGTCCAGCTCGCCCGGGGCCTTCCTGACTGATCTCACACCCTCTAGACGCCGGGTCCGGACTTCCGGTTTTCCCCTCTGCGTGATCCACGCCACACGCCCGGCCGTGTGTGCCTCGGCCCGGCGAGGGTTCGGGGCCGGCCTGGAACGTGTCTCTGCCGTCGCCTTCAGGTGCCGATGCCCGTCTTCCCCGGTCGGCTGACGGGACCGTGTCCCAGGACGCGGTCTGCTGCCATGCTGGAGTCGCCGTCGTCGGTCGGCGTCCGATCGTCGTGGTCTTACAGGGGGAAGGGGCGGGCATGGCCGATCGTGAGGGGATCGGGGTACCGGATCGGCGCGCCGTCGCCTGGGGCTGGTTCGTGGCGTGGCTCGCGGTGGGGGCGTGTGCCGGAACCGGACTGGCCGCCCTGCTGTCGGTGGGCGTCGTCCTGTTGTCGGCGGCCGCTGTCGCGGCGGGTCTCCTGTTGCGCAAGAGCCCCAGGAACGCGATCGTCGGGCTGTCGGCCGGTCCGGCCGTGCCGCTGCTCTACCTCGCTTACCTGAACCGGGGCGGTCCGGGGACCGTGTGCCGGACGTCCGCCGGCGGCCAGTCGTGCACCGAGGAGTATTCGCCGGCCCCGTTCCTCGTCGGGGCGGTCGTTCTCCTGTGCGCAGGCTTTCTAATCTTCATCGCGCTCGACCGCAGAAGCAGGCGAACCGACTGACCCGGTGGACCCGGTCGACCCGGCCGACCCGCTGGACCCGGTGGACCTGGTGCTGTGTCCACTGCTGGGGGATCACGACGAGGGTGGACGTGGTACGGGTGTCCTTGCCGGGGCCCGGGCTCGGCCCCGGCAGGAGCCGGTGTGTCACGCCGTTCTTTCCTCGCCGGTGGCGAAGAACCGGTCCACGTACTGACCCGGCGCCAGCGTGCTCTCGCGCATGAGGGAGAACACCTCGGCGCCGTCCCCGGGCGTGCCGAAGAGGCTGAACGACTGGGCCAGGTGCGCGGATTCGACGCCGTCGAGATCCTCGCAGTACTCGGCGGCCTCGGCCTCCGCCCGCTCGATCGCCTCGTCCGGTGACCGGGCGGTCCACAGGGTGATGCGCTCCTCGTAGACCCCCAGGGGGACATGCCGGAAGACGCACCGGACGCCGTACCAGGACGGAGCCTGCGGGTCGAGCGGGTCGAGCGGTCCGGGGCTTGCTGACATGACTGTTCGTTTCCTCTTGTCGGATGCTCGGGCATGCCGGGTTGTCGGGCGTGGAGGGAGCGGTCCGGGCCGGGCCGCCCCCTCCACGGGGTCAGCCAACCACGGGGTCAGCCCCTCCGGGGAGTCAGGCGAGGGCCCATTGGTGCACACCTTGCACTACCGGTTACGGTCGCTGTCGCGCCGAGGTCGCCAGACTCTCCCGCAGGGCGTCGTTGTCGTCGTGATGGACGACCTCCTCGAACCGCAGCCGTAGCCCGTGCTTGTCCAGCAGCTCCGCCACGATCGCGTCCAGCTGTGCGCGGTGCTCCTTCGTCTGCGCCTGGAGGTACGCCTCGCGAACATCTTCGGGCTCGTCCGCGAGGACCTGGTCCATGCGCTCGCGGATGTACCGCTTGAGGTTGATGTGCTCCATGAACACCTCACCGACGCCCGCGTCGACGAGCCGGCCGAAGAGGTCGTCGAGGAGCTCCGGCTGGGTGGCGAAGTGGGGCAGGAGCGGGCCGATGAAGGCGTAGGTGTGGATGCCGGCCTCGTTGAGTTCGGCCAGAGTGCGCAGGCGGCGGGAGGCGAGCGGGGCGCGGACCTCCAGCCAGCGGCTCACCTTGTCGTCGGTGGTCGTCACGGTCATGCCGACCTCGGCGCGAGGCAGGCCGGTGAGGAGGTCGATGTCGCGGGTGACGACGGGCGACTTGGTCAGGATGCGGACCAGGCCCGGGTATTCGACCGCTTTCAGTTCGCGCAGGATGCCGCGGGTGAGCCGGTACTTCGTCTCGTGGCCCTGGTAGGGGTCGGTGACCGAGCTGAGCAGCATCGTGCCCCGCCGCTTGTCCTCGGGCATCTTCGCCAGCTCCTTGCGGGCCAGCTCGACCGCGTTCTCCTTCACGTACAGGTAGTCGCCCCACTCCGTCACAGATCGGCCGAACTGGCGACCGGCGAAGGATGCGAAGCAGTAGGCGCAGCCCAGTACACAGCCGGTGTAGGGGTTGATGACGTAGTCGTTCGACGGGGTCTTCGACTTCTGGATCAGGGTCTTGGCCTCGATCTCGACCGGCTCCATGACGGATTTCCCTCTCTCTGGGCCCGGCCGCCCGTGGGAAGCGCCGGGTCGTTCCTCTGCTGTCTGCGGGTCGGCCGTGAAGGACCGAACCTCATCCATAGAACAATAATCCGAGGAACTTGCTTCCATGGAATGTAAATGGTTTGCTGGCCAGAGGCCGGGCCTTGCGGCTTCTTCTCTGAGGTAGGGGATGCAGGGGCTTGCCGTCTGCGAGTCGTCGTTGCCGTCGCCGCCCGCCCCCGAAGTCGCCGCCGCCCGTCAGGAGTGAGTGTCATGACCGTTCCCGTCTTCAACTCGGTTGCCTGGTTCGAGTTCGGCACCGACGAGCCGGAGAAGGTCAAGGAGTTCTACGGTGAGCTCTTCGACTGGACGTACGTGCCGAACACCAACACCCCTGGCGTGAGCTACCACTCGGTCATGACGCCGGGCGCCGGGCGGCCGGCCGGCGGCGTGTGGGAGTCGGAGGGAGACTTCCCCAACTACGCGATCTTCTACGTCCTGGTCCAGGACGTCGCCGCGACCGTCGAGCGCGCCCGCGAGCTCGGCGCAAAGGTCCTCATGGAGCCGGTCTCCGACTCCGTGGGCTTCACCTTCGCCCGGCTGCAGGACACCGCCGACAACCACTTCGGCATCTTCTCCGTACCCGCCCCGTAGCCGACACCACGAGCACGGCCCGTCCTCCCCCATGGCGTTGTCCGCCGGGGGCTGACCCTCTGGTCGGCCCGTTGCGTCTTCCTGTCCCTGATGGCCGTGGGACCCACACATCGCGTTGCCGATCCGACCTTCGACCCGCCCGGCGAATACGCCGTGCCGCTGCCCGGCGACCACAAGATCGTCAAGACCGACCCCGCAATCCAGGAAGGCCGCCACAAGATCGAGGCCGCCTTCGCCGAGGCGGGCCTGGCCGATCGCCTCGACTTCGCCCGATGACCCCGCCCCAACCCAAGGAGATAGTGATGACCACTGCCAGCCTCGACCTCGCCCGCGCCTACTTCCAGGCCGTGCAGACCGGGAACATGACTGCCCTCGGTGACCTCCTCGACGAGCAGATCGTCTGGCACCAGCCGGGCTCCAACCAGTTCTCCGGCGAGCACAAGGGCCAGGGTGCCGTCTTCCAGATGCTCGGCAGCATGATGGAGGCCAGCCAGGGCACCTTCGCCATCGACACGATCCACTCGCTGATGGGCAACGGCGACCTGGTCGCTGCCCACATCCACTTCACCGGCCGCCGCGGTGATGCGTCCATGGCCATGGACGGCGTGGACCTCCTGCGCATCGCCAACGGCAAGATCACCGAGATGTGGCTCTTCTCCGGCGACCAGGGCGCCGAAGACGCCTTCTGGGGCCGCTGAACCACGCGCGCGCCCCGAGACCACACCGGACTCGGGGCGCGCGTCGGAGCCGCCTCGTGGCAGTGTTGTCCACCAGCGCGAAAGGCATCGCATGCGGAAGATGACCAGCGAGCAGTGGCGTGCGTTCATCACGCACGGCACCCGCACCGGCAAGCTGTCGACCGTGCGGGCCGACGGAAGCCCGCACGTCACCCCGGTCTGGTTCCTCCTCGACGGCGACGACATCGTCCTCACCACCGAGAAAGACGGCGTCAAGGGCCGCAACCTCGTCCGCGACGGACGCTTCGCCCTCTGTGTCGACGACGACCGGCCCCCCTACGCGTTCGTCGTCCTCCAAGGACGCGCCGAGACCTCCCAGAACCCCGCGAAGACGCTGCGCTGGGGTGGCCTCCTCGGCGCCCGCTACATGGGCGAAGACCGCAGCCGAGAATACGCCGCCCGCAACGGCGGCCCCGGCAACCTCCTCGTCCGCGGTCACATCCACAAAGTCATCGCCTTCGACGGCATCGCCGACTAGAAACGGATGCGGGCGGTTGGTGCGGGGCGGCGGGTGAACCATCCTCACCCGCCGCCCCGCACCAATCGCCCGCAGCCCTGGCGAAGGCGGCGTGCTTCACGATGCCGCCGACCGGCTGGGTTGCTTCGGCGCCCGCATCGCCGGCGCCGGCGCCGGCGTCTGGCCCGCGGCCTTCCGCTCCGCGTCCAGAGCGCGTCCGGCTGCCCGCAGCGTGCTGAGCACCGAGGTCACCTCCCGCACGGACTGCTCGGGGATCACCTTCCCGATCCGCAGCTCCAACTCCTCCTCGAAGACCTTCACCGCCGCCTCCGTCAGCTTCCGCCCTTCGGCCGTCAGCTCGATGATCGAGGAACGCCGGTCATGCGGATTCGCGCGGCGCTCACACCAGCCCGCCGCCTCCAGGCGGTCGACCACCTTGCTCGTGCCGCCCACCGTGATCGAGAACTCCTCGGCGATGTCCTGGATCCGCGACCCGGGGCGACGCAAGAGGAGATGCAACACCTCGAACGACGTCAGCGGAAGGTCGTACTCCGCCCGCAATCGCCCCTCGACGCCGTTCCACAGCTCGATCTCCAACGAGACCAGCTCCCGGTACAACCGCGTCAGGTCAGCCATCTCTAATATTCCTTAGAATCATCTTCCATGGAAATTTTAGTGTAGGTCATCGGGGACAGGACGACCCTCGCCTGTGCAGGATCGTCAGCGCTGCCGACGGCCCCTCACCGCACCCGGAAACGGTTGAACGAGACCATGTGGCGGGCACGGCCTGTCGCGGGTCCGACATGAAGGGGCATGCATGGCCCCTATGCCCCACCGCAGGCCCCGGACCCATCTCACAGCTGCGGCTGAACGGATGACCACCAAGTGCCGGCAGCGGGCGGGGCCCCGCGCCGTCCATCAGGTCACCGGGTCCGGATCACGGCCCTGAGCACAACTCTCCCACCGCCGCCGAAGCCTCAAAGCAACTTCCGACTCACAGCCACCGCTTGGCTGCTTCGACGCTGTCGCCGCCGCTCGTATTGAACGCGATCGCAGCCTTCGGCGCATGACGCCGGACCAGATTCACGACCAGTTCAAAGAGGGGCAGAAGCGGCTCCGGCTTGCGGATCCCACCCCCGATGACGACGACGTCCCAGTCGTGCTCGGACAGTGCTGCAACGATCGCCGGCTCAGCAGACTCGTCCAGCTCGATCAGCGTCATTGACGCATCGATGGCGTGTTCGCCGAAACGGGCCAGTTCCTGGTCGAGAGCCACTCGAAGGGCGCCTCCGCCCATACCCGGCACCGCACATGGGTCGATTCCGAGAACGAGAGCGCGAGGCATGCCCAAGAGGACGATCAGCGACCCGTCCAGGTTCCCACGAGGCCCGCACCGTCCCGCTCCGGCTCCGGTGACCAGGCGGGCGGCGGCGGTCTTGTCGAGGCGGCGAATCGCCTTCCCGATCGAGCGGCGCGCCATTGACGCGTTGTCGTGGTGGACCCGCGGGGTAGCGTCCTCGGCATGGACATTCGCACCACCGTTGAGCGCGCTCAACGACTCAAGCAGCTGCATGCCGAGTACAAGCCGCTCGTACTGCCGACCGTCTGGGACGTCTGGTCCGCGCGGACGGCAGCCGGCGCCGGATTCCCCGCGCTCACCATCGGCAGTCATCCGCTCGCCGACTCCCGTGGGGCCGACGACCACGAGGGGCAGACCTTCGAGGAGGTGCTCGCCGCCGTCAGGCCCATCATCGCGGCAGTCGACGTTCCCGTCTCCGTGGACCTGGAGGCCGGCTACGGACAAGAGCCCGCCGACCTCATCGCCGGACTCACCGAAGCCGGCGGAGTCGGTCTCAACGTGGAGGACACAGTCCACTCGGACGGCGGACGCCTGCGCACCACCAAGGAACACGCAAACTACATCGCGGGCCTGCGCGCAGCGGCTGACGACGCCGGGATCCCGGTCTGGGTCAACGGGCGCACCGACCTCTTCCTCCAGGCCGAGGACGCCTCCGCCGTCCTCGAGGAGGCGATCGAGCGACTGCACGCCCTGGAGCAGGCGGGCGCCGACAGTGTCTACCCCGTGGGCATTCAGGACAACGACGGCCTGCTGGCCGCCGTGACCGACGCAACCACCGTTCCGGTGAACTCCACAGCGCATCCCGTCAAGCATGATCTGGAGCGCTTCCGCCGCCTCGGCGTCGGCCGGATCACCTACGGACCGCTGCTGCAAATCGCCCTGACCGACACGATGAAGGAGATGCTCACGCCGTGGGCGCCCTGACCAACGCGTGCACGGCCGGTGGCGGGACCCCTCTCTGAAACGCTCTCGCGTCCGGCGGGGACACGACCTCCAGTGATCGGCCTGAGCGCACCGCTGCTGCCGGTGCGCTCCTTCTGCACGCCGCTGCCGACCTTCCCGCAGCCGAGTCGACCTGGCGCCGGGTGCTGGAATTCCTCGACTGCGGTCGCGCATCACGATTGATCTTGAACATGCAATGATCTTGCGTCCCCGTCGCAGCCACCGACGAGCGGCTGCGCGCACCGCGTTCGATACGGGCCCTGGCGACTTGATCGGCAAGAGGCCCCATCGGCAGGCCGGCCTTTCGGTCCGCCTGGCGTGCTCCGCTCTGAAGCGGGCAGCCGGTCGGTAGCAAAAAGACGAGTCCGTGTGACGGCACGGAGTTGTGCCCCTTCCAGACCGGCCCAGGAGCTCCCATGATGATCGTCGGCGTGATCGCCTTCTGCGTTGTCCTCGCGATACTCGCTTTCGTCGTCCCACGGCTGAGCAAGCATCCTCAGAACGGCGCCCAGCGCACGCTGGGTTGGGGGTCACGTGCCGGTTCCAAGGCCCCTGGCCCGCTCGGGCGCTTGTTGAGCAAGCCTTTCCAGTCCAGCTCGCGGGCCGTCGGTCGCAGCGGCTCCGCGGGTCGCCGGGCGCGTGGCCGTCTTCCCTTCTGATCCGACGACGGCGGTGCGGCGTCCCGGCGCACGCATCGTGATCCATACCTCGACTCTTCGAACTCGGCCCCGCCCGGCGTCCTCGCCGGCCGGGGCCTCGCGAATGTCCGCACACGTGTCCGCACGCAGCCGCCGCATCGCCCCTAGGAGGTGATCGGTGTGGTGCCGAACGACGCCGTGGTGGCGTCCGGACGCCATGTTCCTTGGAGTGACCGGCTGGGCCGACGACGCCCCCGGAACACCTCCGCCGGGGGGCGAGTCATCTGCTCGAGAAGACCCCGAACGTCGATCCGAAGCCGAGAATCAGCAGTCGGACGCCGGTTCCCCGGCGTCATGTCGGGTGTAGGGCAGCCACCACCGCATCCACGTCGAACAACAACCCACGCACGAACGAAGACAGATGCACACCCTTCGTCAGCGTTGCGCGCGCCGCGTCAGCTCTGCGTGCGCCGCGCCGCCTGCGGCGACAGATACCGGGCCAGCGTATCGAGCGCGTCGGTGACTTCCTTCATCGCCGCAGGGTCCTCGTCTCCGAGCGCGTCAGCGAGCGCGCCGTCGATAGTGGACGCCCTGACCTGGACCATCCGGTCGGAAGGACGGGGCGCTTGACGCACCAGGAGGCGGCGGCGGTCGGCGGGATCGCTCTCGGTGACGACCGCGCCGGCCTCCTTCAGACGGGCCACGGCCGTGGAGACCTGGCTCTGCGGGAGTCCGGTGCGGGCGGCGATCTCGCCGACCGCACTGTCGGGGTGGGATGCCAAATCGTTCACCACGATGAGCACGGACCGCACGCCGCCGCC
Organism: Streptomyces sp. NPDC020597; assembly: GCF_044335095.1. NCBI lineage: Bacteria > Bacillati > Actinomycetota > Actinomycetes > Kitasatosporales > Streptomycetaceae > Streptomyces > Streptomyces sp. NPDC020597. The sequence goes on along the minus strand of NZ_JBIRUL010000027.1, from coordinate 73,573 downwards.
GTAGCGAGCCGTACCGCCCTCAGGCTCGGGCATGGCGCCTTCCCCGATCTTCATCAGGGTGCGCCCCAACAGGAACAGCTCGACTCCATCCATACCCGCACAGTACATCCGTCTCGATACATCGTCCAGAGATACATCTCTATTGATACATCTCTGATGATGCATTAGCGTGAGGGACGACGGCGGGCGACCGGCCCGCAACCCCCCGACGGACGAAGGAGACTGCTGTGCGCAAGTGGCGCGCGAACCCCTGGGCGGTGCTGGTGACGCTCTCGCTCGGGTTCTTCATGACCCTGCTGGACCTGACGATCGTGAACATCGCGATCCCCGACATGATCAGCGACCTCGGCGCCACGCTCGACCAGGCCCTGTGGACGGTGAGCGGCTACGCCCTCGCCCTGTCGGTGTTCCTCATCACCGCGAGCAGGCTCGGCGACCTGCGCGGCCCGCGCACCCTGTTCGCCGCCGGCCTCACGGTGTTCACCTTGGCGAGCATCGCCTGCGGGCTCGCCCCCGGCGCGGCCGCCCTGATCGCCGCCCGCGCTGTGCAGGGCCTCGGCGCTGCGCTGCTCGTCCCGCAGACGATGACGCTGATCGTGTCCGTCTTCCCCGCCGACCGGCGCGGCACGGCGCTGGGCATCTGGGGAATGGTCGCCGGCGCGGCCACCCTGGCCGGCCCCACTCTGGGCGGCGTCCTCGTCTCCACCGTCGGCTGGCGCTGGATCTTCCTGGTGAACGTGCCCCTCGGCATCGCGGCGCTGGCCCTGACGTTCACCGTCGTCCCCGACATCCGCCCTGCCCGCACCCACCGCTTCGACCTGCCCGGCGTGCTGCTCGCCACCGCCGCCCTGTTCTGCCTCGCCTTCGGCCTCCAGGAAGGCGAGCGCTACCACTGGAGCGCACTCATCTGGACCCTGCTCGCCGCAGGAGCGGTACTCGCCGGCGCTTTCCTGCTGCACCAGCGCGCCACCCAGGAGCGGGAGCCGCTCGTCCCCTTCGCCCTCTTCAAAGACCGCAACTTCACCGTCATGACCGTGCTGGTCGGCCTCATCTCCATCGCCATGCTGGGCCTCGTGCTGCCCTTCAACCTCTATCTGCAGTCCGTGCTGCACATGAGTGCGATGAAAGCCGGCCTGGTCCTGGCACCCTCGTCGGTGGTGTCGATGGCTCTCGGCCCGTTCGCGGGCCGCCTCGCCGACCGCGTCGGCGGCAAACCCCTCCTCCTGGCCGGCCTCACCCTCTACGCCTGCGGCATCGCGGCCATCGCGGCCATCGCGGGCCCCGCAACACCCTGGTACGCCTTCCTCCCCGCCACCCTCCTCACCGGCCTGGGCATCGGCTGCACCGTCGCCCCCATGTCCACCGAGGCCATGCGCCGTATCCCGCCCCACCTCGCCGGCGCCGCCTCCGGTGTCAACAACACCGTCCGTCAGACCGGCTCCGTCATCGGCGCCGCCACCGTCAGCGCCCTCCTCCAGAACCGGCTCACCGCCGAACTCGCCACCGGCGCCCCCTACTCCGCCGCCTTCCTCTCCACCCTCCACACCACAACAGCCCTCCCGCTCGCGGTCCTCGCGGTTGGCTTGCTCACCTGCCTCTTCCTCCACAACCACACCAAATCCCGCACCTCGCACCCGACCCCCGCCGCACCTCGCACACCCACCCCGGCCGGCCGCTGACCCCCAGGCCGCCCACGGTCCACGCCGCCGAAACCGTCGCCCGGCACTGAAATCGCCAACGAAGCCGAAGGCGCAAACGAAGGCGGCGTACACGAGGCGACGGGGGCCGACGGCCAAGCCCCTCCGGGTCGGCGCCTCTACGACCTCCTCCTCGTGGAACCACACCTCGTCTCTGCGGTCGGCCGGCACCACGAAAGCAGTTTCACCATCATCGGCGCGTAGCGACCACACATCGCCTTCGGCAGGCTCGGCAAACCGCGGCCCGCCGGCACACCGGCTGCGAACGCCCGCGGCTTTGCAGGCCTGACGGGAAACAACTCGAGGAAGCAATACGATCTGCGCATGCCCTCACGACGTAGACATGACAACTTAGCCGACCTGCCGCGCGACCCCCGAGCCGACCGGAATCCCATGCCGACCGTGCCCCACGGCTGGTACGCCGTCCTGCGCAGCCACGAACTGCCCGCCGGCAAAGTCGTGAGCCTGCACTACTTCGGACGCGCACTCATCGCCTTCCGGGGCGTCGACGGCCAGGCAGCCGTACGCGACGCGCACTGCCCGCACTACGGCGCACACCTCGGCGCCGGCGGGAAGGTGGTGGACGGCACGGTGGAATGCCCGTTCCACGGCTGGCGGTTCGGCGCGGACGGCCGGTGCGTGCAGGCGCCCTTCGCGGTGCACACCCCCAAAGTCACGCTCGGCGGATTCCCCGTCCGCGAACACAGCGGGCTCGTCTTCGTCCACGCCGGCCCGGACCAGCCGACGTGGGAGGTGCCCGAGATCCCCGAGACAGAATCGAAGGAGTTCGCCGCACCCATCGACGACGCCTGCCGCGCGCGCATCCACATCCAGGAGATGCGCGAGAACATCGTCGACGAGTCCCACTTCCACTTCATCCACGGCCAGAGCGAACCCCCCGTCCAGCACTGGACCACCGACGGCCCCTTTGCCGAGGCCCGCGGCCACATCTCCCGCCGCGTCCTCGGCAGAGACATCGACAACACCTTCGACGCCTTCATGTACGGCCCCGGCGTCATGGTGGTCCGCACCCACGGACCCGTACTGTCCGTGACCGCCGTCGCCCTCAGCACACCCGTCGACGACCACACCAGCGAACTACGGATGCTCTACTACATCCGCAAACCGGCACGCCTGCCATTCCTCACCCCCCTCGCCAAGCTCGTCTTCCGCATCGAAGCACTCGACGAAGTGCGCAAAGAGACGGCCATCTGGGACCACAAGATCCACCAGCCCCACCCCATCCTGCTCCCCCACGAAAAAGGCATCAGAGCACTCCGTCGCTGGTACGCACAGTTCTACCCGAGCGGCTGACAGACCAGCCGGCCCTTCAACCGGCCCTTCAAGCTGACCGTCGGCCCCGCGGCCCCGTGGCGGAGGACCACCGGACCACGCCACCACGCCGCCCTCACTCCCTCTGCCGAAGGGGATGGCCCGTGCCGCTGCGGCAGCGGCGGCACCGTCGAGTCACCCACCGTGGTGAAGATCAACGGCATGTACCACTTCTTCGGCTCCCGTCTGACGGGCTGGAGCGTGAACGACGGCGTCTACGCCACCGCCACTTCACTGTGCGGACCGTGGTCGGCGTTCCGCGACTTCGCCCCCCCCGGCACGTGGCCCTGCCGGTCGCCTCGGCGTGAACGCCTCGCGCGGTGCGCGCGAGGCGTTCACGTCCGTTTCCGGGCCTCGATCCAGTCCGGTCCCTCTGCGCGGTCAGGTGCGGGGGTCAGTCTTCGTCCCTCGGCCGTCGGCGGGGGCGAGGACGATGTCGAAGCGGACCTGCGTCCAGGTGCCGTCGACGACCCGCCCGTCGGGCGTAGGTGTGCCCGACGGATGCCGGTGGAAGTCCTTGACCAGGGAGTCCTTGACGCCGAAGACCGTGTCGGAGTCGAGCAGTTCGTCGCCCCGGACGAAGATGTGCGTGACCAGGGTGCGGCACCCGGGAGCCTCGACCAGGAAATGCAGGTGGGAGGCGCGCATCGGCGAGCGGCCGGTCGCCGCCAGCATCCTGCCCACGGGGCCGTCGTGCGGAATCGGGTACGGCGTGGGTGTGACTCCCCAGAAGCGGTAGCTGCCGTCGGCCTGCGTGAACAGGTGCCCGCGGGCGGCCACCCGGTCGTCGCCGTACTGGACGTCGTAGAAACCGTCCTCGTCGGCCTCCCACACCTCGACCCTGGCCCCGGCGATGGGGCTGCCGTCGGCGTCGGAGACGGTCCCCTCGACCCAGCAGGGCTCACCGGCAGCGCCGAAGGACATGTCCCCGCCCTGTTCGAGCGCCGGAGACCCCTCGACGAAGAAGGGGCCGAAGACGGTGGCCTCGGTGGCGTCGCCGTAGGCCTCGTTGTTGATGGCGATCGTCTGCATCGACGCCCCGAGCGTGTCGGAGAGCAGGATGAATTCCTGGCGCCTGTCGTCGGTCAGACGGCCGACGGCGGTGAGGAACTCGATGCCCTTGCTCCACTCCTCCTCGGTGAGGCGGACGTCGCGCAGGAAGGCGTGGAGGTGCTTGACGAGCCCCTGCATCAGCTCTTTCAGACGGGGGTCCCTGCAGGAGTCGAAGGAGCGCTGTACGCGCGCGATCAGGTCTTCCTCTCGGGCCGTCTGTTCCGGGGAGACGCCACGGGTGGACGGGATCATGCGGGGTCACTTCCTTCCCAGGCCGCGCGCAGCAGTGCGGTGAGGTTCTCCTCGGTGACAGCGGTGGGGTTGTCGGCGGGGACGGCGGCCAGGACGGGGGCGACCGCCCGGGCGATGCCGTCCTCGGGCATGCCGTAGTCACGCAGCGCGCGCGGGGCGTCGAGCGTCTCGCGCAGTGCGGTGAGTCCCGCCACCGCGGTGGGGCCGGCGAGGGCCTCCGCGATGCGCCGCTCGGTCTCCGGTACGGCCGGGGCGTTGAAGGCGAGCACGTGCGGCAGCACCACCGCGTGGGTCTGGGCGTGCGGGAGGTTGAACATGCCGCCCAGCACATGGCAGATCTTGTGGTGCATGCCCGAGCCGGCCGAGGCGAACGCGACGGCGGCCAAGTAGGCGCCGTACAGCGTCTGTTCACGCCCCTCCGGCCCGGTCGGGTCTGCGGCCACGGCGGGCAGGCCCCGGGCCAGGGCACGGATGCCCTCGGCCGCCAGGGCCCGGTCGATCGGGTCGGCGTGCGGCCCCCACATGGAGTCGACGCAGTGGGCCAGGGCGTTGAGTCCGCTGGCCACGGACATCTCCACCGGCAGGCTCGACAGCAGCGAGGCGTCGTAGACGATCGAGCGCGGCAGGACCCGCGGGTCGACGCCGGTCGTCTTCACCTCGCCCTCGGTCAGGCCCCAGACGTTCGTGGCCTCCGAACCGGCGTACGTGGTGGGGACGGCCACGATCGGCAGGCCGGTCGTCAGCGCCACCGCCTTGGCGAGGCCGGTCGTCGAGCCGCCGCCGACGCACACCAGCGCGTCCACGGCGCCCGCCGTGGCGGCCCTGCGGGCACGTTCGGCGACGTCGACCGGGACATGCATGACGACCTCGTCGTGGCGCACCGCAACCGGCAGGTCCGCGCCGACGCGGTCGGCTACGGCGGCCGCGGCCGGTGCGGCGATGAGCATCACCCTCGTCGCCTTCAGCGCGGCCACCTCGGCGGCCACCGCGGCCGGCGCCGCGCCGGGGGCGAAGACGACCCGCTGCGGCAGGGTCTCGTGGACGAATCGCACGGTCACGCCTTTCCGAGGAGCTGGGCGAGGGCGCCGCGCAAGGCCGCCTCGGGGTCGTCGGCGAGGCTCATCGAGCGCCAGGCGACGTGTTTGTCCGGACGCACCAGGATCGCACCCGACTCCTCGACCTCGCGCAGCTTGGCCCAGTCGTAGTAGAGGTCCGTCACCTCGCGGCCGGGGCCGATCACCACGGTGCCGAGGGGGACGCCGAGGTCCTGCGCGACCTTCTCGGCGGCACCGGCCCAGTCCTCTCCGGCGATGCCCGTGATCAGGGTCCAGCGGGTGTACGGCACCAGGTCCATCAGGGCGAGCTTGGTGACGTTGTCGCCGACCCAGGCGTGCGGGAGGTGCGCGCCGGGGCTGGTGGACATGACGTGGTAGAGGTCCTCGTCCCTGCTCGGGGCGGGGCGGGTGCCGTCGGAGACGACGGCGGCGGACTCGTAGAACTGGCCGAGTTCGACGCCGTGCGCGTTGAACTCGTAGTTCTTGGTCTCCATCGCCGTGACGAGGGCGGCGCGCCTCGCCGCTCCTGCGGGCGTGTTGGCCTTGCGCTCCTCGATCAGGGCCCGCATCTCGTCCTCGTCCTCGGCGCCGAGGACGCCGAGGGCCTGGAAGATGTCGGTGAACTCGCGGCTGGACTTGTTGGCCCGGGTGACGATCCGCTGCGCGACGGGCGCCCGCTCCACCGAGTACGTCTCGAGCAGCGACGGTTCGGCCTGCCCGCGCAGCACGGCGGCGAGCTTCCAGGCCAGGTTGTAGGAGTCCTGGACGCTGGTGTTCGAGCCCAGGCCGTTGCTCGGCGGGTGCCGGTGGACGGCGTCCCCCGCGCAGAAGACACGCCCCCTGTGCAGGTGGGTGGCGTACATCTCGTTGTTGCCCCAGAGGCTGGTGCCGGTGATCTCGACCTCGAGGTCCGGGATGCCCAGCAGCTGCCGCACGATGCGGATCGCCTCGGCCTCGTCGACCACGGGTGGCTCGGAGTCGATGTCGTAGCCCCACACGATGAGCCATTCGTTCCACGGGCGGACCATCCGGACCAGGCCGGCGCCGATCCCGCCGACGTCGGCGCCCGGCTGGATCACCCAGTACAGGACGGAGGGCCGGTGGCCGACGTAGGAGGCGATGTCGGCCTTGAAGGTGATGTTCATCGAACCGGCGATGTCCATCGCGCCCTCGAAGGGCAGGCCGATGTCCTCGGCGACCCGGGAGCGGGCGCCGTCGGCGCCGATGAGGTACTTGGCCCGGATGTCGTACTCCTGGCCGGTGAGGCGGTCACGGACCCGGACGGTGACGCCCGTGTCGTCCTGCATGTGGGAGAGGTACTCCGTGGAGAAGCGGGTGTGGGTGCCCCGGACGGTGGCGTTCTTGACGAGGATCGGCTCGAGGCGGGTCTGCGGGATGTCGACGGTGAGGCAGGGCGAGGCCAGCCGGTAGTCGGCCTCCCGGTCTGGCCGGGTGCCCCAGGTGCGGATGCGGCCGATCTCCTCGCCCGCGATGGAGGTGCAGAAGACGGTGTCGCCGACGAGGTCGTGGCCGGTGGCGTCGGCCAGTACCTGGTCCTCGATGCCCATGTCCCGGAAGATCTCCATCGCCCGCTGGTTGGTGATGTGCGCTCGGGGCGTGTTCGCGGTCCACCGGTACTTGGTGATCACGATGTTGTCGATTCCCAGGGTCGACAGGAGCAGCGCCGCCGAGGCGCCGGCCGGTCCGGAGCCGACGATCAGGACATCGGTCTCAACGTGCGACGATGCCGGGAGGCCGGTCTCTGCCTGACCGTCGTTGAACTCGGGCATGGGGCGTCTCGCCTTCTTCTCGCGGTGCTGTGAAGGCAGCGTGCCTCCGGCCGCGACCGCATTGGGCGGGACTGGCCGCAGGACGGCCGAAATCCGTATGACGCGGCTGTTCCCGGGGACGCCTCGCGACTGCGGCACCTCCTTTCGCCTGCGTGCGTGTGCCGTTCAGTCCCGCTGCGCGGCCGTACGGCGCAACTCCCCCGCGGTGATGCCGAATCGGGCGTGGAAGGTCTGGGAGAAGTGGGCGATCGAGCGGAATCCGCACCTGGTGGCCACCGTCGCCGTGCGCGTCTCGGCCGCGTCGGGTCCGGTCAGCAGGCCGTGGGCGGCTTCGAGGCGCCGGCCGAGCACGTAGCGCGGGAACGTCGTGCCCGCGTCGGCGAAGACGCGGGTGAGCTGACGGACGCTGATGCCGACCGCGTCGGCGACGTCGGGGGCCGACAGCCGCGGATCGTTCAGCCGGTCCTCGACGAGGGCGCAGGCGAGCGCCCGGTGGACGACGGGCGGGCGCGTGGCCCCGCCGCTCACCAGCACGGACGCGAGGTCGACGACGGCCTGCTCGTCGGCCCGGGTAGCGCCCTCGACGCCGACGGCGCGTCCGACGAGACGGGCGAGCGCGCGGCCGTACGGGTTGCTCTCGTCGCGCCGGACGATGAGCGGTTCCCCGACGTGCACATCGTCCGGCAGCGCGCTGCGGTCCACGCGCACCGCCAGTTCGTCGAGTCCCTGGCCGAACCCGCGGACGAAGCTGCCGTCCGCGTCGCAGACCAGGACGTCGCCGGGGCGGATGACCCGCCGCCGACCGGCCTGCTGGAACAGCGCCTCCCCGCGCAGGGCGGCGTAGATCGCGACGGAACCCGTGGGCCGCCGTTCGATGAGGTCGGCAGGGCGCTCGACCACGTGCGCCGTGGTGCGGACCCGCGCCAGATGGACCCGCCCGAGGTCGACGTTGTCCTCCCGCGCCCGGAAGTCCTGCCCGCCCGGTGCACGGCACGTCAGGGCGATCAGGGCGTCGGCGTTGTGCTCCTCCCAGGCCCGCAGCCGCTCCGCCGGCGGTAGGTGTGCCGTCGAGAACGCCTGCGCCGGGCGGGGCGTTGCGTCGATTGCCGGGTGCATGATGCCGAGAGTAGGACCGCAATCCCGGGTTCCCAACCCGTCAGCCCCAGATGGCGCTGTTACGGGCCTGGGTGCTGTGCCGCGGAACGGCCCCCGCTCGGCGTAAGGGCTCTGCGTCACGACGCGCATCACGTCATCTCGGGCACCGCCTTCGCCTCCTGTGGCGGGGCCCGCTGCACGAACCACCGTGGGACGGACGTGCCGAGCTCCTGCTGGACACCGACCTCCGATGTTCCCGGAGTAGGTCTCTTTTCAGCCATCCCCCCATGACGTCCCTGCACGGAAAGGTACTTCCGCAGAGGAGCATGCACCTGACATCTTGCATCCACCACTCGTTTCGTACGGCCCGGCCTGTGCTCTTTGCACGGCCGGGCCGTCTCCGGAGGACGCATGAGACCCCACATATCCAGCCGACCCAGACGCACGCTGGTGCTGGCGGCCACGCTCGGCGCCGCCCTCGCGTTCGGCGCCCCCGGCGCCCTCGCGGGCACGCTCCCCATCGGCCCCTCCACCGCGCCGGCCGCCAAGGCCCACGCTCCGGCCGCCGTGCCGGCGTCCCAGAGTGCGGCCTGGGTGGCCGGCACGCGTGCCTACCTCGTGATCACCGCCCCCGGTGACAATGCGGCGGTCCGCTCCGCGGTCGCGGCCAACGGCGGCACCGTCTTCTCGAACTTCGACGCCATCGGCGTGATCGTCGCCCACTCGGCGTCCAGCGGATTCGCCACCGCCATGCGCGGCGTCGCCGGCGTGCAGCAGGTCGGTGCCACGCGCACCTCGGACGTCCCCGCCGACGCCTACAACCCGGCGCTCCCGGCCAATCCGGCCCAGGCCTCCACCCCGGCCGGCGAACCGGTCCGCGCCGACATGAGCCAGATCAAGGCCGACCAGGCCTGGGCCGTGAACCCGGGCTCCGCCTCCGTCAAGGTCGGCATCCTGGACACCGGTGTGGACGACCAGCACCAGGACCTGGCGCCCAACTTCGACGCGGCCGACTCGGTCTCCTGCGCCTACGGCAAGCCCGACACCCGTGCCGGCGCGTGGCGGGACGTCGACACACACGGCACCCACGTGGCGGGCACCGTCGCCGCGGCCAAGAACGGCAAGGGCGTCGTCGGCGTGGCACCCGGCGTGAAGATCGCCGCGGTCCGGGTCGCCGAGCCGGGCAACGCCTTCTTCTTCGCCGAGAACACCATCTGCGGCTTCGTCTGGGCCGGTGACCACGGCTTCAAGGTCACCAACAACAGCTATTACACGGACCCTTGGCAGTTCAACTGCCCGGACAACATCGACCAGGCCGCCATCATCGAGGGCGTCGAGCGCGCCCAGGCGTACGCCGAGGGCAAGGGGTCCCTCCAGATCGCGGCCGCCGGCAACGAGAACTACGACCTCGCCCACAAGACGACCGACTCCGCGAGCCCGAACGACTCGACGCCGGTCACCCGCACCATCACCAACGCCTGCCTCGACATCCCGACCGAACTGCCGGGCGTGGTCACGGTCGCGGCCAACGGCACGGGCGTCACCAAGGCGTCGTTCTCCAACTTCGGGCAGGGCGTCATCGACGTCGCGGCGCCGGGCAGCAACGTGTACTCCACCGTCCCCGGCGGCGGCTACGGCAGCAAGAGCGGCACCTCGATGGCCACCCCGCACGTGGTCGGCGTGGCGGCGCTCATCGCGAGCGCCGACCCGGGCATCACCCCGGCGCAGATCCGCGCCAAGCTGGCCGCACAGGCCAACGACATCGCCTGCCCCTCGGACAGCCGCTGCACGGGCACGACGGCCGACAACTCGTTCTTCGGCGAGGGACAGGTCGACGCCCTCAAGGCCGTCGGGACGACCCCGCCGCCCGGCAAGTACTTCGAGAACCTCACGGACTTCGCCGTCAACGACAACGCGACCGTGGAGAGCCCGATCGCCGTCACCGGCGTGACCGGCAACGCCCCGGCCGCCCTCAAGGTGGGTGTGGACATCAAGCACACCTACATCGGTGACCTGAAGGTCGACCTGGTGGCGCCGGACGGCACCGTCTACACGCTGCACAACCACGCCGGCGGCAGCGCCGACAACATCGCCCAGACCTACACCGTGAACGCCTCGTCGGAGGTCGCGAACGGCACCTGGAAGCTGCGCGTCAACGACAACGCCGCCTCCGACACGGGCAAGATCGACGCCTGGAACCTGACCTTCTAGCGCAACACCTGCTCGGCGGCGGGCGTACACGCCTGGACCGCGGTGTACGCCGCGGTCAGTGCCGCCATGCCGAACGCGCAGGAGTACCGGCCGGGCCGGGACGGCGGGCCGACGTCCCGGCCCGGACCGCCGAGCCGGCCGACGTCCCGGCCCGGCTGGTCCGATCAGCAGCACGGCGGCGCACCGGCGCGGGTGCGCCGCATCGGACGGGACGGACACGGCGGGTGCTATCAAGTCCGTCGGCGTGACCTCGCCGCCCGGCCGCCCGCACCGGTGGGGTCACCGAGGACGACCGGGTGCGGGCCGACCGGTCCGTCAGGCGCTGGACCGGATGACCAGTCCGGTGGGCAGGATCAGCGGGGTGGGGTCCTGACCGTCGAGGAGTGCGACCAGCATGCGGGCCGTCTCCCGGCCGAGGGCCGTGATGGGCTGATGGACGGTGGTGAGCGGCGGGTCGGCGATCCTGGCGATCTCCAGGTCGTCGAAGCCCACCACGGCGACGTCGGCGGGGACCAGCCGGCCGGCCTCACGCAGGCTGCGCAGCGCCCCCGCCGCCATGTTGTCGTTGGCGGCGAACACCCCGTCGACGTCGGGGTGGCTCTGCAACAGGGCGGCCATGACGGCGGCGCCGCTGGGCTCGGTGAAGTCCCCCTCCAGCGCCGAGAACGGTTCGAGGCCGGCCGCCAGCACGGCGTCACGGTATCCGCGGTACCGGGCGCGGCCGGCCTCGGTGTCCAGACGTCCGCAGATCGCGGCGACACGAGTCCGGCCGTGGGAGAGCAGGTACTCGGTGGCCTCGCGCGCTCCCCCGACGTTGTCCACGTCCACGTACCATCGCGGAGCCGGACCGACCGGGCGCCCGCCGAACACGACGGGTATCTCCGCCTCCTGGGCCATCCGGGCCAGCGGATCGCCCTCGCGCAGCGCCATCAGCATCACGCCGTCGGCGCCCCGGGACCGGAACAGCTCCTCCACCCGCTTGCGCCCCCGGTCGGAGGCGGCCAGACAGAGCATGAGGTGCAGGTCGGCCTCCTCCAGGGCGGCCGACGCCCCCACGATCACCTGGGCGAAGAAAGGGTCCGCGAAGATCGACGGATCCTCGCCGGAGACGACCAGGGCGGCAGCCCCCGTCTGACGGGTGGCCAGGGCACGGGCGCGCGGGTTGGGCACGTAACCGAGCTGCCGGACGACCCGTTCGACCGCCTCCCGTTTGGCGCGGCTGACATGCGGAGCGTTGTTGAGGGCGCGAGAGGCCACGGAACGGGAGACGCCGGCGAGTGCGGCCACCTCGTCGAGCGTCGGCTGCCGACGAGGCGCGGCTTCTGCCATGGACCGTGCGCCTTTCCGTCAGGCCCCGAAGAGCCGGAGAACCCGAGAACCCGAGAACCCGGGAATTGGAGCCCTTGGGGGTCGGGGCGGAATGCTGGAAGCGCTTCCAGTTCCAGGACTGTAGATCCTCTTCCTCGCCCTGGGAAGACGTCTGACGCCCCGCGGCCGGCCGTACGAGCACGTGACAAGTGCTTCTAGCGCGAACGCTTGACAGTTCTGACGCCCCGCCACACCATACCGACCACACCCCAAAGCTCTCCGCACTACTGGGAACGCTTCCAATGGGAGCGCTCCCAAAGCCGCACCTCAGCACCGCCGCACCGCCGCACTTCACCACCTCCGCACCTCCGCACCTCCGCACCTCCGCACCTCCGCAGCGCGTCGCATGCTCGGGACGAGCGTGTGCGACGCATCCCCGCCAGGAAACCGAGGTTCAGTCATGCGCCGCAGGCTCCGCGCCCTCGTGACAGCGTTCTTCGCTCTGCCGCTGGCACTCGCCGCCGCACCGTCGGCACACGCCGCCGACCCGACCACCATGACCAGCGGGTTCTACGTCGACCCCGACGCCAGCGCGAAACGGTGGGTCGCAGCCAACCCCGGCGACGGCCGGGCCTCCGCGATCAACACCTCCATCGCCAACACCCCGGCCGCCCGCTGGTTCGGCTCCTGGAGCGGCTCCGTCGGCACCGCCGCCGGCGCGTACGCGGGGGCGGCGGACCGCGCGGACAAACTGCCCCTCATGGTCGCGTACAACATCTACAACCGCGACTACTGCGGCGGTCATTCGGCGGGCGGCGCCTCTTCACCGTCCGCGTACGCGAACTGGATCTCGCAGTTCGCCGGCGGCATCGCCAACCGCCCGGCGGTCGTGCTTCTCGAACCGGACTCCCTCGGTGACTACGGCTGCATGAACCAGGCCCAGATCAACGAACGGCAGGGCATGCTCAGCGGCGCCCTGAGCCAGTTCAGCCGACAGGCCCCCAACACCTGGGTCTACCTCGACGCCGGCAACCCTGGCTGGACCGACGCGGGGACCATGGCCCAGCGGCTGAACAACGCCGGCCTGCGGCAGGCCCACGGCTTCTCGCTCAACATCTCCAACTACTTCACCACGGCCGAGAACACCGCCTACGGCAACGCCGTCAACCGCGAACTGAGCTCCCGCTACGGCTACACCAAGCCGTTCGTCGTGGACACCAGCCGCAACGGCAACGGCTCAAACGGCCAGTGGTGCAACCCGTCCGGCCGCCGCATCGGCACCCCCACCCGGCTGGGCGGAGGCGCAGAGATGCTCCTGTGGATCAAGGTGCCCGGTGAGTCCGATGGCAACTGCGGCGTCGGAGGCGGCTCCTCGGCCGGTCAGTTCCTCCCGGAGGTCGCCTACAAGATGATCTACGGCTACTGATCCACCGCTCCCGTGGCCCGTGGCCCGTTGCCCATGGCCCGTAAACGCGCGGCCCGTGGCCCCCGGCCTGCTGTCCGCGTCCCCCGGCCCGCTGTCCGTGCCCCGTTCCCGGCGAACGGGACACGGCCGGCGGGCGCTCCCCCGCCCCCTCCATCCCCCATCGATCAGGAGCACCCGTGAAAGCACCTCGCCTGCCGCGCCGCGCTGCCGCCGTCGCAGCGGCGCTCGCCGCCTGCGCCGCTCTCACCGCGACCCAGGCTCAGGCCCTGCCGGACCCCCAGCCCCGGTCCCAGCCTCCGTCCCCGTCCCAGGGCACACCGAGGCAGGACGCGATCACCGCCGGCACGAGGTTCTACGCGGACCCGCACAGCAAGGCCGCACGGCAGGCCCTCGTGGACCTCGAACACGGCGACCTCGCGAACGCCGCGAACATGGCCCGGCTCGCGAGCTGGCCCCAGGCCGAATGGTTCACCGAGGGCACGCCCGGCGAGGTACGCGCCAAGGTGCACCGGCTCGTCCAGCGGGCCGGGGCCGCGCACCGGACGCCCGTCCTGGTCGCCTACGACGTGCCCGGCCGCGACTGCACGCAGTACTCCAGCGGTGGCGCGGCGTCCTCCGCCGCCTACCGGCAGTGGATCGACGCCTTCGCCGCCGGCATCGGCCCCGGCCGGGCGGTGGTCGTCGTCGAGCCCGACGGCCTGGCTCTTCTCCCGAAGGACTGCGGCCCCGGCACCGACCCGACGGGCGCGCTCACGGCCGACCGCATGGCCGACCTCGCGTACGCCGTCAGGACTCTCAAGGCCCTGCCGCGCACCGCGGTCTACCTGGACGCGGGGAACGTCCTGTGGCGGCCGGTCGGCGACATGGCCCAGCGGCTGCTGGACGCCGGGGTCCGCTCCGCCGACGGCTTCTCCCTGAACGTGTCCAACACCCTCCCGACCGCCCACAACGCCAGGTACGGCTCCTGGGTGGCGAAGTGCATGTGGTTCGCCACCGAGGGACCGCAGCAGGCACGCGGCCACACCGACTGGTGCGCCAGTCAGTACTACTCGTCGGCCGCCCCGAACGACGGCGTGCCGGGCAACGCCGTCGACTCCGCCGATCCCGCCACCTGGCGGTGGACCGACGCCTGGTTCGACCAGAACGCGGGCGCCCCGCCGGCCGGCCGTCTGCAGCATTTCGTGATCGACACGAGCCGCAACGGTCTGGGCGCCTGGACCCCGCAGCCGGGCAAGTACAGCGGGGACCCGGAGGTCTGGTGCAACGCGCCCGGACGGGGTCTCGGGCCGCGTCCGACCGCGGCCACGGGCGTTCCCCTCGTCGACGCCTACCTGTGGATCAAGATTCCCGGCGAGTCCGACGGCAGCTGCACGCGCAACACCGGCGGCACGATCGACCCCGAGTACGGCATCGTCGACCCGCCCGCGGGCGCCTGGTGGCCCGACCAGGCCCATGCGCTGGCCCGCAACGCGGCACCGCGACTCGTGTTCAACCGCTGAACGGCCGGACCGCCCCGCCCGCCCCGCCGCAGGCCGGGCGGGCGGGGCGGTCCGCTCACGTACCGGGACGAGGTTCTTCCTCCAGCTTCTCGAAGAAGAACTCATGCTTGAGGAAGGAGACGTCGTACTCGTGACCGGCCTGGGGCGGCAGCAGCTGGGAGGCCTGGAACAGGCGCCACCCGTCGCACAGCGCGGAAAGCCCGGTGGCGTAGGGCGGCTCGTCGCCGTCACCGGTCGTAGGGCGGGTCCGGCCGGTCCCGTCGTACCGGGACCAGCCGACGACGTCGGAGTCCAGCGCCGACGTGGCGAGATAGAGGACCAAGACCTGCTGCCTCATGCCCGGCTCCCCTGGGTCGGCCTGTTGGTGACACGGGTGACCCAGTGCTCGACGTCGAACAGGTCGTCGCCGGTCAGGGCCCGCCACAGCAGGACGCGGTTGTGTATCTCCAGTCGGGCGGTGGCCTGCTCGTACCAGGGGAAGCCGGCGGAGAGTTCCGCGGCGACGGCCGGGTCGTGCAGGTCGGAGGTGTCCCAGAGGCGCACCTGCGGCACCGTGGGGTTGAGGCGGAGCTTGTACATGTGACGGCGCTGCTCGGTGTCGTTGCGTCGCCCGCTGTGCCAGATGCCGTGGTGGAGCAGGACGACCGTCCCCGCGGGGCAGGTCAGACGCGTCTGCCCCCGGAGATTCTGGACGCGCCCGATGTCCGTCTCGTTGATCCTGCGCAGATGGCTTCCGGGCACGCTCAGGGTGCCGCCCATCGCGGCGGTCACCTCGTGCGGGTAGTACATGAGCTGGATGTCGAACGCGTCCGGCCGTACGTCGATGATCGCGTCCGCGTGGAGGTCCTGCGCGTGTCCCTCGTGCGGCTCGCGGACGTGCACGGCGTGGTGGTCGACGGTCGGCCCGGGGCCGACGAGGCTCTCCACCGCGCCGGCGACGACCGGCAGGGCGAGCAGTTCGTGGACGAAGACGTCCCGGGCGAAGGCCTCGCTCAGCGGGGTGCCGTACGGCACCTGCGGCAGTCCGTCGTCCAGGGCCGCGACGGCCCGTTCGTTGATCTCCTGCGGCACCGCCCCGTCCAGGCGCAGGAATCCCTGCGCGACGAAGCGGGCCACCTGAACCGATGTCAGGAGGTGCTTGCTGGTTGACATGCGACGAACGTATGCGCCCGGGACTTCTGGGTCGTGGGCTGAAATCGTCCATCGCTGGTAATTTTCCGTCCTCATGAGGACGACGACGCTCTGGCTCGACGAGCCGCCCACCGTGGTGGGCGCCGGCATCGGGGTGCACGGCGTCTCCACCGCGCACGACGTCTTCCGCCTGCCGGACCTGTGGCAGCTGCACCTCTACCACTACGAGGGCGCCCTGTCGCTCGGGCAGTCCGTCCACGCCATACGTCCCGGCCACGTCAGCCTCGTGCCGCCGAACACGGAGGTGCACTTCCACTACCGGGGCAGGTCTGAGCACCTCTACGTCCACCTGCGGCTGCGGGAGAGCGGGTCGGCGCGGGCGGTCCCGGTGATGCAGGACGCGGCGGCCGAGAGCGCACGCCTGGCCGATCTGCTCCGCCGAGCCGTGACGGCCCTGCCCGCCTCGCCCTCGCAGGCCACCGCCGAAGTGTGGGCCGCTCTGTGGCGCATCGCCGAGTTGCCCCGCGGCGAGGGAGAGGGACGCCGCCACCCGTACGTGTCCGCCGCTCAGGCCCACATCGAGGAGCACCTGGCCGACCCGCTGTCGGTGCCGGACATAGCGCGGGCCGTCGGGATCTCCCACACGCACCTGACGCGTCTGTTCCGTGCCGAGACGGGCCTCACGGTCGTGGCGTACATCCGGCGCCGGAGGCTGGAACGCGCCCGTCATCTGCTGGCGTCCTCCACCCTGTCCGTCACCGCCGTCGCCGCGGCGGTGGGCATCGCCGATCTCCAGGCCTTCAACAAGGCCTGCCGTCGGGAACTGGGCGCGAGCCCGCGAGAGGTACGCGCGGCAGCCGGACGCCCCGGCCCGAGCGGCGAAAGAGAGACGTCGCAGGTGCTGAGGGCACGGAGGGCACAGGAGGCACCGCAGACCCCCGAGGCGCCGGAGGCACTGCAGGCGCAGGAGACACCGGGACGCCTCACCGGCCCCTGATCGAGGCCGCACACGGCCCTCCCGGGCGTTTCCATGCCCTCACAGGACGTCTCGTTTCACTCGTTGACGGTCACGACACCCCTGATTACTGTGCGCTACAAACCCCCCACTCATCGATGGACATTCGATATCTCGGACCCTCGGACGACCCCGCCCCGCCCCCCATCGTTCCGACGGACCGGCGCTTGGCGAGCGGCGAGCGGCGAATGGCGACCGAACCCAGCGAAGGAGACATCACGGATGACCGCGCTGCGCACGGCCCGCGGAACTCGGCGGAGGCACCACGGGCGGACGACGGTGTTCGCCGGACTGACCGCCCTCCTGGCGGCCCTCCTGAGCGGTGTGGGCACCGCGGGCGCCGCGCGGGCGACGCCCGCGGACACACGCGCTCTTCAGGGACCGGCCGACGCCGACGGCGGGCGGACGGCCCGCGTGAAGGGCGTACTGGCGCAGGTTCACACCGCAGGGCGGGTCAAGGACATGGGGAGCACAGTGCAGTACAGCTGGCCCGGAGTGTATTTCGAGGGCCGTTTCCGGGGCACGGGTGTGGGCGTGGTGCTCGACGACTCGGCCGCCGACTACGACGTCCAGGTCGACGGCGCCACGGTCGCCACGCTCGTCGCGCCCGGCCGGACCACGTACCGGGTCGACGGCCTGCAGGACCGCACGCACACCGTCCGGCTCGTCAAACGCAACGACACCCCCTGGGCCACCAGCGCGTTCAAGGGATTCGTCGCCGCGCCCGGCGGCGCCGTGCTGAGCAGGCCGGCGGCCCGCGTCCGCCAGGTCGAGTTCATCGGCGACTCCCTCACCGTCGGTTACGGCAACCTCTCCGCTTCCCGCGACTGCACGGGGGACCAGGTCAGGAGGACCACCGACGCCGACGTGAGCTACGGCGCCCTCACCGCCCGCCGGTTGGGGGCCGACTACCAGCTGAACGCCTACTCCGGCCTCGGCATGGTGCGCAACTACAACGGCGGCTCACCGGATGTCACCTACCGGTCCTTCTACGACCGTGCCCTGCTGAACGCGCCCGGGGACGTCTGGCAGAACCCCGGCACGTGGCACCCCCGGCTCGTCGTGGTCAACCTCGGGACCAACGACTTCTCGACGGCCGTCAATCCCGGTGAGCCGTGGACGCCCGACAGCCTCGCGGCCGCCTACCGCACGGCGTACGGCGACTTCCTGCAGAAGCTGCGGACGCGGTACGGAACCGCGACGACCATCGTGGCCGTCGGCGCCGGATCGTTCGCCGGTCATGTCCAGCAGGTGGTCAAGTCACGTACGGACGCCGGGGACAGCCGGGTGCGGTACTGGTACCTCGACGACTCCGGACTGGACTTCGCCGGCTGCCACTGGCACTACTCGGCGCATGACGACCGGCTCGTCGCCGACCGGCTCGCCTCGTTCGTCTCCGGCCTCCCGATCGCCTGGTGACGACCGGTAGCGATACATCCCACCTCATTGGGGCGACACCCTACTCAATCGCACACCCAGAGCAAGCCTGAAGTACCGAAAAGACAGGTGAACTCAGCCAGTTCAAGATTTTCCCGTCCTTCCCCTGGGCACAGGAAGGAGATGTCCCCGTTAATTCATCCCATGTTCCAGGTGTCAGGAGCCCGGAACATGGACGGGTCCCCTGGAGTCGGCTGCAGATCCGTCCCCGCAAGGAGCGGGTGCCGCGCGGCGTCGCACCCGCCCTGCCGCACTCACCACCAACGGAGTCAGCACATGGATCTGCCCGACCTGCCCATCGACCGCCGGCGCTTCCTCACCGCCGCCGCCCTGATGGCCGGGGCCACGACCCTCCCCCTCGTGTTCGCGGGCAGCGCCTCCGCAGCCGTCCCGCCCCAGGTCACCCTCCCTGACCGCGGCATATGGGACGAGGCCGCCGCGTCCGCGTGGACCGACGGGTTCCTGAGCGGCAACGGCGAGTACGGCGTCGTCTACTACGGCGCTCCCACGCTCGAGAAGATGATCTTCAACCACCACCGGTTCGTCCTGCCCAACGGCAGCCGGAGCGTCATGCCCCCGGTGATCTCCGGCCGGCTCGAAGCGGCACGGGACAAGGCGCTGTCCGGTGACTACGCGGGCGCGGCCGCCACGTTCGCCAACGGCTGGAACCTGCGCTGGACGCAGACCTTCCACCCCGGCTACGAACTCCGGCTGAGCACGCCGGGCATGACCACGGTCAACGACTTCGCCCGTGTCACCGACTTCCGCACCGGAGAGGTCACGCACACCTGGACCGACCAGTACGGCATCTGGGAGCGCCGTGTCTTCGTCTCCCGTTCCGACCAGGTCATCGTCCACGAGCTGCTGCCGGCCACGGGACGCACGGTCGACACCACCCTCAGCGTCAACACCGCCCTCGACGGCGTGCCGACCGGCGTCTCCTACTCCACGACCGCCACCGTGCGCAACGGCGACGGATACCTGAACCTGCGCGGCACCTACCCCTCGGGCGGCGCCTACGGCTATGAGGGCGCCACCCGCGTCGTCGTCACCGGCGCAGGCGCCTCGGTCACCGCCGGCGGGTCCACCCTCGTGGTCGCCAAGGCCACCAGGGTGCTGCTGCTGACCAAGCTGGGCCGCTACGAGACGTCGACCGGCTGGAACTCCCAGCCGCTGCAGACCGCGCTCGCGGGGCTGACCGCCGACTACGCCACCCTGCTCGGCCGCCACACCCCGCAGCACCAGGCGATGTACGACCGCTCCAGCATCGACCTGAACGTCTCCGCCGCCGACCGCCAGTTGTCCACGAGCGCCCTGATCAGCCGGCAGAACAGCAACAGATCCGCCGTCGACGTCGCACTGCTCGAGCGGATGTACGATTCCGGCCGCTACCTCTTCATCAGCTCCAGCGGGGTGCTGCCCCCGCGTCTGACCGGCATCTGGACCGGCACCTGGAACGGCTCCTGGGCCGACGACATCACCACCGACGCCAACATCAACCTTCAGGTCGCCGGAGGCAACATCCTCGACCTGGGTGACGCGATGCAGGGCTACTTCGACCTCGTCCTCGGTCAGCTGGCCCACTGGCGTGACAACGCCGCCAACCTCTACGGCGCCCGCGGCTTCCTCGCCCCCTCCCGCACCGACGGCGAGTACGGGCACATGCTGCACTTCAACAACGCCAGCTTCCCCGGCGAGGCGTGGACCGGCGGCGCCGACTGGCTCCTGTACCCGCTGCTCGAGCACTACCAGGTCACCGGCGACACTGCCTTCCTCCGGAACAAGCTCGGTCCGGCCCTGATGGAACTGGCCCTGTTCTACGAGGACTTCCTCACCCGGACCGACGCGAACGGCAAGGCCGTCTTCGTCCCGTCCTACTCCATGGAGAACACCCCGACCAGCACCGGCCAGGCCTTCTCCATCAACGCCACCGGCGACATCATGGCCGCCAGACACGCGCTGCAGGCCGCCGTCGACGCCGCCGACGCCCTCGGCATGGAGCAGGGAAGCGGCCAGGGGGTGCAACGCTGGACCGCCCTGCTCGCCAAGCTGCCCGCCTACACGATCAACAGCGACGGGGCGCTGGCGGAGTGGTCCTGGCCGGGCCTGACCGACCGTTACAACCACCGGCACGTCTCCCACCTCTACGGCGCCTGGCCGCTGCACGAGATCAACCCCGAGGAGAAGCCCGACCTCGTCAAGTACGCCCGCACGGCCCTCGACAAGCGCGGCGACGAGAACTACTCGGCCCACGGCAGTCTGCATCGCGCCCTGGCCCGCGCCCGCCTCAAGGACGCACCCGGCGTCTACGCCAACCTGCTGAAGATCTACGGCAAGAACATGGTGTGGCGGTGCCTGATGACCTCCCACAACCCCAACCTGGACATCTACAACTGCGACGCCGCCAACGCCGTCCCCGGCATCCTCGGTGAAGCGCTGGTCTACAGCCGCCCCGGAGTGCTGGAGATCCTCCCCGCTCTCCCCGACCAACTGGACAAGGGCGTCATCAGGGGTGTCCGCGGCCGCAACCGCATCACCGTCGAGTCGCTCACCTGGGACACCGGGGCCCGTACCGCCACCGTGAAGCTCACCTCGGACATCGACCAGGACATCACCTTCATCTGCCGACGGGGCATCACCTCCATCACCGCCTCGGCCACGGTCACGACATCGTCCCTCGGCAACCACGCCCGGGTCGTGTCGCTGTCCGCCGGAACGAACACCACCATCACCGTCGGCCTGCTGACCGGGCTCTTCAAACTGGTCAACGGCAACAGCAGACAGGTCATGGACGTCTCCGGCTCCTCCACCTCCAACGGCGGCTCCGTCATTCAGTGGCCCTGGTCGGGCAGCGCCAACCAGCAGTGGAGGTTCCTGCCCAACTACGACGGCTCCTTCCGCCTGTCCAACGTCCACAGCGGCAAGGTGCTCGACTGCCCGGGAGCCTCCACCAACGCCGGCACGGCCCTGGACCAGTGGCAGGACACCAACGCCGGCAACCAGTGGTGGAAGCTCGTACCGGCTGCCACCGGCGGCTACTACCACCTCGTCAACGTCAGGAGCGGCCTGCACGCGGACGTGGCGAGCGGATCGGCCGCCGACGGCGCCAAGGTCGTCCAGTGGCCCGGCGGCAGCGGCGCCGGCCAGGAATGGCAGCCCGTCGGAGTCTGACGCCCCGACGGCGAGCGCCGCCGGGGTGAAGCCGGTCAGCCGTGGAGGCGTCAGGGGGCCGTAACTACCACGTTGAACCAGGGGGTGCTGAGCGATCGCAGCGGCGAGTCGAGCTTCTGCATGTTCAGCCGGTAAGTCCCGGCGGGAAGCACTCCGCCGCCGGGCAGCGGGGCCAGCGGCAGGTACCGGCCGTTGAAGACACCGCTGCGGTCGTACGTCCACAGACCCGCGCTGGTACGCAGGATGGTGTAGGGGCCGCGAGCGAGCGAGGGGTTGACCGCGGACTTCTGCGAACGGTTGAGGACGAAGGACGCGCCCGCGTACGACGGCACGCGGGCCGGCCGGGTGAGGGTGAAGCTGAAGTAGCGGTTGGCGTAGCCCGCGCCGGAGGTCAGGGGCGGGCAGTTCACGGCGACCACGGTCCGGCCCGTCACATTGCCCAGGGCGAGAGGGTTGCTGTACGAGCCCGCCCCCGCGAGCCGACGGCAGTCGTACCGATAGGTGGCGGCGGAGGCGGACGGAGCGAGCGCCAGTGTCATGGCGGCGGCCGCCGTGGTGGCCGTGACGACTGCGGCGACCTTGCGCAGCGGGCGGGGCAGGACGGTGCTGTGACGCTTCATCTGGTGGTTTCAACCCCCTTCGTGAGGCCCGGAGTTCGAGCCGTCCGGAAACCTAGCCCAGCCGGGGTGCGGCGGGTGGCGGGTGATCGGTCGGGGAGAGAAACAGATCGCGGATGACGCCGGGCGGACTGCCCTTCTTCGTGGGCAGGACGGATGAGGTCCATCGGACCTCGCCCGGTCATGTCCTGTCCCCTGGGCCGTGTGCCTTGTGGCCCGGCTACGGGCGGTGCAGGGTGATGACCGAGGGGGTGCTCGCGTCCCTCTTGACGACGAACCGCTCGGCGGCCAAGGTTCGGACGGCTTCCGGCGCGAGGTGTGCAACTTGCTTGAGGAGGCCCTGCCACGAGCCGAGGGCGAGGGCCCGCGCGATCATTCGTTCGCGGTGCGGCGAGGCAACGGAGTCCGCGAGACGTGCCAGCGTGTGCGCTTGTGCGGTCTTCTGGTGTTGCAGGTGGACCAGCTCCTCCGCCTCCGCGGCACGCGCCGTGGCTCTGCGTGTGTCGCCCACCTGCACCAGAGCCACCGCCAGTTCGGTGAGGGGTGACAGTCGCGAATGGTGCGGCAGTCCGCCGATGAGCGTCTCGGCCAGGGTGGCCAGTGCGGCTGCCCGCTCTCGGGCGATCGAGTCGGCCGCAGCCGGTGGGGGCGGGGTGGCCGAGGGGTGGACCTGTGTCGACCGGATGCACAGGGCACAGGCCTCGGCGCGTGCTCCGGGATCCCCGATCGCCTCGATGGCCATGTCCGCGCGACCATGCTCTCCCAGGGTCGTGTAGAGCTCCGCCACGCAGGTCAGCTCCAAGGGCATGAAGAGGTCGTCGCCGATCGCGAGGGCGAGGACTTCGGCGTCCGCGGCCAGTCGGCGCGCCTCGTCGTGCAGCCCATGGGAGGCCATCGTCCTGCCCAGATTGATCAGGCCCCTTGTCCGGCGAGCCTGTTCCTGGACGCCCGGATTGTCCTTGATGGTGCGGGCGAGCTGTTCGGTGCGGTGAGCGAAGTGGCGGACACGGTCGAGGTCACCCCGGGCGGCGGCGAGGTCGGTGAGGGAGTTCAGCACCCGGCACCTCTCGTCGTCCATGTCGATCTGGAGAGCCCATCGCTCGGCGTCCTCAGCGAAGACGGCGAGTCGTCGGTCGTGGGGTCCGGAGCGGGTCCGGGGCGTCCGGTGCGGTGGGACGAGAGCCTTCGCCAGGGTGATCATGGCTTCGGCACGCTGCCCGTGATCGTCGATCTGGCGGACCGCCAGTTCCGCATCGGGCACGTCGCCGGCATCCGTCAGGACCTGAGCGAGGTCGGCGAGGGCGATGCTCCGGGGGTGTGCTCCTTCGGCGTCGCCCGCACCGCACAGCGCAAGACGGGCGACAGCGACGGCAGCCGCGTGGTCTCCGGCGGCCGCCCTGGCGCGGGCGATCGACGAGAGGGCCTCGAGCCGCTTGAGCCCCCCGTCTGCCCTGTGCGCCAGACGGGTCGCCTCCTCGAGTGAACCGGCCCAGGCGAGGCCTTTCGCGATGTCGGCCAGTCCGTAGTCGTCCGACGCCTTGTCGCCGCGGGCGGTGTTCTCGGCCTCCGCCGCCAGTTCCACGCCTCTGGGCCGGTCGGAGACCGCGAGTTGCCTGGCCACCAGCGAGAGTGCCCTGGCACGTGAGTAGGCGTCCGGAAGTGCCCGGGCGATCTCGACGGCACGGTCGTGATCCCCTGCCGCCGCCATGGCGCAGGACAGGTCCTCGGTCGCCTCGGCGGCGCTGCGCCGCCGGGCAGATGCCAGGTATGTGTCGTCGTTCTGCTCGGCGGAGACGCCCGTGAGGGGAGCGACGATGGCATCGACGACCATCTGTGCCTCCCGGAACCTGCCGGCTGTCGCAAGCCCTTTGGCCAGTCCGACGAGCATGTCCTCCCGCCGGTACTCCCAGTGCTCGAACGAGCTGCTGATGCGCAGCGCTCTGGTGACGTCCCCGACGGCAGCGGCGCTCTGCACGAGACGCGCGTAGGCGTGGTGCCACATCTGTTCCCCGTCCATCGAGCGGGCGGTCCGCTCCGCCGCGGCAGTGCACTCGAAGGCGGCCGCGGTGTCGCCGGACGCCGCCCTCACCTCGGCCAGCTCGCACCAGAGCAACGTGCGGCGGTAGCGGTCCGAGGCGCCCAATGCGTGCAGTGATTCCTCCACGGACTCCGCCAGACGCACGGCCCGAGCCGTTTCCCCGGCGACCGCCGCTGACCGTGCCACCTCGGCCAGAGCGGTCCCCCGGAAGAAGGGCTCGGCGATGCCGCACGCCACGATCTCGGCCTGCTCCAGATCACCGCCGAGGGCGATCCCTTTCGCCAGCGCGACGAAGGCGCGGAACCGGTCCCCGGGCAGGGGGAGGCTCCGTGCCGTCTCCTGGGCGCCGAGCCAGTCGCCGGCCTGTGCCAGGC
The DNA here is from genome assembly GCF_044335095.1 of Streptomyces sp. NPDC020597. Taxonomy (NCBI): domain Bacteria; kingdom Bacillati; phylum Actinomycetota; class Actinomycetes; order Kitasatosporales; family Streptomycetaceae; genus Streptomyces; species Streptomyces sp. NPDC020597. The sequence continues at coordinate 49,072 of NZ_JBIRUL010000027.1, read as the reverse complement.
CCTCCACCAACGGAACGAGACCTGCTCTGGACCCGAACTCGTCGGAGCTCGACCGGGCGGCCGCCTCCGCCCGACGGGGCTCGCCCAGCGAGGCCCAGGCCGCCGGCAGGGAAGCGGGGAGGATGCGGTTGCGGTCCGCGAGTTCGTTGCGGTGCACGGACAGCCGCAGCAGATGAACGAGGTCGGGGCTCGCTTGCGCGAGAAGGAAGTCCTGAGCCGTTTCGATCTCGGCGAAGGCGGCCGCGTCCCCGCCGGAGACTTCGAGCATGCGGTCGTGACGGCCCCGGTCGGCAGCGCACCTGAGCATCTCGGCCACCGCTTCCGCCCGGGCCTCCCCCGCTGCTCTGCCCACCGCCGCCTTCAGCATGTCGTGGTAGCCGGCGAGAAGGTATTCGGGCGTCTCCTCGGGCCATCCGCGCCCGCGGTAGGCGTCGGCCCAGGCGCGCAGCCGCCGACGGTGGCGGGCGAGGTCTGCCCCGCCGAGCTCCTTCTCCGCCATGACCCTCAGCTCTTCGTGAGCGAGTATGTAGACGCCGGCCGCTTCCTGACGCCTCCACAGCCCGGGACGGGTGGTGAAGGCGCGGCCCGTGGCCGCGTGCAGCCGTCCCTCGACCGCGTATCCGGCGAGTCCCGTGAGCTCGGCCAGGTCGTCCCGCGTGAGACCTCCGCCGGCCGCCGTCACAAGCCCCAGCAGATCCTGGCCGGCGGAGTCGCCGTGCAGGAGGCGTCTCAGATCCCGTTCGGCGGCGGTGCGCACCACCTGGGCGTGCGGCGAGGCGTCCAACCGCCGGATTGTCACGCCCTGGCGAAGGGGATGGTCGTCGGGGACGTCGTAGGGAATCGGCGGATGCGGTCGGCCCGCGACCACGACCCGCATGCCGCGCGGAGGGCGGACCGGAAGGAGCGCGGCGATGCTGTACGTGCCGGACCCCTCCGACACCCCCTGGTCCTCATCGAGGCCGTCGACCAGAAGGACGAGGCGACGGCCGCGCCGCAGGCAGGACGCGACGGCCGCCTCCAGCAGCCGCTCGAGGTGCGCCTCCCACAACTCCCGCGACGGACGCGGCAGTCCGGTGCCGCCCAGTACGGCGAGCTGGTCGGAGACCGCTTCGAGGAAGGCCCACCTGTCGTTGTGGGCGGCGAACCGGGCCGTCACGAAGAACGACACGACGTCGACCTTCGGTGGCGGGTTGAGCGCGAACCACGACATCAGAGCGGACTTGCCCGCCCAGGCGGGGGCCTGCCACCACAGGTAGCCGTGCGCGGCGGGACCTCCGGTCGCGAACTCTGCCAGCTCGTCGAGTTCGGCGGTGCGGTCGAGGAGTTCGGCAGGGGCGATCTGTTGCACGTACGTGCCGTAGAGGGAGCCGGGTGCGGAGGAGACCCACGCGGTGCGGGCCGCACGCAGGAGCTTCCGTCCTTTGGCCATCTCATCCGTGCCGCCGCCCAGGGCCTTCACCAGAGTGTCGAGTTGGCCCTCGTCGGCCGGCAGTCGCAGGCCGCGGAGCATGTTGCCGATCTCGTTGTGGCCTATGAGGCCCGACGTCCCCGCTGCGATCTTCCGCAGACTCGCGCAGCCGTTGGCCTCGCGGATCTTGTCGAGGTGCAGGAGCAGGTCCCGCACCGGTCCGGACTCGGGCCACCGCCCCTGGTTCGTCGGTTCGCCCCTCGCCACAAACGCTCTCCGCCTCTTCTGCCTGTCCGCCGGGTGTCCTGTGACGGGCTCGGCGACCGGCGCGGAACCGCTGGTCAGCCGACGTGCCTGTCTCCCCTCCCGCACACAGGACAGCACAACGCGCCGTCGGGGGGCGGCGGAAGCGCAGTATTCGTGCCGTCACAGGCGCCGGCCGGCCCGCTCCTCCTCACGGACAGGACCCAGAACATGAACCAGTGGATCTGCACCGACCGGCCGGCGTCGACCCGGCACCACCAGGGCAACGGCACGCCGCGCCGCATCGTGTCCGAGTTCCGGGCCCGGCTGCGTCAGCCGCTGGACGTCAGTCGCCACCGCCGTCTGCGCGCCCTCGCCCGCACGGCGGGCCACGGCATCGTCCGCGGCGCCGCCGGCGCCCTGGGCGCGAGCGGGATCGAGTGGATCATCTGGTGGATCCAGCAGCGCTGATACGGCGCACCCGCTGATCCCGTCGTACACCGCCGGCGGTCCCGGCCTCGGCACGGCCTTCTCGCCGCGCAAGCGGGGGCCGGTCTCCCGATCTCCCGTTCTCCCGGTCGCGCTGACCGCGGCCAGAGGGAAACGGAGCGTGGCCGCCGACGGCAGCCGATGGAGCCGTCGGCCTGCTACGGGTGGTCAGCAAGCCGGGCGGCAAGCGGGCGCCACCGTGCCCGAGCGCTTCAGTTGGCCCCCGAGCGCTCTTCCTGGCCCGGTTGGGCGTGGTGGCTGGCCCACGAGACGGGACTGCGGGCGGCGCCGGGTTCACGCTTCGGTGGCGGACGCCGCCGATGCCCGGTGGGGCAGCGCAGGAGGTGCCGGCAGCTCTCGGAGTGCGCGGATGGAGGATCGGAAGACCGGGAGGAAGGCGCCGGCCAGGCACAACGCGCCTGCCCACACGGCGATGCGTACGTTCGCGGCCTCACCTATGAGGCCGCCCAAGGCGGAGCCGATGGCCAGGGCGCCGGTGAGCAGGAAGCGGAAGGTGGCGTTCATACGGCCGAGCAGCGGGTCCGGAGTCAGGTGCTGGCGCAGGGTGACGCCGAGGACGTTGTCGATGCCCGTCTTGGTCATGGCGGCCAGCCATCCAGCGCCGGCCACCCACAGCCACGGGCCGGTGTCGACCAGTGCAACGGCCGGTGCGGCGGGTGCGAACCACAGCCCGGCCAGGGCCAGGGTGCGGCCGTGGCCGAGGCGGGCAGCAAGGGGGCGGGCGAGGCGGGCGCCGAGCAGGATGCCCAGGCCGCCGGCTGCCCAGTACAGGCCGAGTGCTCCGGCGGGCAGGTGCAGTTCGCGGCTGAACAGCACCGGCAGCATGGCGTTGATCATCTGTGCGCCGAGGTTGGTGAGGGTCGCGGTGAGCGCCAGGGGCCGCAGCTCGCGGGTGCCGAAGACGTGGCGCAGCCCGTCCGTGATCTCGGTGCGTAGCCGTCGCCTTGCGGTCGAGGGCTCCGTGCGGGCGTGGTGGCGGGCCACGCCGGTGAGGCCGCAGGCGGAGGCGAGGTAGGCGAGGGCCCCGCCGAGGATCGCCAAGGGTGCCGTGAGGAGTTGGACCATGAAGCCGCCGGCGCCTCGGCCGGCGATGTTGGCGCCGGCCATCAGGCTGACGATGGCCGCGTTCGCCGGTACGAGGTGCTCGCGGCCGACCAGTTCGGGCAGGACGCTCTGCGAGCCTACGTCGAAGAACACGGTGGCACAGCCGGTCAGCAGCACCACTGCGTACAGCTGCGGCAGCGAGAGCACGCCCAGCCACCAGGTGAGCGGTATCGAGGCGAGCAACACCGCGCGAGCGGCGTCTGCGGCAACCAGCAGGCGGCGCCCGGACATGCGGTCCACCCACGCGCCCGCGGGCAGCCCGATGAGCAGGAAGGCGGCGGTGGACAGCGCAGCCAGCGCACCGGCCTGGCCGGGGCCGACATCGAGCATGGTGACGGCGAGCAGCGGTATCGCCACATAGCCGACGTTGCTGCCGAGGTGACTGAGGGCGCTTGCGGCAAAGAGCGTGCGGAAGGCGCCCATGCGCCACGGGGAATCTGGGGCTTCGGTCATGCGGCGTACGGTGCGGGACGCTGTGCGGCTCTCCATAGAGATTTACGCTGGGCTGAATGATCGAGATCGAATTCGCCATGGAGGACGTGGCCCGCACCCGCTTCGCGATCTCCCCGCTGTGGGAGGTGGTGGCAAGCGTCAGGGTGCTCAAGGGGGCGGACGAACACGGCCTGCACCGCACCTGGGCGGACCAGGTACGTCCCCGGCTGGCGGCGGCCGGTCTCGACCTGAGCCCACTGTTCGACCTCGTCCCGGTGCCCGTGCGCTCGCCCTGGGCCGGCCGCATCCCGGGGTTCATCTGCCCGGCGCCCACGACGCCGCTGCCGTCGCTGGAGATGGAGCTCGCCACGGTGCGGGCCATGCCGCCGGCGCTTCTGCACACAACGGCCGAGGTGCCGGAAGCGAGGATGGCGGCGCTGCGCGGCGATCCGGCCGCCGAGCTCGCGCGGCTGGCAGACGCGATCGAGGCGTACTGGGAGCTGGCGCTGGCCCCGTACTGGTCGAGCATTCTCACGCTGCTGGAGGGCGACATCCGCTACCGCGCCGGCCGCCTGGTCGACGGCGGCGCGCAGCACCTGCTCACCGACCTCGACCCGCAGGTCACCTGGGATCAAGGCACCCTGCAGCTGGATCACCGCACCGTGCGCGGAGCGCGCCGGCTCGACGGCCAGGGCTTGTTGCTGGTGCCCTCCGTCTTCGTCTGGCCACGCGTCTTCTCCGTACTCAACGAACCGTGGCAACCCTCGCTGCGCTATCCGCCTCGCGCCGTCGGCACGCTCTGGCACACCCGGCCCGCGACCGTCCCCGACGCCCTGGCGGGGGTGCTGGGCCGCTCCCGCGCGATGGTCCTGACCGAGCTGACCGCTCCCGCATCCACCACCGAACTCGCCCGCCGTACCGGCCTGACGCCCGGCGGCACGTCCCAGCACCTCACCGCCCTGCGGAACGCCGGCCTGGTGAGCGCCCACCGCGCAGGCAGGCAGGTCCTGTACGCACGCACCCGGGCCGGCCAGACACTCACAGAGGCTGCGGAGTCGGGCTCACCGCCGTCCGCCGGGAACCCGAAGAGCCGGTACCCGCAGGCTGCCGGCGAACGCCAAGGGGCGCGTCGTGCACCGTGAGCTCGCCGGCGGCGTGTTCGTTCACGGCGGGCCGAAGGCGTGCGCGGGCGACGAGGTCGCCTTGCGTGTACAACAGGGCGTGCTCGAGTTCGCGTTCCTTCACCGCCCAGGCCACCGCCGCGTCCACTCGGCGGGCCGTCTCCTCCCCCACGGCGCCGAAGCCGGCGCGCAGCCGGGCGGCGAGGCGGGGGCGGGCTCGGCGTGCACGGGCTCCCTGCGGGCGCCGAGCGGGCCGGGCTTGGCGCGCAGCAGCCCGGTGTACCTGCTCTCGCGGCCCGTGACCTTCTGTGCGGCGCGGGCGGGGATACGGCATCGGCGGTCGGCGGCGCGCGTCCTGCCGGTCGGCATAGTCGCGGAAACCGCCCTCCCGGGCGCCCGAACAGCTCAGGCTGGCCGCGAGGGGCCGGCTGCTGATCAGCGCGGCGGGCGCCGCCCGACCGCCCGCTGAGTGATCGGACCGGCGATCTGGCGGGCCGCTTCGCGGGCGGGGCGTCCGACGCCGATGAGACGTACGCCAGGCCGCCCCCGGCCACCCCGACGGCAACGGCAACGGTCGCCGGTATCCCGAGCAGGTCCGGTTTCAGCGGCGTCCGGCGGTCGACGCGTCGCGCGCCCCTCAGGCGGCCGCCGGGCGGTCCCAGTCGATGTGGTGGTCGTACATCCAGGCGTGCGATGCCGGGTTGGCGAAGTACCGCAGCGCGACGGGCATCATCAGGTCCCGCAGGACCCGGGCGACCGGACCGGCGGTCTTGCTGTTCGACAGCGTCCGGGAGTACGCCACCACCTTCTCCACGCGCGGACGGCGCAGGCGCTCGTACGTCGTGTACGCGGTGGTGGTGTCGGGCGCGTCACGCAGGCACTGGGCGAGTACGACGGCGTCCTCGACGGCCATCGACGCACCCTGGCCCGCGGACGGGGAGGTGGCGTGCACGGCGTCACCGATCAGCGCGACCGGTCCCCGGTGCCAGACCGGGCTGGTCGGGATGTCGTACACGGGGTAGGCGCCGACCTCCCCGACAAGGTGGTCGAGGACGCGTCCGATGACGGGTGTGTCGTCGGCGAAGAGGGCGGCGAGGTGGCGCCGCCACCTGTCGGTCGTCATGGCGGCCAGGTCCCGCAGGTCCGGTTCGCCGGGGCGGTGGAGGTTGGCGAACCAGTAGGTCTCGCCGGACTCGCGGACCAGATAGCCGAAGAACGCCCTCTTGCCGAAGACGAGGTGCTGGGTGTCGGTGGTGGGGGCCAGCCCGGCGCCCTCGCTGTAGCCGCCGACGCTGAGCAGTCCGGTGAAGCGGGGCGCCGGCGCGTCGGGGGCGAGGAGCGCCCGGGTGCGGGAGTGGATGCCGTCGGCGCCGATCAGGAGGTCACCGGATGCCTCGGTGCCGTCGGTGAACCGTGCGACCACCCCGGTAGGCAGGGTCCGGTAGGTGTCGAGGCGCTTGCCGAACACGAGGGGGATGCCGCACGCGAGGACCTGCGCGCGCAGCGCCCGCTGCAGCTCGCCGCGTCGGACGCACACGCTCACGGAACCGTCAGGCAGCCGGGTGCCGTTGGCGACCTCGCCAAGCCGCTTTCCCGAGCCGCTCGACAGGACCATGCGGGGAATGGGCACCCCGTCCACGTGACGGGTGAGGTCGACACCGATGGCGCGTAGCGCGTCGAGTCCGTTCGAGGCGGTGTTGAGGAACAACCCCACGTAGTCGTCGGGCCGGTCGTACGCCTCGTGGACCAGCGGCTCGATGCCCGCGCGCCGCAGTGCCAGGGCCATGGTCAGGCCGCCGATCCCCCCGCCGATGATCAATGCCGTCGTCATTGTGACGCCGCCCCCTTGGATGCTATCCTGTAACACACAGTTATTTAGTTCGTACGAACGAAATTTAAGAGGAGGATGGCACGGGTGTCAAGCGATGCGGATCGACGCGGCGAACTGCTCGCCGCGCTGCATCAGGCCGGCCGCGAGCACAGCAACGCGGCGGTGATGTTCCACGCCGCCGTCGGCGCTCGGATGGGCCTGGGCATGACGGAGGAGAAGACCCTCGATCTGCTGGAGCGGGAGGGGCCGTTGACCGCAGGCGAGATCGTCGCGCGCACAGGTCTGGCACCCGCGTCGGTGAGCGGGCTGGTAGACCGGCTGGAGCGCAAGGGCTTCGTCCGCCGGTCACGTGACCATGCCGACGGCCGCCGGGTCATCGTCGAGATCGAGCGGGACCGTGTGGCGAGCTTCGGCGCCCTGTTCGCCGACTTCGTCTCCGGCCTCGAAGCTCTCTACGCCGACTACACCGACGAGCAGCTCGACGTGATCCTCGACTTCCTCCGCCGGTCGGCCGCAGTCCAGCAGCGGGCCACGGGCGCATTGACCGGGGAGACCGCCTGACGACGCCCTCGACCGATCCCTCGCCCGCGACAAGGCCCAGCACCCGGCGGATGGTCCGCCGAGTACCGGGCCATGGGCCTCAGGTAGCTGCGTCCGGTCGCGACCACTGCTCGTCAGCGTCGCGTAGGTCCCCCTTCCCGCACACCACGCCGTCCCTGTCCCGGTCCAGCCGCAGCGGATCGCCCCTGCCGTTGACCTCAGGCAATCGAAGTCGTTCTTCTTCAGCCACGCGCAGCGGGCCGCCGTCGTCCTCTCGACCCCGCCGGGAAGGCCGTCGGGACGCAGACGTTCGCGCTGCCGTAGTGGCGGTCGCAGCCGGAGACCGTGGGGCTGACCTACTTGGGCCGCTCGCGTCCCTACGGCAGGGTGCGGGGCCGGGCCGGCGGGGAGCCGGCCACCGCCGCGTTGTACAGACGCTTGAGGTCGGAGCCGAAGTTCGGGCTGTAGGAGACGTCGGCGGTGGGCCCACCCGTCTTCCAGCCGCCTATGCTCCCCACCACCTCGCCCGTCCCGGTGCGCGCATCGAAGTTCGCCAGGAACGGGCTGCCGCTGGTACCGGGCCGGTAGTCGTTGCAGGCAATGCGGAGATACGACCCCGGGGTGTGGTCCGTGGGTGTGAACCGTCTCGTGGAGTTGGTGCAGGTCAGCGGTTGGCGATCCGAGCCCGGATAGCCGATCAGCCTGACACGGGCAAAGGCGTAACCGCGCCCGGTGGCCAGGGTGTTGCCGCCAACGACGTCCTGTACCTGTTTGCCGTCGTCGCGGGCATCGACCTGGACGAACGCGACATCCCACGGCGCGCCCTCGGCGTGCCCGCGGTCGTAGTAGCGCTGATCGATCCAGATCCTGCTGCGGTTTGCCGAGTCGGTGCGGACAGGGAAAATTCCGTGCGGTCGCGGGTTGGCCGCGGTCCACTGCGGCACGAACGCCATCGCATTGCTGCCGGTCCTGGAGTCCAGGCAATGTCCGGCGGTCAGCACGATGTTGCGGTGCGGGCTGTTGATCACGCTTGCGGTGCAGAAGTAGGAGCCGCTGCGGCGTTGCATATACATCCGCCCGATCATCGCCAGCCCGCCGAAGTGCGAGCTCGTCGGGTGTGCGCCCGTCAGGCGGGCGGGAAGAGCCCGCGGTGACGAGGGCATCCCCGGGACGTCAGGGAACGGCTTCGCCTCGGCCATACGCTCGCTGGTCCAGAACTGCCGTGCTGCCGCAGCCGTCCAGCGCGATGGGGTCGGACCGGCCGCCGCTGCACTGGCCGTGTCGACCACGGCGGTCGTTGTGATCAGCCCGGCGACCGCGCTGGTGGTGGCCAGGGCGCGGAGCACCTTGGTACGTCTGTTCACTCGGTGTGTTCCCCCGACAGGTGACCGGACATGATGAACCGACGATAGGGGCAATCACTCGATAGTCGAAATGGATGCCGGATGAGGTGGATCGGCACTGATGGCCCTGTCCGGGACGGCAGTTGAGACGATCTTGCCGGTGCGGCTGAGCGGCTGAGCGGCTGAGCGGTCGGCGGCCCGGTCGTAGCGAATGCGGCGACCGGTGGACTCGGACAGCGCTGCTGCGATGCTGGCGTCGGTCACGGCCTCCGGCCCGGTGACCTCGAGGATCTCTCCCTGGCTGCCGCCCTCGGCCAGGACGGCGGCGGCCACCGCGGCACTGTCGTCGCGGGTGACGTGGCCTGTGCGTCCGTCCCGGCTGTTGCTGGGCAGGACTCCATTGGCCACGGCCCGAGGGGCCACTCCGACCAGGTTCAGCATCTCGACCCACACCTTGAAGCGCAGCACGGTGAACGGCAGTCGGGATTCCGCCAGCAGCCGTTCGGTGGACCCGTAATAGGGGACGGCACGCGCCCGATACGACGCTGCGCACCGCCCCTGATCCGCACCGCTTTGCACGGGGGCACGGCGCACGCCCCCTCCCGCGCTGCGACCTCGTCGTGCGCCTGTGTGCCCTCAACTCGCCTGTGCGCAAAGGGATGTGATCAGTATTTAGGGTATGTATCAGGCTATGGGAGTTCACCTCATCACAGGTGCTGGTTCGGGGATCGGCGCGGCGGTGGCGGCGTCGTTCGCTGCCAGGGGGGAGGAGTTGTGGTTGCTGGCGCGGGACGAGGCACGGGCGCGGGAGCTGCGTGAGCGGTTCCCCGCGAGCCGGACGGTGGCGGCCGATCTGTCCGAACCGGCTTCGATCCGCGCCCGGTTGACGGCCGGCGCGCTACCCGAACGGCTGGATTCACTCGTGCATGCGGCCGGCGTGGTGGAGTCGGGTCGCGTGGACGAGTTGAGCGCTGCGGTCTGGCAGGACACGCTGGCGGTGAACCTCGTCGCCCCGGCGGAGCTGACCGGACTGCTGCTGCCCGCGCTGCGCAGGGGACGCGGCCATGTGATCTTCGTGAACTCGGGGGCGGGCGTGCACGCGCCGCCGCGGTTGAGCGCCTATGCGGCGTCGAAGTTCGGCCTGAAGGCGCTGGCGGAGTCCCTGAGGGCCGAGGAGTACGCGCACGGTGTGCGGGTCACCACGGTGTATCCCGGGGAGACGGACACTCCCATGCAGGTCAAGCTGCACGACCAGTTCGGTCTGCCCTATGCGCCGCAGGATCATATGCGTCCGGCGTCGGTGGCGGCCGCCGTGGTCATGGCGCTGGATGTTCCGCAGGACGCGACGATGAGTGATCTGATGCTGCGCCCGGGGTGTTGAGCCCTGCGCCGGAGCGGCGGACGCCGGTGCGGCCGGCGCCGGCGCCGTCGGCCGTGCCGGTTCGCCAGTGGCCCATCAGGTCGGCGTAGAGCGGGACTTCGGCGAGCAGTGCGTCGTGGGTGCCGGTGCTCGGCCGCGTTCCGTCCAGGAGGAGGACCCGGTCCGCGCCGCGGGTGAGGGACAGGCGGTGCGCGACGGTGACGACCGTGCCGGGCCGACGGCGGAACGCCACTTCCACCCGTCGTTCGAGCGCCGCGTCCAGGTGCCGGGTCGCCTCGTCGAGGACGACCAACCTGGCGCCGGACAGATAGGCGCGGGCCAGGGCGACGAGGGCGCGTTCCCCGCTGGACAGCGCGGCCGGCTCGACAAGCGCGTCGGCCCCACCGAGCCGCTCGGCCAACGGGTCCATCCCGAGTTCGGTCATCACTTCTGCCAGGGCGGCGTCCGTGGTGTCGGGGACGAAGTAGCAGAGGTTCTCGCGCAGGGTGCCCGCGAAGACGTAGGGGCTCTGCGGTGCGAGGACCCGGGCGCGGGCCAGTTCTCGCGGGGGAATGTGTTCCAGGGGTGCGCCGCCCAGGACGACCTGTCCGCGGTCGGGCGGCAGCATGCCGGCCAGCACCTCCGCCAGGGTCGACTTTCCGATGCCGGAGGGACCGACGACCACCAGGTGCTCGCCGTCGGCGATCGTCAGATCGAGCCCGTCGAGGACCGGTTCGGCGTCCGTGCCGTAGGCGAAGACGATGCCCGACAACGTCACCGAGCCGTCGCGGGGCAGCAGGGCGGACCCGTGGTCCGGACCGGGATCCGGGCGGCGGGCGGCCTCGGCGAGCCGTTCGGCGGCCACGGCCAGCCGCAGCCAGGACGCGCCGAGCCCCTGCACCAGCAGACGGATCGCGGGTTCGAGGGTGGCCAGGACGTAGGCGAGGACGCCCACGATCTCGCCGGCGGTCACCCCGCGCGCGTGCAGACGCGGTGCGGCCAGGACGACGAGGAGGAGGGGGCTGTGCGCGCCCAGGGCCACGATCAGCCGCCGCAGCGCGCAGACCGCGGCCAGGGCTCTGGAGGCTCGAAGATGCCCGCCGACCGCGTCGAGGGCCTCTCGTTGCGCGTGGTCGTGCGCCCCGCAGGCGACGATGTCGCGCAGGGCGGTGACGGTGGCGACCGCACGGCCGGCGAGTGTCTCCTCGGCGTCGAAGGCCGCCCGCTGTCTGCGTACGGTCGCGGGCGCCAGGACGGCGAAGAGGACGAGGGCGACCAGGAGAGGTGCGGCGACCAGGGGGGCGGCGGCCGGTGAGAGGACGGCGGTGCCCGCGATGACGGCCGCGACCGTCAGGACGAACTGCCACAGCAGCATCAGCTGCCCGGCCAGTGCGTCGCGGACGGCCTCCACCTGCCGGGTGAGGCGGGCCACGGCCACGGCCGCGCCGTCGTCGTGAGCGGCGCCGGGGGCGACGGCGCGGTGGAGGACGCCCGTGACGACGTCCCGCAGCAGCCGGTCGCGCAGCGGCTCGACGATCTCGGCCAGCCACGGATAGCTCTGCCGGCTCGCCCAGGCCCCGCCGAGGGCGCTCAGGGCGAACACGCCCAGCGCGAAGGCCGCCGTGCGGGGCCGGTCCATCAGGAAGCCACGGTCGACGGCCCAGGCCAGGGCCTTGCCGCAGACGAGCGCCGGGGCGGCGGAGAGGAGGGTCCACCAGGTCAGCCGGAACGCGGCGGCACGGTTGGCGGCGAGGGCGTGGCGGAGCAGGCGCACGGCCGTTCCGTGGGCCGCGGTGAGAGAGGAGGCATGCGGGGGATGCGGGCGGGACGTTTCGGCCTGGTCGGCCGCAGTGGGAGTGCGTCGATGCGTCGCCGGTCCCCGAAGGCGTTCCCCGCGCGGCCGGTGCTCCACGTCAGTCATTCGCGACCTCGTTCGCAATCGCATCCGCGTCCTCGTTCGCGCCCTCATCGGCGTCCTCCAGGCCGTCGAACAGGGTGCGGTAGGCCGGCAGCCGCCACAGTTCGCGATGGGGGGCGAGGGCTGCGATGCGGCCCTCGTGCAGCCATGCCACCAGGTCGGCGCGGGCGGCCGTGGCCGTGCGGCGCGTGACGACAAGCCGGGTGCGGTCACCGTACGAGTCGTCCAGGGCGCGAAGAACCGCGGCCTCCGTGGCGGAGTCCAGGCTGGAGGTGGCGTCGTCCAGGACGAGCAGGCGGCTGTCGCGGGCCAGGGCGCGCGCCAGCCCGAGGCGTTGGCGCTGGCCGCCGGACAGCGGCGCGTCGGCGAGCGGGGTGTGGTACCCGGCCGGCAGTCGGCGCACGAATCCGTCGGCCTGCGCAGCGCGTGCGGCCGCGTGGACCCGCTCTTCGGGAAGTCGCCCGACGGGGCGCAGGGCGTCCAGGACCGTGGGACCGGTGAGCTCCGGGTCGCAGAAGGCGTAGGAGACGGCGGCGCGCAGGTCGGCCGGACGGATCTCGTCCAGGGGCATGCCGTCGAGTGAGACGACGCCCAGGTCCGGGGCTCTGAGTCCGCCTGCCACTGCCGCGAGCAGGGACGTTCCCGCGCCGGAGCGGCCGACGAGTGCCACGTGCCGCCGTGCGGGCAGGACGAGGTCGAGTCCGTCGAGAATCGCGCCCCGCGGGGTGCGTACGGTGATGCCGCGCAGCTCGACGCGTCCGGGCCCCGGGGGCAGACCGCGCAGGCCCGGCGGATGCCGGGGAACGGCGAGCACTTCCAGCACCCGCTGGTGTCCGGCGCGGGCGCGGGCGAGGTCCAGCAGGCTCTGGGCGGTACCGAAGCCGCCGAGCCCCAGCGTCGCGTATCCGAGGGCGGCCACGAGGTCGCCGGGATCCAGGGCGCCGGTGGAGAGTTCGTAGCCGGCGACGGCCATCACGGTGATCTGCGTCGCCGGAGCGAGCAGCCCGGTGGACCAGGCGACGCGGCGCTGGCTGTCCCACAGGGCGCGTCCGTGCCGGCCCAGCTCGGGCAGCGGCGCCAGGACCCGCTCGATCTCGCGCTCGACGGTTCCGGCGGCTGCGATGGTGCGGTGACCGGCCAGGGCGTCCAGCAGCCGGGCCGCGACGGCGGCCTGCGCGCTCTGGTAGCCCTCGCCGCGGCGCACGGTGCGTCGCAGGTGGCGGCGCAGCAGCAGCCAGCCCGCGGGCGCGGTGATCAGGAAGGCGGCGGCGAGTTCCGGGGCGAGGAGCCCCAGGGCCAGCACGGAGCCGGCGGCCATGGCGAGTTGGGCGATGGCGTAGACGGCGGCCTGGGCGCTCAGGCCGGCCTCGCCGGCGCTCGCGGTGAGACGGGCCACGAGCTCCCCGGTCGAGGTCGGTCCGGCGGGGTGCGGGCCGAGGTTCATGACGTGTCGCACCAGCGCGGAGCGCAGTCGGGCGGTCGCCTCGGCGGTGGCTCGCGGGCCCGCGTACTGCGCGAGGATCTCGCCCGCTGTGAGCAGACCGAGGACGACGGCGACCGTGAGGAGGCCCTGCCCGGCGCCGGTGGACAGGGCCTCGTCGACGGCTGCGGCGAGAACGGTGGGCAGGACCAGCGCGGCGACCGAACTCACGGCCACCGCGGAGGCGAGGAGGAGGGGCCACACCCACGGCCGGGCGCAGTCCGGTGCGGGGCTGCGCGGCGTCCGGGCGCTGCGCGCGGCGGCGGTCCAGGACGTACGATCGGGGGTTGCGCGCCACTGCGGCAGGTGGCGGCGATCCTGTCCCATGCTGGCTCCTACGGGCGCTCGTCGTAAGGTCGGCGGGGCGGCACAGAACGCCGGCCCGGGCTGTCCCTCAGCCCGGGCCGGCTCTGTTCAGCGGGTCGGCTCACCCCACCGCGGGGAGGGGGACGACCCGGGCGGTGCGGTCAGAGGCACAGCAGCGTGCTGACGGTGCTGTTGGTGCAGTTGACCGCCGACAGGGAGCTGAGGACCGACAGGTACTCGGTGGTCTCCTCGGGCGTCTCCAGGGCCTGCAGGCTGAGGATGGACATGGTGATCTCCTGTCACTGTGATGGGTGCTTTCCGGCGATCGCCGGAAACTCTGGGCCGCGACGTCGGATGTCGCGGGGGCCGCGGCGGTGCGCGGCGGGCAGACCGTCGTGGACGGGCCGCGGGAGAGGTCAGAGCGCCGGCAGCGGTGCCTGCGTCCGGGTCTGAGGCTGTGTTTGCGTCTGCGTCTGCGTCTGGGGGGCCTCGGGGGCCGCGACTCGGCGTCCGGTCCAGAAGGGCAGCGCCGGCGTGTCGGCGAGAGCCGATCCCAGCGCCAGCAGGATGCCCGCGGAGCCGGTGGCGAGGTCCATCGACAGGCGCAGCAACTGCTCGCCGGGAAAGGCCGCGTGGCCTTGGTGGGGGATGAGATGCCACACGAGGCGACGGATGTGCCGTCGGATCACCGGATCGTCGTCGCCGGTGCCGGTGCCGGTGCCGTCGCGGAGCAGTTGGAGCAGCAGGATCAGTCCCGCTCGTCCGTTGAACAGGCCGGGCTGCACGATGAACTCGGGCTCCGCCGCGCGGCGGATCTGCTCCAGACTGCGTTGTCGTCCGGTATCGGGACGGTGACGCAGTGCCGCGTGCAGCGCGGCGGCGATGCCTGCGCTGCCCGTCTCCAGGTAGGGCAACACCCGGCTGCCTTCGTCGACCTGGAGGGTCCCGTCGTCGCCCAGTACGCAGCGGGCGAGATCGAGGCGCAGAGCTCGCTCGGCCAGGTCGAGCAGACCGGTGTCCCGGGTGCTGTCGTACAGGCTCAGGAAGAACAGGGCCGCGCCGGACGGGCCGTGCAGGAGTCCGGGACGTGTGCCGGACGCGGGGGCGGCGCCCTCGGCCGGCAGCCGGGCCGCGAGACGCTGGGCGACGTCGAGTGCGGTGGCCTGCAAGGAGGCGTCGCACACGGTGTCGGCGAAGTGCAGCAGCGTCAGTCCGATGCCGGGCAGGCCGCCCGCGAGGTCGCTGCCCTGTCCGTCGAGCGGCTCCTGGAGCAGCCGGTCGAGGAGGTTGTGCGCCTGCTGGGTGCAGCCGAGGCGGTCCAGGGCGAACGCCACGCCGTGGGCTCCGGTGTAGAGACCGGGCCGGCAGGGTCTGCGTGCGACGGCTTCCAGCAGCCATTCGACGTGGTCGCCGGCGACGGGCGCTCCCACGGTGTGCAGAGCCCACAGCACTCCTGCGGCGCCGTAGGCGAGGCCGAGTCCGTCGTGGGTGAACTGGGCGGGGTCGCCCGGGAAGAGGCGGTCGGTGCGCTCCGGAGTGGCGCTTGCTCCGATGGCCGCGGCTAGGGAATCCCTCAGGGCGGGCCAGTCCGCGCGATCGCCGCTGAACAGTTTCGCCAGTCTGCCGAAGTCCGTTTCGGCGTGCGACGCCGGAAAGGAGGGCGAGGCGGCCGGCGTCGGGGTGGGCACGCTCGGCCGGCCGTGCTCCGCCGCGGCCGGCAGCGCGAAGCGTCTCCAGGCGGCGTGGGTCAACTGGTCGCGTTTGCCGGTGTCCAGCGCGGTGAGCTGGATGAGCGGCATGAAGATCCACAGCCGGAGGGCGTCGAGGGCGTGGTCGTCGATCGCGTACCCGCTGAGGTCGGCGGGGGCTGCGAAGCCTGCCGCGCCGAGCCCCGGTCTGACGAAGTCGTCGGCGGGCGAGGCCAGTTCGAAGTCCACGAAGCACACCTGGCCGTCGGGACGGACTATCAGGTTGCGCGGGTGGAGGTCCCCGAAGACGACGCCGCGGGCGTGGATGGCGCGCAGCCCTTCCTCGATCTTCGCGAGGACGTCCAGTGCCTCGTCCCGGAAGCGTTCGATCGCTCCGGGCCCTGGGTCGGGATGAATCAGGGGGTAGCGTCGGCCGAACCATCTGTTCAGCGGCTCACCGGGTATGTACTCCTGTACCAGGAAGTGGTGTTCCCAGGCGATGTGGTAGCCGAGTGCGGCGGGAACGAAGGGCACGCCCTTCAGCCGGTGCAGGATGTCGCGCTCTCTGCCGAGCCGCGACACGGCGTCGTCGCCGCGCTGATCGAGACCTGCGTCCGGGCGGGCCTCCTTGAGGACGACCTGGTCGCCTCCGGAGGCGTGTCGTGCGAGGTAGATGCCTCCGCCGTTGGAGAAGTGCAGGGCCCGTTCCACGGTGTAGGGGAGGTCGGCCATGCTCGTGGCGGCCCGGTCGGCGAGTGCCTGCGCCAGCACAGCGGGGACGGGGGCCCAGTCGGGCACCTCGAACACGGCGCGCCGTACGTCGGGGCGCAGACGGCCGGACGGTTCGCGCAGGGCCAGGACCAGCTCGCCGCTGTCCGACCGGCAGAACTGCTCGGTGAATCCGCCGTAGCGCAGGTACAACGGCCCGTTGCGCCATCGCAGATCGCTCAGGATGTACGGTCCCCGCAGGCCGGCCAGCGCCTCGTCGAGGTCGGTGAGACATCGTTCCAGCTCGGGTTCGTCGACCGGGTAGAGGGTCATGAACTTGCCGCTGGACCCGCGTGAGGCGTACTTCGCGTTCTGCGTCTGCACCAGGGCGGGACTGCGCAGGAACTTGTAGGCCACGTTGTGCTGGAGGCAGTAGGAGCTGACGACGGAGAGGATGTGCTCCGCGTTGTCCAGGCAGGCCGACACATGGATCTTCCAGCCCTGGTCCGGCAGTTCGACGGCGGCGGGCGTACGCCCCACCCACACCTCTCTCGCGGAGCCGAGCCAGCCGGCAGGTAACGGCTCCCCCACCGCGGCGAACTCCTCCGAGGTCGCCCACCGCACCGGTGAGTCGTAGAACGTCTTGTCCGCGTACGAATACGCTTCATAACGCATGTCCATAACGTCCCCCAACTCGGCGAAAGAGCCTTCCCGGACGAATGCAGTACGTACGGCGTACCTGTCCCACTTCCTTCGGAGGTGGTAGGGTGACCGCTTTTTTGTCCTGCGATGTGAAGGTAAGGTACGGCCGACTCCGCTTGGCAGAGCGCATTCGGCGCGCACCTCGGGGCGCGCGAAGCCCGGGCGCCTCGCCGGCGCGCCTTCCATCACACCGCGCATATGCGTTCGAGCTCTGACAGGGGCAAAGACCTGGCGGCGGTGTTCGGACACATCCGCACCGCCCGCCGGACTGCCCGCCGGTCCGTGCCGGCGGGCAGTCCGCAGAAGTCACTTCCTGCGGAGCGCCGCGAGCGCCAGCGTCATGCCTGCCAGAAGCAGGAACGCCACGAGCGAGGCGAAGAAGACGACTTCGATCCAGTCGGCGTTCGCACCGGTGAGCGTGCCGTCGGCGGACGCGCACGCCACCTCCGGCGGAAAACTCTGCCGGCGCAGGTCACTGCAGGAGTTCGGCAGATCGTCGTGGACGACGTAGGCGTTCACCCAGCACAGCGCCCAACTCACCACGGTGGCCGTCAGCGAGGCCAGGGAAGCGGCCCACAGTGCGGTCGGCCGGTTGGTCGCCTGGGAAGCCGTGGGAGATGCCGTCATGATCGGAGCGTACCTGCCGCCCTGCGGCCCACTCCCCCGCCCAGGGCACGATGCGCGGTGAACTTCCCTCGTTCCGCCGGGTTTCGGTACCGTCCCAGCCTCGGTGCGATCACGAGGGGGACGGGTGAAGGGTGCAGGCACGGAGGCAGAGATGCCTGAGTCGAGCTGTCTGGTCGGCGGCTGGCTGGTCGGGTGCAAGAATCCGATGCAGGTCGTGAGCAGCGAAACCGTGGCACTCGCCGAGGACGGCCATCTGCGAGTGACGGCAGACGAAGACGGCTACGTGATACTCCCCGGCACCCGGTCCACGGCCGGGCTTCCCCCGGACCGAGCCGTCCTGCTGGACGCGATACTCGGCAGGGAAGGCGAGCTGCGGCTCCGGCGCGAACCCGGTCCGCCCGCCTCCCTCCGCGGTACCAGGATCAGCCTCGCGCAGATTCAGCAGGGCGTCACCAAGGCCGTCCGTGAGCGCGGCTACTTGGCCCGGCAGTACTACGTGCTGTGCAGCATGGCGATTGCCGTACTGGCCGGTGTGTTCCACCTGTGGAGGGGGAACACCTCCACAGCTCTCCTGCTGGGCATGGCAGCGGCCTTGCTGGGCGCCGTGTCACTCCGGAAGCCTCATATCAGCAAGGCCGGAAGCGCCGAGCAACGGCGTCTCCTCGCGCTGCAGGCCGCCCTCCGACGTTCCGGCGGGCCCGCACACGCAGGGGCGGACTCCCCGCTCGTCCATCGTCTGCTGCCCTGGGCCGTCCTTCTGCTCGACGGCGAGGATTTCGGCCGTTGGTACGCCGACAACATGCTCGACGTCGAGTTGCCCCGGTGGTGGGAGCAGGAACCGGACGGCCAGGACCCGACCTTGCGGTTCGTCTCCCAGGAAGGGATGAAGGGTCTCCTGCATTCACTGCTGCACCAGGTCGGCCCGTAGTCGGACCGCGCATCCCGGTACCCGCCTTCTCCCCGGCCGAGCCGTCACCTCAGCATCGGCTCCGCAGCTCCTGCGTGGCCCGGCGCATCTCGTCCGCCAACCGTGTCAGGACCTCAGGGAGCGGGGTGTCGTCACGCTGAGTCCGACGGTGTGTCCGAGGGGTTCCGTGAGGTGTTCGGCCCCGGCCCGAGACCGCGGGTCCGGTCAACGCCTCCCATGACGCCCGTGCGCGGTCTGTGCGTCACCGGTAGCCGGTCGCGTCCGCCGGCTTGCCCGCGTCGGCGACCTCGACCAGGTAGCGCCAGCAGTCCGGTCGTGACCCGTCGAGGTCGGTGAAGTCGTATTCACGTGCGAGTTGCCCGCTGGACAGCGACCGGCCGTTCCAGCGGGCGACGTCGGCGTCGCCGGCCAGCGCCGCGACCGCGCGTCCGACGTACGCCGGGCTCTCCGAGATGCAGAAGTGCGGCACCTTGGTCAGCGCGTCACGCCAGTTGTCCTCCGTGACGCCGAAGGCGTCGAGCATCATCTCTGAGCGCATCCAGCCCGGACTGACCGCCACCGCCGTCCCACCGTGCGGCCTCAGCTCGTGTGCGAGCACGAACGCCATGCGCAGCACGCTGTTCTTGACCAGATCGTAGAAGTACGAGTTCCGGTAGTTCGCCGCGTTGTAGGCAGCCGTGCCGTCGGTCATCTCGACCACGAGGCCCCCCGGTCGCCGCACCAGCAGGGGAAGCAGGAAGTGACTGGTGATCGCATGGGTCTCCACGCCCAGCCGGAGCAGCCGCAGCCCGTTGTCGAGGTCGTGCTCCCACACCGGCTTATCGAACTCGAACAGCCGCTCGCCGCCCCAGACGTTGTTGACCAGGACGTCGAGCCGCCCCTGTTCGTCGCCGATGCGCTCGGCCAGCGCCCGTACCTGCTCGGGCACCAGGTGGTCGGTCGGCACCGCGATGCCTGTTCCGCCCGCTGCGGTGACGAGTTCCGCGGTCTCCTCGAACGTCTCGGGCCGGTCGTATTCCGAGCGTCGGGACGCGGTGGTGCGGCCGGTGACGTAGACCGTCGCGCCTGCCGCGCCGAGCTGGACGGCGATGCCGCGCCCGGCGCCCCGCGTGGCGCCCGCGACCAGCGCGATCCTTCCGTGGAGATCCGGTGTCGAGGTGTCGCGCATCAATCCCATGAGTGTCCTCTTCTGTCGCTGCGGTCCGTCCGCGTCCGCCCTCGGCGCCGTCCGGTGACACCATGCTCACCCCAAAACCCGACAGGGCGTGTCGTATTTCTTCACGCGTCTCACCGACGTGGGCGCGCCTGCCTCGTCCTTCGACGGTCCTTGGGCTGCTGGTTTCCGTGGAGGCCCTGGGGCCCGCCCTCGCGACACAGGCAGGACTGCTTGATCCCGCCGAAGGGCGCCGCGGTGGGGCGGAGGCCGCGCAGGGACGTCGCCGAGCGCTTCCCCGTCCCCTTCAGCGCGGCGAAGAGCCTCCCCCTTCGGGCAAGGGGATGAAGCCGCGGTGGTCTCGATCCGAAGTGCCCGTCCGGCCGTCCGGCAGGCCGGGCTGCTTGGCCGTCGTCGCGGCGAGGATCGTGGCGGCCACCAGGGCAAGGGCTACCAGGGCTGCCCCCGACAGCATGAAGGCCGCCCTCGCCCCGACCAGGGAGATGGTCGTCGACGCGATGAACGGGGAGACGGCGAGGGCGCCGGCGATGCCTGCCTCCCACAGACCGAGCGCCTTGGCGAGGTGGCCGTCCGGAATGCGCTGCTGCACCAGTGCGATCAGCGGGATGTCGGTCAGCGCGGAGGCGAGCCCAGTCAGCGCGAGCAGAGCGGCTGCCACGATCGGAGAGGTGGCCAGGCCCAGCGGAAGCCGGAAGACACCCAGCAGGGCCCAGGCCAGCACGGCGGCCAGCGCGAGTCTGCGGATCGGAACCCGGGAAAGGAGGAGGGCTCCGGCGACCTCCGCCAGCCCGGCGACGCCCAGCAGCAGACCGTACTCGCCGCCCTGTCCCACCAGGGCCACCAGGCCGACGGTCAGGAAGCCGCTGGTGAGGGTGAGAGCGAGGACGAACGTCACGATCACCAGCAGTACGTCCGGCTGGGAGCGAACTGCTCGCAGGCCCGCTGCCAGGTCGGAGCGAAGCCCCGCCTGACGGCTGCGGACGGGAGCACGGACCCGGAGTGCGGCGACGGCGGCCGCCGAGAGCAGGAAGGTCAGTCCGTTCAGTGCCACAGCGGCCGTCAGGGAAGCGACGGCAAGCACTGGCGCGAGCACCAGCGGACCCACGAAGAAGGCGGCGCGGAAAGCCACTTGCAGCAGTCCGTTGGCCTGCTGCAGAAGTGCGGGCGGCACGATCTGCGGCACGATGGCGTTGCGGGCGGGAGCGAACGGCGCTCCGACCAGCGCCAGCAACGCTGTCGCCGCCACCAGCACGGTCAGGTTCATCGATCCGAACGCGAACAGACCCACGGCGACGGCCACCAGCGCCGCCCGGAGCAGGTCCGTGAGGATCATCAGACGCCGCCGGTCGTAGCGGTCGGCGTAGGAAGCGGCGACGAACGTCGTCAGAAACGCCGGCGCGTACGCGGCCACGGTGACCAGCGCCACGGCCGCCGGATCATGGGTGAGCGACCAGGCCAGCCAGGCGGTGGTGGCGGTGAACATGCCGTCGCCGAAACGTGAAATGCCCTGACCTGCGAACAGAAGCAGGAAGTCCCGGTCCTTCAGGAGTGTCATGCCCCCTACTGTCGGAACGAGCGGCGCACCTGATCAACTGATTGAGAATGACGCTAATCAGTGGGGTCGCCGGCGTGCAGGAAGGCCTCCAGACTGGGCGCGAGGGCTGCCACCTGCTCCGGGACCAGCCGGTACAGCACGTAGTAGCCCTCGCGACGGCGCTCGACCAGACCTGCCTCGCTCAGCACGCGCAGCTGCTTGGACAGACCGGCTTCGGTGATGCCGACGAGGGGGGCGAGCTCCTGCGTGCTGCGCGGTTGTTCGGCGATCAGCCGCAGGGTGCGCAGGCGGGTGTCGTCGGCCAGCGCCCTCAGGATTCCCGTGAGTCGCGCCGGGGGGATGCGCGGGCGGGCCTCCCGGGCGATGGATGACGCGGGAAACACCAGTCCGAGCGGCCAGGGGCCGTCGCAGTTGACGCGAACGTGCGGCCATACGTAAGCGCTGGGGGCGAGGACGAGCGGCCTTTCCGGGGTGATCTCGACGTCGTGATCGTGCGGTCGTTCCAGCCGGACCCGTCCGGCCTCGGGGTCGCTGCGCACCTCCGGCCACAGGCCGCGGAACAGGGCGTACAGACCGTGCTCGGCGATCTGCGAACCGGCCTCGGCGACGCTCTCGGCGAGAGCCGGCTCGATGCGCAGCCACTCGTGGGAGAACGCTTCCTCCCAGTAGTGCTCCAGCATCCGCAGAAACCGCTCCAGCAGCGCGGCGGGCTCATCGAGCAGCAGCCCGGCCAGCCGGTGATCGCCCGCCGCCCCCGCCAGATCGTCCAGTCGACGGCGGACCTCGGGTTCGTCGAGGGCGGCGGGATTCCTCCCGGCCCCGCCGCCCAACGGCTGACCGCCCAGCGCGACGGCGAACTCCAGCTGCACCAGCTCCGGGTCGACGGAGCGCAGCCGTCGCACCTCGTCCTCGAAGCCGAGGAGCTCTCCCGTGGGCGACGGGAAGAAGAACTCCGGGAAGTAGGACCGGAAGGCGAAGGAGAACGCGTCGATCTCGCGTTTCAGCGCCGGCGACAGCCTGCGCATGGCCCGTACCCAGGCGTGCTGGACGGGATGGTGCTTGGGTTCCACCAGCACGTGCAGGCTCAGCACCGCCTCCATCGACGGCGAGTACGAGAACCCGACGAGTTCTGCGCCGGTCGCGGGGATCCGGAAGGTGATGGTCATGGTGACATCATCACCACGACCCCCACCGGGCGGCCGCGTCGAGCGCCGAAACGCGACGGCGTGCCTCGACGCCCCCGGCGGACGCCTTCCGCGACCCGCTGAGTCGACGTGCTGCGTCACCTCGGCTCAGCGGCACGGCCGGCCCTGCTCGGGACGTCCCTCGAGTCCGCGGTCTCAGGGCATCATCTCGTACGTGCCCGACAGAGCCTCGACACGCTGCCAGACGCGTTCGGAACGCGTCGCGTCCACCACCGGGCGCCTGACCGCGCCGAGCGCCCAGAGCTGCTGCCCCTCGGTCGCGGAGTCCTTTCCGTGCAGTTCCACGGCGTGCGCGGAGAAGTCGCGTACGAGGACGGCGAACAGCTCGTCGAGCACGTCCTCGTCGAGTCCCGTCAGGGCTGCCTGTTCCAGGACCAGCTGCCCGTGGACGACAAGCGCGAACAACTGCCCGACGGCGAGGAGCAGGTCGAGGTCCCGGGCCTGCTCCTCGTCCGGAGCGGCCGTGCGTACGAACTCGCAGAGGGCGTCGGCCTGTTCACGGAACCGGCTCACGTTGGAGAGGCGGGCGTACGCGTCGAAGGCCGGCCGCCAGTCGTGGAAGCGCACCGAGCCGAGGCCGCGAGCCGGGCCCTGGCGGAAGAGGAAGTCGTCGTCGGCCGCTTCGAGGCGGGTGGGGACGGGCGGGTAGGCGACCGGGTCGAGGAGGTGGTTGCGCATGAACTTGAGGATCAGCGCCAGGTTGACGTGGACGGTGCCCTCCAGCTTCGGCAGTCCGCGGATCTCCACGGCGGCCTGGGCGAAGTAGTTGTCCTTCTCGAAGCCCTTGGCGGCGATGACGTCCCACATCAGGTCGATGACCTTCTCGCCCTCGGTGGTCACCTTCATCTTCGTCATCGGGTTGAAGAGGAGGTAGCGGCGGTCGTCGGGGCCCGCGGTGCGGAAGTAGTCGACGGCGCGGTCGCTGAACAGCTTCATCCCGACGAGCCGCACGTAGGCGTCGGTCAACTCGCGCCGCACGTGCGGGAAGGCGGTGACGGGACGGCCGTACAGGATGCGGTTCCGGGCGTGGGTGACCGCCTCGTACATCGCGTGCTCGCAGATGCCGATCGATGCGGTGCACAGGTTGAACTTGCCCACGTTGACGGTGTTGAGCGCGGCGTCGAAGGCGGCGCGGCCGGTGTGCAGGACGTCGCCCTCGGCCACGGGGTAGTCCTCGAGGCGGAACTCGCTGACGAACTTCGAGGAGTCGACGACGTTCTTGACCAGGTGGTAGGCCGGGTGGCGGCTGTCGGCGGCGAAGAACACATAGCCGTCGGGGCCCTCGACGTCGGTGCGGCGGCCGAACACGGAGACGAGTCCGGCGGCGTTGCCGTTGCCGATGTAGTACTTGGATCCGGTGGCCCGGAAACCGCCCGCGCCGTCGGGCTCCAGGAGCATGTCGGTGGAGTAGATGTCGGCGCCATGGGACTTCTCCGACAGGCCGAAGGCGAACACCTCACCCTGCGAGAGCAGTTCCGCGGCGCGGGAACGGGCGGCTCCGTTGTCGCTCTGCCAGACCGGTCCGAGGCCGAGAATCGTGACCTGCCAGGCGTACCAGTAGTCCAGGCCGTAGAAGCCCAGGATCTCGTTAAGGGCGGCGATGCGGGCGGTGTCCCAGCGCTTGTCGGCCTCTCCCTCCGCGGCGGCGGAGGCGGGAGTGAGGAAGGACGCGAAGAGCCCCTCCTTGGCGGCGAAGGCGAGGAAGTCGCCGAGCCACGCGCGGCTGCGGTAGTCCTCGATCAGACGGCGCTTGCCGCGCTCCTCGAACCAGTCGACGGTCGCGCGCAGCAACCTGCGGGTCTCCGGGTCGAAGTGCGCGGGGTCGTAGGTGCGCGGGTTGAACAGCAGCGCGTCGGCCATGGATGCCGCCTTTCGGCTGAGAGGAGTGGGTGTGGTCTGCGGACAGGGGGTCGGAAGCCTGTTCGGCCGGTCAGCGACCGGAGGCGAATCCGGCGAGTGTGGCGAGGACGTCGTCCAGCCAGGCGATCATCATGCGCTCGTACGCGATGCCGCCGCGCAACACGACGTGCTGGAGCTCCTGTTCGGCGTCGGGCGCTCCGTCCGACGGCGGCTGCTGTGGGAAGTCGCGGGCCTGGCCCGCGAGATAGCGGGTGAGGCGGTCCTCGTGCGCCCGACGGTGACGCTCGACCTCGCCGATGAGACCGGCCGGGTCGCCGAAGGCGGCGCCGCGGACCTTCACCGCCAGGTCGTGCCGCACGCTCTCCGGTTCGGTGCGTTCCTGCAGCCACGCGTGGAGCGCCTTGCGGCCCGGGTCGGCAACGGAGTACTCCTTCTTGTCCGGACGCCCCTGCTGCGGGACGTCCCGGACGTCGATCCACCCGTCGCTGCCCATCCGCTTGAGCACCCGGTAGATCTGCTGGTGCGTGGCCGTCCAGAAGTACCCGATGGACCGCTCGAAACGCCGGGCCAGCTCATAACCGGAACCCGGCTTCTCCAGCAGGGAAACGAGGATCGCGTGCTCGAGCGCCATGCTCACGATGCTCCTATGCACCTCGTTGCATAGCAACGCCGCCGCGATGAGAAAGAGCTCACCCGGGTCACGTCGCCCAGGTCACAGAAGGCAGCGGGCTCCCGGAGGGGGCGGGCGCGGGCCTCGCACAGATCGAGCAGGCGGCCGGGCTCTGCGCACCGGACACGTGCCCGCCCCTTCACCAGCCTTGCTGGTCATCCCCCAGTACGTTCCCGCCGAGGAAGGCGGCCGGCTTTTCGGCGCGCGGAAGGTCGCCCCACTTGTCGACGTGGACGAAGACCGTGTGACGGTCAGCCGGCCTCGACCCGTAGCGGTCGTCACAGTTGAAGGCGACCTCCACGCCGTCGTACGCGGCCACGGCACAGGAATGGTTTCCACGTCGTCCGGCCACCTGCCGGCCAAGCCGATCGAGGCGAAGCCTCGACCCAGCGCCCTGACGAACTCGTCCTCCACTGTGCCCGGCAGGACGTAATGCAGGAGGGAGACGGGCAGCTCGGGCTCCAGCAGCGGTGAGGTCACTGCCGTGGATTTCGCCGCGGCGACCCCCGATCGCCGGGATCACCCGGCTCGAGGCCGAGGACGGCGGCCCGATGAGCATCGGCGCCCCACGCGTCGGCCTCGCCGTTCCGGACGGGTCGGCGGCCAGTGGGTCAAACACCTGAAAGTGCCTTCCTGACTTGGGACGATGAACCCCTCTGCGGGGTTCGGTCAGTTCAAGCGGAGGGCGCCTTCCACGTGCAGGCTCTCGACGTCGAACCCCCGATTTCCCAGGCGTGGGCGCATTCGGGATGCGCCCACGCATCACCCCCCATCGGGAGACACGATGAGATTTCGTCCCTCCACCGCAGGACGCCGCTGGGCAGCAGGCGTTCTCGCCATGCTGCTGAGCCTGATCGGAGCGCTGCTCATGCCCGAGCCGGTGTCCGCGGCGCCGGCTGCCCGCGGTACGTCCGCCACGTCCGGCACCGGGCATGCCGCCGCTGCCTCCGTCTCCACCGCGTTGCCCACCAGGCTGCGCGGAGTCAACCGCTCCGGCACCGAGTTCATGTGCGTGCAGAACCGGGGCATCTTCGACGGCCCCGCCGACGGCGCCTCCGTCCAGGCCATCAAGAACTGGCGGGCCAACGTCGTCCGCGTTCCGCTCAACGAGGACTGCTGGCTCGGCATCAACGGTGTCAACCCCGCCTACAGCGGCGCCGATTACCGCAACGCCATCTCCGATTACGTCTCGCGGCTCCGCCAGGCCGACCTGTACGTCATCCTCGAACTGCACTGGAGCAGCGGTGTCCACATAGGCATCGGATCCAGTTGCTGGACGTACGCCTCGAAGTGCCAGAAGCCCATGCCCGACAGCGACCACACCCCGGACTTCTGGAAGTCGGTGGCCAACACCTTCAAGAGCGACCAGGCCGTCGTCTTCGACCTGTTCAACGAGCCCTTCCCGAACCTGGTGATGTTCGACCGCAACGCCTCGTGGAAGTGCTGGCGCGACGGCGGTTCCGCCTGCATCGGCTTCCTCTACTCCGTGGCCGGTATGCAGACCCTCGTCAATGCCGTGCGGTCCACCGGCGCGACCAACCACATCATGCTCGGCGGCATCAACTACTCCAACGACCTGTCGGGGTGGCTGACGTACGCGCCCTCGGACCCGGCCGGAAAGCTCGTGGCGTCCTGGCACTCGTACAACTTCAACAACTGCAACACCCAGAGCTGCTGGGACTCCCAGATCGCGCCCGTCGCCGCCCGCTACCCGCTGATGGTCGGCGAGATCGGCCAGAACGACTGCGCCCACGGATACGTCGACACGCTCATGAACTGGCTGGACAGCCGGGATCTCGGCTACCTGGGCTGGACCTGGAACACGTGGGACTGCAAGTCCGGCCCGTCCCTCATCACCGACTACGACGGAACCCCGACCGCCTACGGACAGGGACTCAAGAACCGCCTCACCTCCGGCTGACCGGAGTCGGACGGGAGGGCTCGGGCTCAACTGATCGTGTGGCAGGATCACGGGATGCTACGACTTACCGACTTCATCATCGACTGCCCGGACACGATGAAGCTGGCAGCCTTCTACTCCGAGGTGACGGGGCTTCCGGTCAAGGAGGGCAGCAACGCGAACTGGGCCGGTATCCGGTTCGGCGAGATCGAACTGGCCTTCACCCCGGTGGAGGACTACCGAGCCCCGCAGTGGCCCGACAGCGAGCACCCCAAGCAGTTCCACCTCGACTTCGAAGTCGACGACATCGAGGCCGAGGAGCGCCGCGTACTGGCCCTCGGCGCGACACTGCAGCGGGACTGGATCGGCCCCGAGGGCTACGGCTTCCGCGTCTACACCGACCCCGTCGGCCACCCCTTCTGCCTCTGCCGGAACAAGGGTGTCGTCTGGACCGATCAGGGCCCGACCTGGCCCGAGCGCGACCAGGACGTGGCGGAGTGAGCTGAGCGGCCGTATCTCCTGAACAGGAAGGAGTGAGGTCTCCGGTCAAGGGTTCGTCGACCGGGGAGAACCGGACACCGGAGACCTCATGGCCGCCTCTGCGGTGACGGGGCGCCTCGATTCGACCGGCGCACAGTGGGCAAGCCGTCGTGCACGCGCATCAGGGTGCCGCCGGCGCCCGTCGGCGGCTTCACGCCCAGCGCGAGCCGCGCCGTAGCGGGCCACGCCGTGCCGTCAGGCGTCCACCAGGCCGGGGAGGTGCTCGGCGAGATGCATGGCGTGCAGCCGCGCGAACTCGTCGTGCGTGCAGCGTCCGTAGGCGGGGTGGGGAGCGTGCTCTGCGGTGTGGCTCGTGAACAGGGCCACCGCCTCCGTGAGGCCGGCCGCGGCCTCGGTCACCGGCACTTCCGGGTCCAGGGGTGGCGCTCCGTAGATCTCGGCGGCGAGCGAGTGCCTCGTGGCGCCGCGACGCAGGAAGACCCGTTTGGCGAGGGCGCCTGCCGTTGCCCGGAACAGGGCGGGCTTGAGCGCGGGGTAGCCGGTCACGGAATAGCGGACCGTCTGGGCACAGTGCTGCAGCGTCTGGGAGAGATTCCAGGAACTTCCCGGAGCCAGCAGCTCGCGCTCGGGCCTGGCCAGGTCCTGGTGCAACCGTTCGGCGAGCCGGGCGAGATCGATCGGGGGCATGTCAAGAGCTTACCGTGGCGCGAACCGAGACCACTGCACCCCTCCCGTTCGGCCGACTCGCGCCCTTCACAACTTGCACACGACAGGAACACCCGTCGTTCACTTCCGATAGGCTCCAGGCGCTTCATTCGCACCATTGAGGGGGGATTTCCTCATGCGCATACGCCATGTCCTGGTCACAGCCGCCGTTGCCGGCACGATAGCCGCGATCACCACGGGACCGGCTCAGGCCACCGAGTACACGTCGGCGCTGAAGGTCAAGGGCATCCAGTACGACGCCCCCGGCAGCGACTCCAACCGGTGTTCCGGCGGCAACACCAAGGACGAGTACCTGACGATCAAGAACTACTCCCGTACAGCGACCGTCGACCTCAAGGGCTACGTCGTCAAGGACGCCACGGGGAACAAGTTCACCTTCGCCTCCAGCCACAAGCTCGAGCCCGGCGACTACGTGAAACTGCGCGGCGGCAGGGGGACCGACTCCGACGCCGGGAACGTGGTCTACCGCCAGAACTGCAACTTCATCTGGAACAACGACAAGGACACCGTCTACCTGCTGAAGCCGTCCGGCGCCAGGGCGGACGTCCACTCCTACACCAAGCGCGCCAACGACGCCGACGGCAACGGATACATCAACTACCACGGCTGACCTCCCGCCGGGTCGCCCGTTCGCCGCGAGACGACCGAAGGCGCTGTCCCTTCCCTCCGCATACGGCCGGAAGGGGCAGCGCCACCCGTGTCCCCCACTCCCCCGCCGCGATCAGGAGAAGCGGCGGATGAACACGTCCGACTTCCCGTTGGTGTCCGAGGGCACGATGTCGTCGGCCGTGGAATGGAAGACGACCTCGCGCCCACCGGCACTGACGGCGTCGGTCCCGGCCGATGCGGGCTGGTTGCACACGATTTCGTCGGCGCCCGTCTCCAGATCGCGCAGCACGAGCGCCGGTCCGCTCGTGTCCTGGGGGGCGTACAGCAGATGTCGTCCGGTGGGATCGATCGCCAAACCCCTTACGCCGGGCACCAGTTGGTCCGCGCCCGAGCTCTGGTCGTGGATGTAGGTGTCGGAGCCCGACAAGTAGACGACCTTGCTGCCGTCCTTGCTGAGCTGGACGAGTGTGGCCGCCCTGGACGGACCTTCGATCGGGCCGGTGGAGGTGTGGTCGGTAGCGTCCCAGACGAAGACGTCCTGTGTCTGGCCGTCCTGATAGGCGACGAACCGGCCGTCGCCGCTGATGGACGGGCGCGACTGGACGCTGTGACTCAGCTCGGCGACGGTCTGCGTGGTGTTGGCGCGCCAGTCCAGCACCTCGATGCGCTGGCGGGACGGCGGCCGGCTGAAGGTGGCCACATGGGCGATGTAGCGGCCGTCGGCGCTGAGCGAGGGCTGGCTGCAGCTGAGGCCCGAGCAGTTGACGCCGATCGAGCGTGCCGAACTCACCTGGGACAGCAGGACCTTCGTGTCCCGGAACAGCTGCCCCCACAGGGCGACGTACTGCCCGTCCCCGCTGATCACCGGGCGCTGGATCGGGGACGTGTTGGTGCTCATCTGCGTGGTCTCGCCCGCCCGCTGATCACGGACGAACACCTTCTCGAACGTGACCGGGTTGGAGGGTGTCAGGCTCTTCGCCGACGACGAGAAGGCGATACGCCCGCCGTCGGCTGTGATCGTGGCGCCGGCGGAGTCGCCGTCGCCCTGGGCGCCGTCGGTCGCGACACTGATCCGCTCGACGCCGGCCGCGCTGTCACTCGCTGCGCCCGGCACGGTCGCGGGCTCAGCCGAAACGGCTCCCGGCAGCGCCGTCGTGACCGCGCAGACCAGCACCGTGGCGCCTAAGACGGCCCGCACGCGTCCGGCGACCTTCTGATCCATGATTCCCATCGTCTCCCCCAAGCCATGACATCGGTCGTCCTCTCCGGCTCCCCACCGGAGGACCCCAAGCATGCAACCGCGACGGCGCCGCGGGGTCAATGCGTCGCACGAAGGTCCCGATGCGCCGGCGGCGTCCGAGCCCACCCCCCTGCCACGCCGTGGACGGCGTCCGTCGTCCACCGCGTCCCGCGAGCCACGCGTACGCGGAACGCGGCCGGCCGGCCGGCCGGGGGAATGCCGAAAACCGTGTCGGCGTTGTCGCAGCATGGGCGATGCATCCCGCGACAGCCAGGACGAGCCCGTCGGGTCCAGCCTCAGGGGCGCGCGTGCGCGCCTCGCCGCCGACCGGGCCGACACCCTCGCCCGTGCGGCCGCACTGAGCCGCGACTTCGACGGGATCGTCGCGGCGAACGCCCTGGTCGCAGTCGACGACGAGCACGACCCCGAGGGGGGCACCACCGCCTTCGAGCGTGCACACGTGGCGGCCCTGCTGACGCAGGCGCGCGAGCACCTGGAAGAACTGGACCGGGCGCTGGAACGTCTTGAACAGGGACAGTACGGTCGGTGCGAACACTGCGGCCGGAGGATTCCGCCCGAACGCCTGGAGATACGCCCGGCGGCCACCACCTGCGTCAGCTGCGCCCGAGCCGGCCCGCGTCGATCACCGCCGCACGCCTGACCCCGGCCCCCGGCAGAAGCGGCGGTCCCGCTCCGCCATCCGCGTCCGGGGGCCGGCTGAGCGCAGGACGACGTCCAGGACCCGGTCGGGATCCGCGGCGTAGCAGTTGCTGAACCACGCCATGTTCGCCTCGACCACCGCCCACCGGCCGGCGGCGCCGTGCTCGGATGCGGCCAGGATCCCGACGTCCACCACCACCGCTCCGGGCAGGCCGGCACCGCACGTGGCCAGCAGGTCGTCCGCGAACTCCAGGACATCGGCCTCATGGCGGTGCCCGTCCAGGCGCTCGGCGTCGAGACGGCCGAAAGTGGCGTACTGCGAACCCGTACGGACCTCGCCGTCGAGGAGGTACAGGCGAAACTCGGCTGCCCAGGTCACCACGTCGCTGATCTGTACCGGCACGTCCGCCGACAGCTCCGGCCCCGTCGGGAGGCTGCTCCCGCCGGCGTAGACAGCGGCCGGGAAGGTCTTGGCACTCGGCGGCTTGACGAACGCCGGCCGGGACAGGCGTCGCGCCTCGCCCAGGGTGGCCATGGCGATACGCCGTCCGGTGTACGCGTGGGGCAACGTGGCCAGCCAGTCGTCGGTCGGTTCCAGGAGTGCGACCTCGAGGGCGTCCGCGACGCGCGCCGCGAAGGTGGGGCCTCCGAAGTAGTGACCACCGCGCCTCTGAGCGGCGTTGCCCGCCTCTCCGTGGGCGGGGAGCACTTCCACGTCCATCCCCCGCCGACGCGCAGCACTCGAGAGCAGTTCGGAGGTCGAGGTGTATTGCGGCGCCAGGGCCAGGAAGTCGTGCTCCGTCATGATCGCTGACGATGGCATCGATCCGGCCGGACCGTCCAGTGCTTTCGCGTCAGCCCTGCCGAGGCGTCCTGCTCCGTGTCGGCGGGGCCGGGGTCAGGCGAGGCCGCCGTTGCTCTTCAGCAGCTGTCCGTTGATCCACTGCCCCCGCGGTGAGCACAGGAACTCCACGAGGTGGGCGGTGTCCTGCGGGTTGCCCAGCCGTCCCAACGGCGTCTGGCGCACCACGTGGTCCCGGATGTCGTCGGACATCCAACCGGTGTCGACCGGCCCCGGGTTGATCACGTTGGCGGTGATCCCGAGCGGGGCGAGTTCATGGGCGGCGGCCAGCGTGATGCGGTCCAGCGCGCCTTTGCTCGCCCCGTAGGGCAGGTTGCCGACGGTGTGGTCACTGGTGAGGCTGATCACGCGTCCGGTTCCGTGAGCGCCCTGGAAGCGACGGCCGTACTCGCGGATCAGCAGCCAGGTGGCGCGCGCGTTGACCGCGAAGTGGCGGTCGAAGCTCTCCAGGGTGGTGTCGAGCAGGCCGGAGTCGACCGACTCGCAGTGGCACATCACGAGAGCCGTGACGTCGCCGAGGCGGCGCCGGACCTCGTCGAAGACACGTTCCGGAGTGTCCGGATCGGCGAGGTCCGCCTCGACGGCCGCCGTCTCGGCGCCCTCGTCCGCCAGGGACTCGGCGATGGTGTCCGCGGCGCCGGCCTCGACGCCCCAGGCCATGCGCGCGTCGTACGGCGTCCAGTACGTGAAGGCTACGTTCCAGCCGGCCCCGGCCAGCCGGCGGGCGACGCCCGCGCCGATCCCCACGGAGCGGCCGACTCCCGTCACCAGGGCGATCGGCCGGGCCGCGCCGGACACGGGCCGGGTTTCTGTGGTCGTCACAACGTGCCATCGTTCGACCCACGGCACGGACTTGCAATCGATATTCGGGCGGGTGAGCAAGTCATCGCACCGGTGCGGCGCGAGACGACCGCTCAGGCGGGCAGGTTCAGCTGCCAGGAGACGCCGAACCGGTCGTTGACCCAGCCGAACCTGGGGCTGAAGCCGTAGTCCCCCAACGGCATGAGCACGGTGCCCTGTTCGGCCAGGGCAGCGAAGAGGCGGTCCAGCTCGGCCTCGTCCTGGCACTGGACGAAGAGCGAGACGGCGGGCGTGAAGGTGAAGTCGTGCTGCACGGGGCTGTCGATGCACATGAACTCCTCACCGGCGAGTGAGAAGGTCGCGTGCTGCACACTGCCTTCCTTGCCGGGACCCGCGGCTCCGTAGCGACTGATGCCGATCACCTCGGCATCGTCGAACAGCGAGATGTAGAAGGTCATCGCGTCCTCGGCGTTCCCCTCGAACATCAGAAACGTGGTGATCTTCCGTGACGACACGATCTCCATGCGGGTGACTCCTTCGACGCTGTGCGGCGGTCGGTCGGCAGACGGCCAGGCTAGTGTCCAGAGCCCGTAGGTCAGCCGAAGCTCGCCGCGCCGACCGGGCCGCGGCGGGGGCGAATCGCGTGCGCCAACGCGGTTTGCCCACCTGGACACCCCCTGGCCGGCCTCGCCGACGGTGACCCCGACTCTGCGCATCGAACGGCTTCTGCCGGAGCCGCCGCCGTCCACCCCACCGTGGCCGCACCGAACCGGGACCCACTGACCCTGCTGAGCCGGATCGGTTTCGAGCATGTCCGGTACGACGCCGAGGACGACGGCGGCGCAACCCGCGTGTTGGCCCGGCGCCGCACGTCAGCCGGTCGGGCGACCTGACGCGCTCAGTGCTGCACGGCGAGTCCGGGGCGGTGGCGGCGCATCGCGTCCAGGACCGCCTCGGGCGGTACGGACAGCGTGTTCACGGCCATGGTGGCCGGCCCGAAGCCGAGTCGTGCGTTCATGGACGCCGTGCTGCGGACGAGCTTGGGTGCGTGGGCCAGATAGGCGTCCGGGTCGTGCAGCACCAGCTCGATGAACCGCTGCGAGGTGGTGCGCACCCGCTGCTCGCGTATCCGCACGAGGGCTATCTGGTCCCAGCCGAGGCGCCCCAGCCGTACGTGGTCCACTCCCGCGTCGTCCAGCACCAGCTCCGGCCGGTCGCTGAGCAGGCGCCGCATGATGAGGACCGAGCAGAGTCCGAAGAAGGGCACGGCCAGCGCACCGGCCAGGGTCATCTTCACGGTGCTGTGGGCGAGCAGGAAGGCGACGCCCAGACCGACGAAGACCAGGGAGCCGGCCAGCATGGCCCACACCCGCCCCTTGGCGAGCGGGTAGACCGTGGGGGGCAGGGGAACGCCGTTTCTGATCACGGGTCCAGACGATAGGACCGCAGTCCTCGTCGGCGGAAGCCGTTTGGCAGAGCCCGGCATGTGACTTCGGAAGGGGAGACGCGAGCACGCCTCCCCTTCCGAAGGGGGCGGGATCACCGGGAGCCGGTGACCCCCGGTGATCCGCTACCCGGTCGCCTACGAGCGGGTGTAGATCTCCTCGGGCTTCGGGAACTCCACGGCCGGTGACAGCCGAAGAGCCCCGGAGTCCTCCTCGTAGTAGTAGTACAGACCGAACTCACCCGGATCCGGTCCGCACTGCCCCGCGGCGAACGTGACGGAGACCCACGTGTCGCCTCCCGCCGGCACGGTGTCGACACCCCAGGAGAACGGGCATTGCGGCTTGGTGTCGGACTTCTCCATCAGGCTGCTCAGCTGGAGCTGGGCTCCCGCCGAGATGGTGCCCGTGCCGCCCTTCGCGAAGGTGACCCGGTCACCCCCGGGGTTGGTCCAGGAGCCGACGATCTGGCCCTGCGTGGGGACGGGGACGTCCTCTCCCTCGTCGCAGGCGGACACCCCCGAGACCAGGATCGCGGAGACGGCCGCTGCGAGAAGAGCGCGTCCGGCTCTCCTAGTACGGCACATAGATTTCCTCGATCCAGTTGATCTTCACGGTGATGTCCGTCTGACCGTCCGGCCAGATGTGCTTCGCGACGTCCGAGCCCGCCTTCATGACCGGGTTCGAGCTGCCCTTCTTGTACCCGTCGTCCGAGAGGCTGCGCGTCGCCGAGGCCACCGACATGGTGTTGGAGATCGACACCTTCACCTGGCCGACGAGGGCCCCGTGGTCCCACTCCGAGTCCGTCCTGGGCGGCTCACAGGCCACCCCGAGCAGTTCGTAGTCGAGATTGTAGGAGCCCAGCGCCATGCTCGCGGGACTGGCCCCGTAGATGCCCTCCGTGAGGAACCCGGTGAAGTCCGTGATGCCTTCCCAGATCTTCTCCCCGTCGGTGCGCTTGTCGTGCGACTTGTCGAACGATCCCTTCGCCGTGTACACGCCGTCCTTGATCATGCCCTGCATCTTGCGGATGAAGGACCGGAAGTGGTCCTCGGTGCGCAGCTGCCTGACGAACTCGCCGTCCGGCGGCAGGGTGACGTCGGACGGTCCGCCCTTGGCCCAGAGCATGACCAGCTCCTGCGCGGACAGGTCCATGACCTTGCTCTTCTTGCCGTCCTTGCGCTCCGGTTCCGGGTTCGGCCCCTTCTTGAAGCTCGGCTTCTTGAAGACGGCGACGTCGACGGCGGTCGTCCGGCCGGCGCGCGTGGTCACCGTGGCGCTGATGTACGTGTTGGACGTGCCGGGGACCTTGGTCGTGTAGGTCTGGGTGGAGTGGTAGACCCACGTCCCGTTCGGGCCCATCGTCATGTAGTCGTGGTACGTGCCGCCCTTGCCGTCGCTGCACCCGCGTTCGCAGTCCGTGATGGGCCGCAGACCGGTCGGGTCGCTCTTGGTGACGGGGGTGTTGTCGGCGTAGGCGTAGCCGTTCATCGACTCGTGGTCCTCGGGGACCAGGACGGGGTCGACCGACAGGAAGCGTCCGAGGGTCGGGTCGTACTCACGGGCGCCGACGTGGACGAGGCCGGTTCCTGAGTCGACGGGCTTGCCGAGGAAGCCCTTGTCGTCGGGCCACAGCGAGGGCGCCGCGCCGCGGCTCTCGCCGAAGGGCTTGGTGTAGCGGCGGGTGACGGCCTGGGTGGTGGCGTCGACGGACATCGAGGCGGTGCCGTGATGGTCGTCGATCATCCAGGTCAGACCGGTCTCCGTGCGCACGGCGGTGACGTCACCGGCCGGGTAGTAGCGCTGGGCGGTGAACTTGGCGGCTCCCGTGTCGTAGTGGAGTTCCTGACCGGCCAGGTACAGGACGGTCTGGTCGGCGCCGCGGCGGATCAGCAGATCGCCGTTGGCGTCGTACAGGTAGTCGGTGGCCTTGGCGCCCTCCGTGAGGCGGACGAGCTCGCCCTCGATGTCCCAGGTGAGACTCTGGGCGATGCCGGTGGCGCCGTACCGCTTGGTGGTGTTGCCCTGCTCGTCGTAGGTCAGCGACTTGGCCGTGCCGCCGTCGACCGTGAGCGAGGTCAGGGTGTGCGGCTGGCCGGCGCCGTCGGCGTCGACGGCCGGGTAGCCGTACGCGGTGGCGGTGTCACCGGTGGCCTTGTGCTCGGTCTGGGTGTCCCTCAGACCGCCGGGCTCGTAGGTCCAGCTGGTCCAGTACGGGGCCGGGCCGCCGAGGGCGGACGCCGAGCGGGCGGTGGCGCAGTCGCCCGAGGACGGGGTCCAGGCCTCGGTCAGGCGGCGGTAGCCGTCGTAGGCGAAGCACTGGGCGTCCTTGCCCGCCGCCTTGTCGGTGACGGACCTGACGTTGCCGGTCGCGTCGTACGTGTAGTCGACGTCGCTGGTGTATCCGGCGTTGGTCTGGTCGACCGTGTGCATGTTGGACAGGCGGCGGGTGCCGTCCTCGTAGCGGTTGAGGACCTGCAGCTGCTTGGCGCCGGTGGAGGTGCCCAGGCGGGTCTCCTCGATCTCGCCGTACGGGGAGTAGCCGATGTTCTGGACGTAGCCGGTCATGCCGGACGTGCCGGTGAGCATGCCGAGGCTGTTGTAGCTGTTGGCCACGGTCTCGGCGGGCAGGCCGGCCACCGCGGGCATGGACGTGGACTGCACGGTGCCGTCTCGGTTGTAGACGGTGGAGGTGGTGAAGGTCTGCGGCGCGCCCGCGGTGACCAGGGGGTCGGCGGCGGCGATGACGGTCTTGCCGCCCTTGGGGCGGCCGAGCGCGTCGTAGCCGGTGACGGCCTGGGAGTAGATCTTGCCGGTGGTGCCGCCGACGTAGCGGATGGCCGCGGTCACCTGTCCCTTGGCCAGGGAGTCGTAGGTGAACTTGGTCAGCTGGTGGGCGTTGTCCTTCACACCGTCCCAGGTGCCGGTCTTGCGGCCGAGCTCGTCGTAGTCGGTGATCAGGGTGCGGGTGGTCTGCAGCAGGGTCGTGGTGGTGGCGACCGGCTGGTCGGCGTCGTTGTAGGCGGTGGTGACGGTGCCCTTGTCGGGGTCGGTGGAGGTGGTCTTGCGGCCGCGCAGGTCGTAGCCGTACGACCAGACTGCGTTGTCGGGACCGGTCATCTTGGTGAGCCGGCCGGAGGGGTCGTGCTCGAAGAGGGTGCGCGTGTAGTCGGCGCCGGTCGGGGCCGGGCCGCCGTACTCACGGCGCTCCAGGATGCGGCCGCGGGCGTCGGTGATGCTCAGGGTGCCGGTGCCGCCCGCGGCGGCGGTGACGGCGGTGCGGTCGCCCTGGTAGTCGGTCTTGGTGCGCCACTTCTCCTGGTCGTAGACGCGGAAGACGGACTCGGTGGCGCGGCCTGCGGCGTCGTACACCGTCTCGGTCGAGGCGGGCACGGAGCCGGGGAAGGTGTTGGCCAGGGTGCCCGACGGTGCGAGGTTGTCGTGGACCTGCTCGTTGGCGAGGTAGGCGAGGCCCCGGTCGTCGTACAGCGTCTCGGAGATCACCCGGCCGCCGTCCGGCGCGGGGACCTGCTTCTGGCGCGAGCGAAGGAGCGAGTCGAAGATCTCGTAGGAGCTGTTGTAGGTCTGCCCGTCGTTCTTGAGGGCGTCGGTGCGGACCCAGGTCTCCTTGTCGTTGTTGATGCTGTAGGCGTAGACCAGGGTGGCCGCGTCGCCGAGGGTGCGGGAACGGTCCGGCTTCCACACCGAGCGCACCCGCCCGAGCGCGTCCAGGGACCACTCGGTGACGTTGCCGTTGGCGTCGGTGGTCTTGGTGGCCGTGCCCCACGCCGGGTCCACCACGGTGGTGGAGGAGTACAGCTTGGGGTCGATGGTCGTCTTCGACGTCAACGGGCCGTAGCCGGTGTCGTCGGGGGCGTAGATCGTCCTGACCGTGCGGCCCAGGGCGTTGGTCTCGGTGAGGGGGCGGCCCAGCTTGTCGAACGTGGTGCCGGACACCTGCTGGTACACGGGCGCCTTGGTCACCGGTTCGTAGCTCGCGACCCGGGCGGTGGCGGTGATGTCGCCCTTGGTGGGCGCCGCGCCGACCGCCTGGTTGTCGTAGGCGGTGGTGGCGTCGGAGATGACGTCGCCGGGCACCGCCGGGACGGTCGTGCAGCCCACGGAGTAGACCTCGACCCGGCTGACCTTGTTCACCAGCCAGTCCGTCGTGTTGCGGGCGTAGCCGGTGCGGGTGCAGGTCTCGTCGCCGGTCTTGGCCGAGTCGCCGCCGTCCTCGACGGTGAGCGGCATGCCGTACGTCGTGTCGTACGTCGTCTTCTGCTTGACCGTACGGGTACCGGTGGACGTCTTGGTGCGCGTCGTGGTCTCACCGGGCTGCACGATCCAGGACTCGGTGGTCCCCCAGCTGTAGGTGTGACTGGCCGTCCGGTGCGACCACGGGGTGTTGATCGTGCCGCCGACCTCGTCGGTTCCGTTGTAGACGATCGTCTCGCGCACGAAGCCGGACAGCTGGCGGGAGTCGTCGAGAGCAGCGCCGGTGGAGTCGGTGACCTTCTCCACACGGGGTGTGCCGTCGAGCTCCTTCTCGCCGTCCAGGCCGCGCAGGTACAGGGTGGACTTCTTCGAGCGGGGGCCTTCGGCGTCGCCGGAGGTCTCCACGACCTTGCCGTAGCCGCGCCACTGCGACCAGGTGCGGTTGGAGGCCTTGGTCAGGCCTTCGTCGTCGGCGTAGCCCCAGCCCGCGCCGCCCTGGTAGTCGTAGTACGTCTCACCGGTGTCGCCGTGGCCGTAGGGGTCGTCCTGGAAGGTCGAGGTGACCACGTACTTGTGGAACCAGTCGGTGACCGGGGTCGCCCCGGACTGGGACCACTTGACGGGGAAACAGCGCCGGGTGTTCTTGTCGACGGCGCCCGGCATGCTCGAGCCCCAGACGCAGTCCGGATCCGAGTAGTTGACGGTGATCGTCGAGCCCGTCTCCGACTTGATCGTGCGAACGCGCCACTTGATGTAACGCAGGGTGTCGGGGCCGCTGCCCTCGACGTGGTTGGGCATCTGAACGCCGCCGAAGGCGATCGCCGGGAGCTGGGCTGCGGTGGCGTTGGCCTTGCCGGTGTTCTGGATCGACTTCAGCCACAGGCTCGCCGAGGAGGCGTCACCGGTGTCGGGGAAGTCCTGGTCGAGGTGCCAGGCGTCGACGTCGCGCTGGGTGGTGCCGGTGCCGGTCCACACCGAGGTCGTGATGTCGGTCAGGCGCTTGCGGGTGAAGAAGGACGGGCCGATCTGCGTGGTGCACTTGGTGCCGGACGCGCAGATCATGTCGAAGGGAACGTCGGGCCAGTTCGCCTTCGTCGTCGCCGTCAGGCTCGTGCACGAGGTCAGGCACCGCTCGGCGTACGTGAAACGCACCTGCTGCGCGGCCGGCTTGCTGTACAGCAGGTCACTGCGCAGGCCGTAGTCGATGCGGTTGAGGTAGCCGCCCCGGACGTAGGCGGTGCCGTTGACCGTGGTGTCGCCGTTCTTGGAGTAGTAGTTGGTCTCCTTGGCGTACCAGTACGTCGAGGCGTTGCCGTGGGTGTCCACTACGTAGTCCAGGTTCCAGCGCCAGGCCTGCGTGCAGGAGGAGTCGGCGAAGCCGGTCGACTTGTAGCACGGCTCGCCCGCGTCGTCGCCGAAGACCGGCAGCGTCCACACGGAGTTGGTGACCGGGTCGTCGTCGGACGTGTCGGTGGTGCCCTTGTCGCTCCAGCCGGGCAGGCGGTGCTTGCCGAAGAAGTACTGGGTGCCGGAGGCGTCGGTGACCTTCCAGTACTCGGTGTTGTCGTCGCCGTTGCCGGTGGCGCCCGTCAGGTGCTCGACGCGGGAGCCGTCCTCGTTCTTCACCTTCCAGCTGCCGCCGGAGGCCTGGGAGAGGGCCGCGCTGTCACAGGCGCTCTTGTCGGCGCAGGCGTTGACCAGTTCGACGGCCTTGCCGTTGAGGACCAGCGTGGCGTTGGCGTACTTCCAGCACTGGTCGCCCTTGCCGCTCTGCCCGTCGTCCTTGCACGAGGCGTACTTGCGCTCGATGTAGGACTCGGTCATCGAGAAGCCCTCGCCGACCACCGAGGTCTGGTTGTTCTCCCCGGCCGTACGCCCGTCCACGGAACCGGAGTTGTAGGAGATCGACAGGTTCGGGGACGGCCCTGCCGTCGCCGGGGGAACCCGCAGCGGGTAGTTCCAGGTGAAGTCACCCGTGCTGCCGCCCGCCTCCCACGTCGCGGTCGGGGACAGCGGGGTGGCGCCGTAGTCGCTGCCGCCGCCCGACGCGTCGGCGGCGGCCGCCAGCAGCATCGGGGTGCGGGCGGCGAGTGTGCCGCTCACCGTCTGGGTGGCGGCGTCGTTGTCCGCGCCGGCCACCGGCGTCTGCGTGCGGCACGCCTTCTTCTGCGGGGTCGTCAGCGCGCACGATGGCAGCGTGACCAGGTGCAGACGGGGGCCGAAGTCGCCGCCGTAGACGTCCTTGAAGGACGAGTAGTCGAGGGAGACGCGCAGTTTGTCACCGGTGGTGGGGGCCACGGTGAGCAGGACGCCGCTGACGCCCGCCTTCCGGGCGGCCGCCTGGGCGTGGACGCTCAGCGCGACCTTCGCGGCGGGGCCGGACGCCTTGGCCGGCTTCAACTGCTCGGCGGCCGGCGTCTGAGCGAGTTTCACGCCGAGTCCGCCGACGTTCACCGAGGCGGCGCCGCCGCTCGCCGGGAGCTGCGCGGTCGCTTTCGCGGTCGTCGGCCAGGTGGCCTTCTTCAGCCGCTCGTGCGTGGCCCGCGAGGCCGGGGCGGCCTTGTCCTTGGGCGCCTTGGACTTGCCCCGCTTGAGCACGCCGACCTTGTCGATCTTCGCGTCGGGCCGGTGCTCCAGCTTGCGGTTCGCCGCCGGCTGGGCCTGCGCCGCGAAGTCGTAACCCGAGGGCACGACCGCCTGCGGCAACAGGGAGAAGGAGAGAACGAGTCCGCCGCGGGCGAGCCAGCGGCGCACGACCGCCCCTGGCACGCGTCTGCGGAAAGGTGATGAAGACACGGTGATATCCCGGTTGTCGAAAAGATGAGGGGAAGAGAAGAAGGACGAGAACGGGACGGACGGACCCGTTCCCGGGCACGGGCAGGAGCACGAGCCCGGGAACGGGCACAGGTACCGGCACAGGCACAGGCATGGGCATGGGCATGGGCAGGACAAGAGTTCAGCCCGCCCTGCCCATGCCCGCCGTCAGCGCTGTTCGGCGTTGCGCCGGTCGGCGATCTCTCCGGTGGAGGTGGCTCCCGCCCACACGCGGACGCTGTCGATCGTCCCGGGGAAGTAGCGTGCGGCAGCGCCGTTGACCTTCGCCCGGCCGATCTCGAAGGCGCCGCCTCCCTGCCAGGGAGTCGAGTACGACACGCCGTCCTCGTCGCCCACGAGCGCGCTGTCGACGTACAGCTTCAGCGCGCCGAGCTGGGAGGTGTCGACGGCGTCGGCCGCCGCCTGGGCGTCGTGGACGACCGTCAGCATGACCGGCACGCCGAGTTGGGCCGTGACGAACGCGTCGGAGGCGTTGACGGTCCATGCCGCGCCGGTGCCGTCCTTGTCGGGGCGGCCGAAGGTCCAGCGGCCCTGGGTGCTGCCGGCCGGCTGCTCGTACCACACGCCCCAGGAGGACTGGCTGACGCCCGACTGGCCGAACACCTGCACCGCGTAGGACTTGGAGGTGTCGGAGAACCTGGCCGGGTCCAGCGTGACCCAGGCGGTCGCGGTGAACGAGCCGGTGTCGTCGACGAACGGGCCCGTGGCGCCGGCGTAGGCGCTGGTCCCGTTCAGGGTCATCGTCTGGGACGTCGTCACCTCTTCGCCGATGTCCGGGTCGCCGGTGGTGACCTGGGTGAGCGCCGCTCCGTTCAGGGTGAGGTTGCGGCCGAAGCCGCTGGTGTCCTTCACGGTGGCGCCGGTGGCGTTCGCCATGTCGGTGGCGTCCCACTTGGCGACCAGCGCCGGGACCGGGGCGCCGGACGTGCCGTCGCTCAGGTCCTCGTCCTCCAGCCACGCGTCATGGGTGACCTCGGTGTCCGCGAGGGCACGGGACCACACCTTGACCTCGTCGACGGTTCCGGAGAAGTTCTCCTTGCCGCCGCCGTCGTACCACAGCCGCCCGATCTGGAGGCTGCCGGACGCCTTCCACGGGGTGGTGAACGCCACCGGGACGCCCTGCGGGACACCGTTGACGTAGAGCTGGATGGTCTGGTTCGCCGCGTCGTAGACGCCGGCCAGGTGCGTCCAGGCGTTCAGGACCGGCGGTCGGACGCCGATCGAGCGGGTGATGGCGGGGTTGACGACGTCCGTCTGGTGACGGTTGAAGATCCACGCCTTGTAGGAGCTGGAGTAGTACAGCTGGAACCCGGAGGCGTTGACGCCCGCCTGGGACAGGACGGTGTAGTTGACGTCGTTCTTCGTCAGCCGCACCCAGGCCGAGACCGTGAAGGACTTGGTGGTGTCCAGGACCGCGCCGGAGGTCGACAGGTAGGCCGTCGTGCCGTTGAGCTTCGCCGCACCGGCGCCGCTGCGGGCCAGCGCGTCCCAGGTGGCCCCCGAGCTGGTCAGCGGGTGCGCGGTGGCGGTGGTGGCGTCGGTGAGGGCGTTGTCCAGGTGCCAGACGCCCGAGGGCAGTTCGGCTCCCTTGACGAGGAAGCTGTAGTAGCCGGTGAGCGAGCTGTGGGCGGCCGCGTCGTAGCCCCAGACCTGGATGGTGTTCTCACCGGCCTGGTTCGGGGTGACCGACAGGGTGGTGCCCGAGCCCGCGGCCACGTTGATCGGCGGGGAGAGTGCGCCGCTGTTCAGCTTCCACCGGTAGCTGACGACGTCGGACTGGATGCCCGCCGTGTTCGGGTTGGTGTCGGCTGGGGTGACGGTGAATTTGCCCGAGGTGCCCACACCGCCCGCCGCCGGGTTGGCGTCGGCCGGCTTGTACAGGCCGTCGGCGCTGGTGACGAGGGGCGGCGGCGGTGAGTCCGTGTCGACGCGGAAGTAGCACCAGGACGACCATGCGGAGTCCAGGACCCCGGAGTCGCCGCGGTCGGTGACGTAGTACGCCTGAGTCTTGACGCGCATGCGGTAGTTCGTCTGCGCCGCGAGTGCGCTGGTGCTGGCGTCCCGCACGGCGTTGTCGGCCACCCAGGAAGTGCTCGGCGAGTTCGCGGTCCACACGCGGCTGGAGCCGTCGGCCTTCCACACCTCGAAGTCGGTGCGCAGCTGGGCCTGGCTTCCGTCCGCCGACTGCACCGTGCCGAGCATCTTCGGCGTGGTGTCGCTGGTGGCGAAGGGCAGCGTGGAGGCGTTGCAGACGCGCCCGGTGGTGCCCTGCTGGACGCCGTACGACGTCGGCTTGTCCGGGTAGGAGACGTAGGTGACCGACAGCTTGGCGTCGTTGCGGAACCGCGCCCAGGCGGCCGCGTCGGACTCGTCGTGCGCAGTCAGCGAGAACGTGATCTGCGCCGCCTTGTTCGCGGCGTGGGTCGCGAGGGTCGGCGTCAGGTTCTCGTTGGTCTCGCCGCCCGAGACGTTGTCGCTGAACCGCACCCAGTTGGCCGGCTGCGAGGGGCTGCACAGGCCGCCGCGGCCGTAGGACACGGACCGGTCGCCCATCAGGTCGTCGGCGCTGGGCCGGCTCGACCAGGTGGTGCTGTCGGCGATGCCCTTGTTGACATGGCTCAGGTCGTACCAGTGAGCGTCACAGGTGAACGACCACGCCATGTACACCTCGAACGTGGCGTCGAGGATCTTCTTGCCGTGGATCGACGACAGCGGGTACTCGAAGTACATGCGCTGGGTGTACGGGCTGCTGGAGCAGAGGTAGCCGGCGTAGTTGGAGCAGCGCCCCACGCCTTTGTCCCCGCTGAACTTCCAGTACTTGGCGCCGTTGGAGGCCAGCGCCGTCCAGTCGCCCAGCGAGATGCCCTTGGTCGGTGGGTCGATGTACAGCGGAAAGACGGTGTCGGCGCCCTTCAGCAGGGCGGGGTCCGGAGTGATCTCCAGGGTGGTGCCGGTGATGCGCAGCGGCAGATCGGCCGCCGCGTCACCCGTGCCGGGGCCCTCGGCGGGCGCGGGCTCGCCTCCGGTCGCGGGCAGCGGGACGGGCGCTGCCGAAGTGGGCTCGGCGTCGACCGGTTCGGTACGGGCGAGCTGCGTGGTGACGCCCGCGGTGTCGGCGGCCGCGGTGTCGGCGGCGGGGGCGTCACCCGCGGAGTCCCACATCCGGCCGGCGGGGCTCTCGAAGACCGGAGTGCCGTCCGCGTCGCGTGCGACGAAGCCGCCGTCGCGGGTCGGGGCGATGTCCAGACCGGTCCCGGAGACGGTCATCCTGATCGTCGCGAGCGCGGGATTCTTCGCCGCCCGGGCGGACTTCACCACGAGCACGGAGGTGTAGCCGGTGCTCAGCGCCGTCAACTGCAGGTCGACGTCCGGCAGGACGTCGGCGTAGGTGGCGGTCGCGCCCTTGAGGCGCGGCGCGGGCAGCGTGCCGGGCCAGCCGAGCTTCAGCTGATGCCCATCGTCCTCGAGCGTGACCAGCCGGCCGCCGCTGCCGCCGCCCGAGAAGGCGACGTCCGCCGTGGTGTTCCTGGCCCGCACGGAGCCGTCGGCTTCGCGCACGAGGGTGGTGTCGATCCGGGCCCAGCGGCCGTCGTCCTCCTGAGCACGGACCGGAGCCGCGTTCATCTCCTGCGTGAAGGTGCCGTCAGGGTTGGCGAACAACTGCGTGGACTCCGACGTCTTCGCCGTCACCTCCACGCGCTCACCGGTCTTCGCCGCCCGCGCGCTCGCCTTCGACTCAGGAGTGGCGTCGGCCTTCGCCGAGGTCGCCCCTCCCTCTTCGGCGAACGCCGGAGCCGCCGTGA
This sequence comes from Streptomyces sp. NPDC020597, assembly GCF_044335095.1. Lineage (NCBI taxonomy): Bacteria > Bacillati > Actinomycetota > Actinomycetes > Kitasatosporales > Streptomycetaceae > Streptomyces > Streptomyces sp. NPDC020597. The sequence continues at coordinate 4,765 of NZ_JBIRUL010000027.1, read as the reverse complement.
CGCCGATGGCCGGAACCGCACCCCCCAGGAGAGCGACGGCTATCGCGCCGCTCCCGATCGCCCGGCGCCAATCGCGCCGACGTCTGTGCGTCAACACACCCCACCCGTTCTCTTAGATTTTTCTTACAGTCGGTGATCATGGATGGCTTGAACACGCCGGTCAACAGTGTCCTGCGTCACTCGGAGAGCGCCGTGACACCGGGGCGATCGGTGCAAGGAACCACACGAGCGCCACGGACAAGCGCTCAACTCTGATTGTTTTCAGGCCAGTTGGCCCGACAGGGCGGGCGTCCCGGCAGTGCGGCGGGAACGCGGCGCTCAGCTCCTCACGGACCTGCACGGAAACACCGGCGTGCACGTCATGGGACGCAACATGCTCCGTCGCGGCCGGGGAGCGTGGGACGAGATCTCTCGGCGGGGCGCTGCTCGACGAACTGGTCCCGGGAGCGGCGAGTTCTCAGCACGTTCCCGGCTGCCGCCCGCGGGGCGCCGCCACAACGACAAGAAAACGTGCTCGCAGGCGGAGAACACATGGAATTCTGTCGGGCACGTGCAGTGCGCGCGGAAGACCGGGGGACCAGCACTCCCCTGACGAGGGGGTCCCATGAAGTCGGCCATGTCGCTGCGGCGGACAACTCGACGCCTGCTGGCGGCCGTTGCGGTCGGCGGGGCCTTGGCCGGCGTGTCGGGGTGCACGGTGCCCGTCGATGCCGTCGCCGGCGTCTCCGTGACCGACGACGGCCGCCTGCTCGGCGTCATGATGGTCTGCGGGCATCGGATCGACGGCGCGACACTCTACGTCGACAGCGCCGACGCCGACGAGGAGACGACGGTCGGTTCATGGACGGCCGACAGCCCTCTCCACGCCGGTCTCGCCACCTGGCCTCTGGATTCTCCCGCGGCCGGCTGGACCGCGACCACTCCCCTGGCTCCGCTGACCGTCGGGACCGGGTACGCCCTCTACGGGTGGACCGAGGACAACTCGTGGTCGTCGACGAGTGTCACTTTCACGCTGACGGACCGTGATCGGCTCACCCCGGGGACGGTGCTCTACCAGAGCGTCTCCGACGACGGCGTGGAGTCCACCGCAGCCGTCCCCCTCGCCGAGTTCGAGCGCGAAGCCTGCCGGCACGACTGAGCCCACGTCGGTGCCGGCCCTTAGAGGCGTGCCGCCTCGGATTCAGTACCAGACGGAGAACGTGGCGTCGGCTCTGCCGGTCGCGTTGGAGATCGGGTCGATGCGCAGCGCGTAGTCGTAGTGCCGGATGTAGCGGTCCGGGTAGTTGTGAGAGCGGAACGACGACCAGGAGGGGTCGGCGAGTCCGGCGGTCTGGTGGAAGGTGGCGTCCTGGGCGAACTTCGTGGTGCCGTCGTTGGCGTCCTGTCGCAGCTGGTAGAAGGCGTGACGCAGGTAGCGGGTCGGCTGGGTGACTGACTGGAAGGAGACGCCGGAGGAGTCGGCCAGCCCCGGCACCAGCTTCCATTGCGAGTCGGTGTACGGGTCGAACGGGTACGGGTCGATGCGGGCGAGGGAATCGACCTGCCGCCAGTATCTGTCGGGGAAGTTGTAGGACTTCAGCCGGTTCCAGGCAGGCCTTCCCCACTTGGCTGCCATGTTGTCGTACACCGTCTGGGGGATCGGCTTGATGTCGGCGTGCTTGGAGTTCAGGGGCTGGGTGTAGACGCGACGGTCGGTGGCGGTCCAGGCTCCGGTGGAGAGGTCGCTGGTCTGCCAGGTGTAGAAGAGCGCGTTGGCGTCGCCCCACAGGTACCAGGTGCCGGCGGCCTCGGCGAGGATCGGGCCCTCGATGCCTCCCTGCGGTGCCAGCCCCGAGGTGAACTGGGTGAAGCTGCCGGGATTGAGCGAGGTGGACTTCGCACCCGTGAGGCTGTTGTGGCCTTTGTAGTACAGGTAGTTGACGCCGTTCACGTCCTTGGCGAGGGTGGCGTCGATGATGTCGTAGCCGGGGTCGAAGAAGACCTGCGGCGACGTCACGGTCTGAAAGTCCGTGGTGTAGTTGACCATGATCACGTTGTGTCCGCTGCTGTTGACGGCCGAGTAGGTGATGGCGTACTGGCCGCGGGAGGGGTCCCAGAAGGCTTCGGGCGCCCAGGTGTGGGTCGCCATGTCGTGCAGTTTGAGCAGGCGGTAGTTGTCGAAGGAGCGCAGGTCGGCGGAGTCCCAGACGTGGATGTACGGGCTCTTCCTGGTCCAGTCGGTGCCCTTCAGGTTGGTCGCCATGACGACGTAGGCGCCGTCCTGCTTGGGCAGGATGAAGGGGTCGCGCAGACCGCCGTCGCCCGCGGTCGGGGTGACGACGGGGTTGTTCTGGTTCAGCGGCATCCACTGCAGCGCGTCGGTGCTGACCGCGAGGTGCAGGCCGTAGTCAGTGCCGAGGTTCCTGGGTGACTGGGTGAAGTAGGCCATGACGAACGAGGAGTTCGTCGCGGCGCTGGCGGACTGGCTGCCCAGGGTCAGCCCGCCGGTCATGGACAGCGGTACGGCGGCCGCCATGCCGAGGAAGAGCCGGCGCGACGGGAGGGGGGTGGCGCTCATCGGGTGCCTCCGAGGGGTGTGCGGAGTCGGGGTCGCATGGCCCCGAGCCCGTGGGCGTCTCCGGCTGGAGGCGCCCACGGGCTCGGTCACTCGGTCAGCTCCAAGGAGCTGCGGTCAGCCAACTGGTGTCCTGGGCCCACGACCTCGTGTTGTCCCAGGCGTTGGTGCCACCGTTGCTGGCGATGTAGGCCGTGTAGTTGTAGTGGCGGAGGTACTTGGTCGGGAAGTTGACGGACTGGAAGGAGGTGCCGACCCCGCTGTTGCCCGCTGTGGGGCAGAAGGTGGCGTCCTTGCCGAACGAGCTGCCACCGTTGTCGGTGTTCAGGTAGAGCTGGTAGTTGGAGTGGCGCAGGAACTGACCCGGCTTGTCGGCGGACTCGAAGGACAGGCAGGAGGTGTTGGCCAGGCCGGCGCGGACGATCCAGGTGGCGTCGGCCTTGTCGGTGGCCGAGCTGGCGGAGTTGATGCTGGAGATGACGACCTTGGTGTCGGCGTCGTTGTGGCGGAGGTAGTGCGAGGTGCAGCAGGGCGCGGTGGTGGCCTGCAGGGAGATCCGGGAGCCTGGGGTGAGGGTCCCGGCGCTGGTCGACCCGCTGTTGTAGCCGGCGGCGGTGATGTTGGCCTGTACGGCGTTCTCGGTGGCGTCCGAGGGGTAGCCCGAGGTCATGACGCCTTCGTAGAAGGTGCCTTGGCCGGTGTTGCTGTTGTCGCCGCCGATACCGAGGATGATCGCGCCCTGCTTCTTCATCGGGTTGTAGCCGCTGGCGTTGGGGCGTACACCGTCGTAGAAGGTGGACAGGCTGCCCGACTGGGCGTTGCCACCGCGGATGGCCCAGTGGTTCGGGCCGCCCTTGACGATGGCGGTCGTGAAGCGGTGGTTGATGGTCGGGTCGCCCGCGTTCACTCCGCGGTTGACCCCGGAGAACAGGCCGTTCTCCAGGTCGGCCATGATCCAGGGGCCGGTGCCGCTGCCGGAGCCCCAACCCGTGCTGGTGCCGAAGTAGATGGCCTCCATGGTGCCGTTGCCGTCGTCGTTGCCGGTCGTCTCGGCGTTGCCGTAGTCGAAGCAGCAGCCGCCGTTGACGTGCGTGCCGTCGAAGATCGCGTACATGCCCTCCGGCTGGTCGCCGGTGGCGATGCCGTTGGTGTTGTTGTTGCGGTAGCCGGTGCCCGGTGCGACGTAGACGCCGTATGCCTTGTGTCCGCCGACGGTGACCGGCGCTTCGAAGGCGTTGGCCAGGTTGTCGTTCCCGCCCTCGGCCGGCCCGGGCCAGTGGCCCCTCAGCGCCTGGGTGAGGTCGTTGCCCTTGGGGGACTGGTCGTAGATGACGGTGATGACGCAGCTGGTGTTCGCGCAGAAGGCGTCCTGCTGCGCCGCGTCGGCGACACCTCCGACGGTCAGCGGGCCGATGTCCTTGGTCGTGTTGTCGGAGGCGCGCTTGACCTGGTACAGCGGGCCGTTGTACGCCCCGTACAGGGCGCGAGTGGTGCTGTGTGCGGCAACGCAGGGAGTGCTACCGGCGGCGTAGATGTCGCACGGCCCCTGGGTGGCGGCCTGCGAGGTGGTGGCCGTGGCGGTGAGAAGGCCGGCGGCGAGCGCGGCGGTGGCACCGGCCGCCAGCAGCGCGCGTCTGACGCTGCGTATCCAGGGAGGCTTGATCACGGAGAACTCCTTCTCAATGTGGGGTGTGTTGCGAGCGTCGACAGGCCCCTGGCGTCCGACAGATCGAACTGCGTCCGACCATATGGACGGTGCGGGTTGCGTCGACGCTTTGGTGCCGGTGCGGCTTCGGCCGCCTTCGGCACGGCTTTCGGGGCGGGCCGCTCGTCACCTCCGGAGGCCGGCGGCGAGCCGGCGGTGTCCTGGCGTGCACGTGTGGTGGCGCCGCGGTGAGGTGTTGCGAAGGGCGCCGCTGGCGCCGCTGCTCGTGGTGCACTCGGACGAGGCGCGGGGGATGCCGGCAGGGTGGCGGGCCCGGGCGGCCGGCTCCGCCGGGGGATGCCGGCGCTCTCCCGTCGGGGCGCCGGCATCCCTGTCGGCGCCGGATTCCGTGTCGGATCCGGTGTCTGGTCAGCTGGTCAGCTGGTCAGGCGGAAGGTGGCGTCGCTGCGGCCTGTCGCGTTGGTGATGGGGTCGAGGCGGAGCTGGTAGGCGTAGTGGCGGATGTAGTGGTCGGGGTGGTTGTACGACTGGAAGGACGACCAGGT